>JBDGXD010000120.1:0-11663 GCA_039584755.1 Gemmatimonadota bacterium
ATTGCAGGACAACGGGTCGTGGTGTGGACCGAGTAACACACTGTCCAGCCAGGGCATACGAAATCGTGACTGGTACAATGTCGGCAGTGGTGATGGTTTCTACACAGTCATGGATCCCACCAACCCGCATCTCATGTTTGCCGAATCACAAGGCGGAAGGGTTGCGCGCGTGGATCTCAATAGTATGGAGCGTACGTATGTAGTACCGGTGGGGCAGCCAGATGAAGCGGGCGAGCTACCGCGCTTCCGCTGGAACTGGAACACTCCGATCGTACTCTCTTCGCACGATCCCGCGACTATCTACGTGGGTTCCAACGTGCTGTTCAGGTCTCCCGACCGCGGCTTCACTTGGGAGCAGATCAGTCCCGACCTGACCAGACAGATCGATCGCGACACGCTGCAAATCATGGGTACCAGGCTTTCCCGCCCGATACTGTCCCGCAACGATGGGATCTCGTCGTACGGGAACTTCACGACCATCAGCGAGTCGCCGCTGAATCCGGCGCTGATCTACATCGGCACCGACGACGGCAGCGTTCAGGTGACGAGGGATGGTGGCGCCACGTGGACAGATTTGACCGGCAACTTCGCGAACCTGCCAGAACGGACGTACGTGAGCAAAGTCGTTGCATCGCGGTTTGTTGAGGGCAGGGTATACGCGGTTTTCGACGGTCACCGGAACAACGACTTCGACCCGTACGCCTACGTGAGTGAGGACTTCGGTGAGAGCTGGAGGCCGATCGTCCAGGGTCTACCCCAGTTGTGGACGATCAACGTAATCGCGGAACATCCGCGCAACGCCAACCTGCTGTTCATCGGTAATGAGATCGGGGTGTACTACTCGATCGACCGGGGTGACAGCTGGACTCGCTTGAAGAACAACCTGCCTACGGTACCGGTAGACGACATAGTCGTACATCCGAGAGACAACGATCTCGTGATCGGGACGCACGGTCGCGGCATTTGGATCATGGACGACATCACACCGCTAGAGGAGATGTCCAACACGGTGCTCGCATCAGCTGCACATTTGTTCTCGGTTCGGCAGGCAACTTCCTACAACCCATACACGCCGCAGGGATGGACGCCAGGCACTTTGGCGTTGCCGAATCCGCCACAGGGTGCGCGCATTCGTTACTACCTCGGACAGGATGTGAACGAGGCTGGTGCGGTCGCGGGGTCAGCTGGGTCGAACGGTGAGGAGACGCAGGTAAAACTCACGATTCTCGATTCCAGCGGTGAGGTCGTACGCGAACTCGATGGTCCCGGAACGGCAGGTGGACACGAGATGATCTGGGATTTGCGGCTATCACCTCCTTACGTGCCAGAGCAGTCGCAGCAGGGAGGGTTCGGTGGCGCACCGCGAGGCCCCAAGGTCTTACCGGGCACATACACGGTCAGACTAGAGGCAGCAGGCAGCTCCATGAGTACCGATTTCACAGTGAGGTTGGACCCGCGTATAGAAATCACGCGAGCTGACCTGGAGGCGCGTCAGGCTGCACTAATGAGCATGTATGCACTTGCCAAGCCGCTGTATGAGGCAGGGCGCAGGGTACGAGAACTGACCCAACAGGTAGCGGAAGTACAAGAGCTGCTCGGCGACAACGAGGACGCACCGGAGTCGATCGGAGAGGCGGCTACGGCGATCAGCACTGAATTGGGTGGCATCACTCGTGAATTGGGGCAGGCAAACAGAGGTGCACGTGCTTCGTTCATGCTGGAAGGGTCAACCACCCGCCCCTCTCCCGATGTATTGCTGCAGCTCGACATGGCATGGGACAAGGTGCCGGGCCTGATCGAAAGATTGAATGCTGTGATAACGACACAGATGCCGGAACTCAATGCCCAGCTCAACGAGCACGGTATCCGGCCATTACCAGGCGACCCGGTCGAGGTACCGCGCAAGCCAACGAGATGACCTGACGGGAAATCGGGGAGCGGGAAACGCCGCAGCGTTGCCCGCTTCCCGTTCCCGCTGCACGTTTTTCGTGTTGCCATACCATGAACTGAGGACAGTGATCATGCGATCGCCTACACAGTGGAGGGTGCACTCGGTGGTTAGTGCAGCCGTACTGCTCCTGCTCACAAGCCTACCGCTCGAGACCGCCTCTTCCCAGACCGACATCAGCACCGCCATCTCCAACCTCAAATACCGTGAAATAGGCCCGGCGGTGATGGGTGGTCGGGTTGCCGATTTGGCTGTGGTGGAATCGAAGCCCCAGATCTTCTACGTCGGTACGGCGTCGGGTGGCCTGTGGAAGACCACCAATCACGGCACTACTTGGGAACCGATATTCGACGGCCAGACGACAGCGTCCATCGGTGACGTGACTCTTGCGCCATCCAATGCCAACGTGATTTGGGTGGGAACCGGGGAGCCACAGAACCGTCAGAGTTCCCCGTGGGGTAACGGCGTCTACAAGTCCACCGATGCCGGACGTACTTGGCAGCACCTGGGTCTGGAAGACACGCACCATATCGGCCGCATCGTGGTGCATCACACCAACCCGCAAGTAGCCTACGTGGCGGCCGTGGGCCACCTATGGGGTCCCAACCCGGAGCGCGGCGTATACCGCACACGTGACGGTGGTCTAACCTGGGACCTGGTACTGTTTGTGGACGACCACACCGGTGCTATCGATCTGGTAATGCATCCCGGCGATCCCAACACGTTGATTGCGGCTATGTACCAGCGACAGCGGACTGGCTGGGGCTTCAACGGCGGCGGGCCGGGAAGCGGCATCTACCGCACGACCGATGGCGGCGATACCTGGCACGAGCTCACCAATGGCCTCCCCGAAGGTGACATGGGGCGGATCGGTCTCGACATGTTCCAGGGCGACGGAAACCTGGTACTGGCCGTGATCGAAGCCGACGCCAGGGACCCGTCACGTGGTTTCGGTTCACAGGGACCGGCCAGTGAACGGAAGAGTGGTGTCTATCGCTCGACCGACCGTGGTGAAACCTGGCAGAAGATAAGCGACACGAATCCTCGACCGATGTACTACGGTCAAATCCGCATAGATCCCACCGATCCCGAGCGAGTATATGTGCTGGGAACACAGCTCATGGTTTCGGATGACGGCGGCAAGACTTTTCGGAGCGATGGGGCGCAGCAGATCCACGTCGATCACCACGCCCTGTGGATCGACCCCAATGACTCGGACCATCTGATCATTGGTAGTGACGGCGGCGTGTCGGCATCGTTCGATCGTTCCGGCCATTGGCGCATGTACGACAATATGGCAATCGGCCAGTTCTATCAGATCGGCGTTGACATGAGAGACCCGTACTTTGTGTGCGGCGGGCTGCAGGACAACAGCTCCTGGTGCGGTCCCAACCGAACACTCAACTCGTACGGTATCAGGAACTCCGATTGGACGGATGTCTGGGGTGGCGACGGCTTCTTCAATCTGATCGACCCGACCGACCACAACATCGTGTATACCGAGTCGCAAGGCGGAAACCTCGGTCGTGTCGATCTCGAGACCGGTGAGGGCGTTCGGATCAGGCCGGTGGCTCGCCCGCTCGCTGGCCAGGAGGAGGATGAGGAGGACCGCTCGTTCCGCTTCAATTGGAACGCACCAATCGTGATTTCGGCTCACGATCCAGCCACGATTCTGTTCGGCGGCAACGTGCTGTTCGAATCGACCGACCGCGGTGTCACCTGGCAGGAGATCAGTCCGGATCTCACCAAGCAGATCGATCGCACGGAATTGGAGATAATGGGAGTGCCAGGTTCCGAGCCTATGATGTCGCCCAACGATGGGATCTCGACCTATGGCAACATCACCACCATCGGAGAGTCACCACTGAACGCCGATCTCATCTACGTCGGGACCGATGATGGCAACGTGCAGCTGACGCAGGATGGCGGCGGTACGTGGACCGACTTGACTTCGCGGATCCGCGACCTCCCGGAGCGCACATATGTGAGTCGGATCGTTCCCTCACGTTTCGTCGAGGGACGTGTGTATGCGACCTTTGACGGGCACCGCAACGACGACTTCGCACCGCACGCCTACGTGAGTGAGGACTACGGCCAGCGGTGGCAGGCCATTGTCGGTGGGTTGCCACACGGCTGGTCGGTGAACGTGATAGCTGAACACCCCAACAACGAAGATCTGCTGCTACTCGGCAATGAGGTGGGGGTGTATTTCTCAATCGATCGTGGTGCAGCCTGGGTGCGGTTGAAAAACAATCTGCCGACCGTCCCTGTCGACGACATCGTGGTGCACGAGCGTGACAACGATCTCGTGGTAGGCACCCATGGCCGCAGCATCTGGATCATGGGTGACATAACACCGCTGGAGCAACTCTCCGGTGAGTTACTGGCTTCCAGTGCACACTTGTTCCCTGTCCGGTCGGCCACGATGTATTCACTGGCGGGAGGCTGGCCGTTCTGGCACACGGTCTTCACTGCGCCCAATCCTCCGGTCGGTGCCAACATCCGCTACTACTTGAAGGACAAACTGACGGAACAGGAAGCTGCTGTAACAGCCGAGTCGAGTTCGAATGGATCCGGCCCGAGTGGCCAGGGATCGGATCGACAGCGTGCATCGCGCAACAACGACGAAATCAAAGCCAGGCTCGTCATCGTCGACTCCGACGGCAATCCTGTGCGTGAGTTGGAGGGACCCGGTGACGCAGGCATTCATGAAGTCGTGTGGGACCTGCGGTTGGCACCCCCGTTTGAGTCGCAAGGTGGCCAAGGTGGGTTTTTCGGGGCCCCACGAGGTCCGCGTGTGCTTCCCGGTACCTACTCGGTTCAGCTCGAGGTGGGACAGACTCAGTCGGTGCAGTTCCAGGTGCGCGGCGATCCTCGTATCGCGATCTCCGACGCGGATCGGCGAGCCCGACAGAATGCTCTCATGAGTGTGCACGCGCTCAACAAGTCGATCAACCAAGCCAATAGGACCGTAAGCAGGCTGAGGGGCCAGGTGTCAGATATCCAAGCCCTGATCAAAGAACATGAGGGTGCTCCTGAGGCACTTTCGGAAGACGCAAAGCTGTTGAGCGAGAGGTTAGATACGCTCAGCCGGGAACTGAGCCAGGCTGGTCGAAATGCCAGGGTGTCCAACGCAATTGAAGGGTCCACGACCAGACCGACCGCCGATCAACTGTGGCAGATCGACCGGGCTTGGGAGAATGTTCCAGGCCTGATCGAACAGATCAATGAGATCGTAGGCAACTCGCTGCCGGCCCTGTATCGCGCATGTGATGAGAATGGCATCCGGCCAGATCCGGGCAAACCGATCGAGGTACCGCGCAAACCGGGCGGATGATCGGATCGGGAAGAGATGTGGTGGGAAGCGGGGATTCCACAGACTTCCCGTCTCCCACCGGACAGCTCCAGACAACCAGATACCGTGTGTTGAGTCATGATCGACCCAATCAGTCACTTTATCCGTCGGCAGGGTTTCTTCGCTCTAGACGGAGGGCTGGCGACGGAGTTGGAGTCCCGCGGTGCCGACCTCAACGATCGACTGTGGTCGGCCAAGGTACTGCTGGAAGACACGGGCCTGATTCGCCAAACCTATCTGGACTTTCTACGCGCCGGTGCGGATTGCATCGTCAGTGCTACCTACCAGGCCACCTACCCGGAACTCATCCGCCGAGGGTTGAGTGAAGCCGATGCGTCAGAATTGCTCAACCTGTCAGTTTGGCTCGCTCTGGAGACACGCAATGCTTTCTGGAGCCATCCTGCTAACCGTGTGGGCAGGATCAAGCCGATCGTCGGAGCCAGCGTCGGACCTTATGGTGCGTATCTAGCAGACGGTTCAGAGTACACGGGAGACTACGACATTGACGAGCTGCAGCTGTATGAGTTTCATCATCGACGCTGGCTTGCTCTGGTGAGCACGGGTGCCGATATGGTGGCCTGCGAGACGATCCCGTCCAGAACCGAGGCACACGCCTTGGCGCGACTGCTGGCTGAAACGCCAGACACGATGATGTGGATCAGCTTCAACTGCCGAGATGAGACTCACCTGGCCGATGGAAACGCACTGCAGGAAACCATCGCCGAGCTGGATCACAACGACAGGATCGTAGCCTTCGGGGTCAATTGCACGCCGCCAAGCTTGGTGTCGGCCCTGATTAAACAAGTGCGCGAGGTGAGCGACAAGCCAATAATGGCATATCCCAATTCGGGTGAGGGCTGGGACGCCGAGCGGAAAAAGTGGACCGGTGTGGCAGAACCGCTCGACTTCGGTGCAAAGGCCACAGAGTGGTTTGGCCTCGGAGCTACGTGTATCGGAGGTTGTTGCAGGACCGGGCCGGAGCATGTGAGAGAGATACGAACTGCTCTGATGCGTGCCGTGGGGGGTGTGGTTGAGAAAACGTGATTTGTCTATGCGGACATCAAACAGATCTCGGGGAAAGCTCGGACTACATTCCGAGGTCAGTTGCTTGACTCACAACCTACGCGCATGAAAGAACATCACATCGACGTACCTCGTTCGGCTCGTTACTACACCTTGGGTGAAACTGGCCCCGGCCTGCGACAGGTTTGGATAATGTGCCACGGCTACGGTCAGCGCGCGTCACAGTTCATCAGGTACTTCCGGGTACTGGATGACGGTACCCGACTGCTGGTGGCACCCGAAGGCCTGTCACGGTTCTACCACAACCACACCAGTGGATCAGTGGGTGCCAGTTGGATGACCAAGGAGGATCGACTATCCGAGATCTCGGATTACGTGAGATACCTCGGTGTACTTCACGATCACATATTCGAACAGGTCCCGCGCGAATCGGTCCAGTTGCATGTGTTTGGGTTCTCACAGGGAGCGGCAACGGTTTCCCGCTGGATCGAGCGAAGCAGCGTAGCACCCGAAAGACTGACGTTGTGGGGCGGTCTCATGCCGCAGGACGTAGATCTCGCAGTGTTCCGGCAGAGAGTCGCAGACACTGATTTCAGGATTGTCTTGGGTGAGGAAGATGAGTATGCAGAGTCTGAGCTGGTGCAGGCGCAGGAAACGCGCCTGCGACAAGGCGCAGTCCAACACTCATTGATCCGCTTCGCTGGCGGCCACCGTCTCGACAAAGAGGTCCTGAGAGTACTCGGTTAGCTCAGCCAGCCACTCTCACCAAGGCTGGGTCGACCCCGTTACTCCGGCTCCGCCACCGGCACGATCAACAACGACGCCGGCATCGCCCTGATGAGCTTCTGGGTCGTGCTGCCGAGTAGAATGCGCTCTACCCATCCTTTGCCGTGTGAGCCGACGACAACGATGTCCGCTTTCCATTGCTCAGCCTGCTGGGCGATCGTCTTTTCTGTGTGGCCCGACAAGACCGCGGTTTCGACGGCTTCACTCTTGATGATCGGCGGCACGGTTTGTTCGAATCGTTCCTGGGCGCGCTTGATGTTCTGTGCTTCCGGCAGGTCGATGGTGTAGCTCGGGATGTCGGGCATGGGCTCGACCACATGAACCACTTTGAGCTTGGCTCCTAGGAACTCTGCCACCCGCTGTGCTGCCTCTAGTGTTGGTGCCGTCGCGTGCGAGAGGTCGACCGCAGCCATCACACGATCGGGGGCGCTGGCGCTTGGAACGGTAATGAGTGTTGGAACGTCGACCGACTGTACCACATGAAACGCGGTGCTTCCTCCGAACCTACGACCCGAACCTTGTTTGCCACCCAACACGATGAGCCCCGCGTCTCGCTCGTCTGCCACGCGCGCCAGGACCCACTTCGGTTTACCGAGTCGGACTTCGAGATGGCCCAGCGCCTCGAACGGGACGTTCCCTGTTAGCTGCTCTTCCAACCGATCCCGCGTGGCGGACGTCAGGTTGCGTTCGAGTTCATCGGCATCCACGATGGGCTCGACCCAAGCGGGAAGATCGGCCACCTGATTGCTCGCGTGTACCAGGTAGCACTCGGTTTCAGCAGCTTGGGCAATGTTCCATGCCACGGTGGCAGCCCAGGCGCTCTCGGGTGAGCCATCCACACCGGCGATGATCGATTTCCAAGGCATCGGTAGTCCTGTAATGAGTCGGGGATGATGGGAAGACAGGTACAGGCAATATACCGTGTGGGATAGGCGATAGTATGTCGAGTCACCGCGGCTACCAGGCAGGTTCCGGATGCGTGTCGCCCATGGGCCGGAAGTCCTCGCTGAGGAGCGATTCCATCGGTATCTTTGCTATCAGCTCTAGCCTTCTGAACATCAAACATTCACACCTCGCTTTCGATAGGAGTTTGTCCGATGAGGCGTACGCTTCGTTTGTTGAACTGCACGCTGGCACTGGGGATCTTTGCGGCATTTCTGCCGCACGGGCTGGCCTCTCAGAGTTCCGAGGAAATCCAAGAGATCAAGGTCATGCTGGAGCGGCACGTAGAGAGCTTGCGGCACCAGGTGGATGCCATCAACCGCCGCATAGATGACATCATGTTCTTCCATCGGGTCGGTGACATAGCCGACATCGATATCGTGCAATTCACTGGCCCACCGCCACGGTATCAGCCCAATCCCTCCGCTCAGGGAGCAGGTAATCCTCTGAGGATTCAGGCTTACGTATTCATCCCAAAGAATCTGGATCGCTCCCAGAAGCAGCCTCTCATAGTGTACCCGCACGGTGGAGTCCACAGCAACTTCAGCACTGGAACCACCAACAGGCTGCGAGAGATGCTGGAACAGGGGTACACTGTGGTTGCCCCTGAGTACCGCGGTAGCACCGGTTATGGTGGGGGGCTCTATCGGACCATTGACTACGGGGGACTGGAAATCGAGGATACGTATGCCGCCCGCAACTTCATGCTCGAGAATTACGATTTCCTGGACGAGAATCGCGTAGGTATCGTAGGGTGGAGCCATGGTGGTCTACACGCTCTCATGAACATCTTTGAGCATCCCAGTGCCTACGCGGTTGCCTACGCGGGCGTTCCGGTGAGCGATCTGATCGCGCGTATGGGTTACAAGACCCAGGGCTATCGTGACCTCTATTCGGTGGAGTACCACATCGGCAAGTCGGCGTACGAAGACGTGGAGGAGTACCGCCGCCGGTCCCCCTCGTGGAACGCTCACAAGTACGACGGCACGCCATTGTTGATTCACACCAATACCAACGATGCGGACGTGAACGTGCTCGAAGTGGAACGACTGATTCAGGCTCTCAAGGCCGAGGGCAAGAGTGGGTTTGAATACAAGATCTACGAGAACGAACCGGGTGGTCACGGATTCAATCGGATGGATACTGCGGCTGCCAAGGAGTCCCGTCGCGAGATTTGGCTTTTCTTGGCGTCGATTCTCAGACCGGACAGCCCAGTCCGCTGATCGATTGGGACAATCAGGCAGTGGGGTGGTGTGTGATCGTGCTTCACGAGCGGTGCCGGCGGTAACTGTGGCTGAGGTGTCTCGGTCTGCCCGTCGTCCTACCAGGACTCTGCCGCTCTGCTGCTTTTGGCCTTAATTTCGATCTTACTGCAAACCATGGCGGACATGTCCACTGACCCACAAGGTCGTCGCTCGGTGCTGGTCCTGCCGAAGCGCCACAAACGCAGGCGTCATTGGCAACGACGGCTGAAAAGGGCGGCTTTCCTGTTCGTGTTGATCGTCGCCGCAGGCGCTATTGCTTGGTGGATTCTTAAATCCCGCTAAGAAACGCGACCCTACGCTGCGCCGGGGTGCTGCTCGATCTCGATGGTACGCTGTACGATTCCGGCGAGGTCATTCCAGGAGCTGTCGAGGCAGTCAAGGCTCTACGAAGTGCTGGGGTATCGCTGAGGTTCGTCACCAATACATCTCGGTTTTCTCGTCGTGAAGTGCTCCAATACCTCAACAGCTTCGGGATCTCCGCAAAAGCGGAAGAGCTGTTCACGACCACGGTGGGCGCCGCGGCCTGGCTCCAGGCCCGCAACATAAAGAGGATCGCATTGTGTCTGCCGAGACCAACGGCAGAGGATTTCGCTGACCTGACAATCGACCCGGAGAATCCCGAGGCAGTGATCGTGGGGGACTTGGGCGAAGATTGGACGTTCGCTGTGTTGAATCGTGCCTTCCGTTGGATTCTTGGGGGAGCTCAGCTGGTGGCAACCCACACGAATCGTTTCTGGAGGACGCCGGACGGACCAACGTTGGACGCGGGGCCCTTTGTGGCGGCTCTCGAGTATGCGACCGGAGCCTGCGCCACCGTAGTCGGAAAGCCGAATACAGAGTTCTTCCAGTATGCTGCGCGGTCGATCGGATTGACCCCGGCGGATGTGATCATGGTGGGTGACGATTTGGTCAACGACGTGGCCGGCATACAGGCTCTGGGTGGTCAGGGCATACTGCTCCGTACCGGCAAATTCAGCCGAACAGAACTCGACAACTCCGACATCCAACCCGATCTGGTGTTGGATTCGATCGCGGACCTGCCAAGTACGATACTCGGTTAACAATACCTGCCATTGAGTACTGCGAGTGTCTGGCGAGATTAGCGCTCGGGCCCTAGCTTGAGCGCCTGCGCAACGCACCAGCCAAGTCATACGTAATACTGTGTGTAGAGCGGCATCGAGGAACGGGCCGAGTGCGAACCGCAGGTTGGCGAGTCAGTGCGTCCGGTTCTTGGATGGGTGATCGGGTCTCTGAGGGAGACGGGAAACAGGGAAACGGGAAACCGGGTATATGGGGGAGCGATGCCGGCTGAAACAGGTGCCATTGGAATTGTAGTAGTGATAGGTAGTGTCCGACCCGGGAACTATACGACCAAGGCAGTTGGCTTGGTGTTGGACGAGCTGGGCAAGTTCCCGGATGTGCGCGTTGATGTGGTTGACCCAACGGGCCTGGACCTGCCACTGCCGGGCGCTGCGGGCGCGAACGCAGCAGTGAAGTCGATCAGGGCAACAATCGCAGCGGCCGCCGGTGTGGTCTTTGCGACACCGGAATACCACGGCAGCTTCAGCAGTGTTTCAAAGTTGTTGATTGACAATCTCGGGTTCCCATCCGAACTGAGTGGCAAGCCGATAGCGCTGCTCGGAGTCGCGGGCGGAGTGATAGGGGCAGTGAAGTCCTTGGAGCATCTGCGCAGCGTATGCTCCCATGTAGGTGGGATAGTGCTACCGGGCCCCTGTTCTGTCGCCAACGTGCAGAAGGTGTTTGACGAGGACGGCAACTGCCTGGATCCGGTGACAGAGAAACGGATCCGCGGATTGCCGGTCAAGCTGCTCGACTACATACGTCGCAGTGTTTGTCCCTGGGAGAGTCTCGAAGAGACGGTACGGGGAAACGCGAGTGCAGAATAGATCATGGTGTTCAGGGAACCAAATACCTGAGGTTCAGGTATTGATCAGGACTCGTCACCAAAACGTGAATGACATTGCATCCGCGACCTACCATTCTGCTGCTTATCGGGGCAACCGGTCTGGGAGCCTCGGTATGGGGTCTCTCACCCGATTACGGTAACCCGGGCGGCCAACAACGTTTCTTGTCTGGCACACAACTGGATGCTCGGGAACGCAAGCAGGGCAGGGAGTTCTATTTCACCAGGGCAATGTACAGCGGATACGGCGGGCGCTACCCCAGTTGGGCCGTGGACTTCCCCAAGGCCGATGTGCAGTTCCTGATTCGTGTGCGCAGACTCACCAATATCGACGCATACGAACTCGAGAACCCTATTGGGCTCGATGATCCCGACCTGCGCCAGTATCCGTTCTTGTACGCTCTAGAAGTCGGCCGCATG
>JBDGXD010000121.1:0-11635 GCA_039584755.1 Gemmatimonadota bacterium
CATAGCAGCATCCACATCACTGCATTTGATTCCGGGTTTCAGCATCGAGAATGCCACCTCTTGGGCTGCCACTGCGTGATTGAACATCTCACGTTGCTGTCCGCTTGGCTCACCAATGAACATGGTGCGCTCCAGCTCCGAGGTGTAGGCCCAAACCGGGCACGATGCTTCTGACACCAATACGTCTCCCTCTCGGAATGTGACGTTGTTTGCCAGTGCGTGGGGAATGCTGCCGCCGCGTCCTATTTGCCCACGATACTCCGCGCGCGGCCCGGTCTCGGGCCAGCTTTGTGCGTGGAAGATCGGACCGATCGCGTCGAGCATTGCCAATGTGGCCTCGTGACTGGCACGCATGCTAACACTCGTCTCCGTCTTGCCCATTGCGGTGTAACGCTGTAGCAGTGCGTGGGCTAGATTGGCCCACTTGCAGCTCTCGCGGATGAGTCGCAGCTCCGCTTCGCTCTTCACGGCTTGAAGTCGGTTGATCTCGGCCTGTACGTTGACGACCGGAGTGCCCGTCAGCTCAGTCAGCGTGGGGCCCTCGTAACCAAAGATCCACGGATATCCGTCCAGATCGACGCCGATGCTACCAGCACGGGCCGTCTCGATGTTCATCTTGCCCAGCATCTCCTTGAACCCGCTCATGGGATGTGGGTCGCCAGGGTACTCCAGGTAATGGTCTATCCAATCAACGTCCGTAGTTGAACGCGCGTGCTCTACCTCGAGCCGTGGCACATACATCGCCCGTTCGCCGTCAGCACTCAGTGCAAAAGCCGTTGGCCGTTCTGTAGGTATGAATGCAAAACCGCTGAAGTAGAGGATGTTGACGGGGTCGAACAGAACGACACCGGACAGTTGCCCTTGCTTCACGTACTCGAGTAGGGCTTTCGACCGCATCTGGAACTCGGCAGGCGTTATTCGAATAGAGTGTATCATCTCATCGTTCCAGCTTCATGTTGCGGACCAAACGGTAGACCAGAGTCTCGAGCCGTTGGCTTGTGCGGATGGATCTCGGGAACGTGTCCCGCCTGAAAGTCCTCACCTTGGCGGAACGGGTGCCTGCCAGGTTTGCCGAAGCAATGTCCGTGAAATATTGGTCGCCGACCATCAGTACGGCTCTGGGATCTTTCTCTTCCATTACCTCCATACAATACTCGATCAACTCACCACTCGGCTTTCGGATCTGCTTGCCGCCGTTCGACAGAAGGTGTTCGATATCCTCTTGAGTGTGAGTGTCGATCCCATCAAGGCGGTAGCGAAATACCGACTCATGCGGAGTCGAGTAACCCCGCAGCACAGGTACTTCCGGGAATATGCGTCCCAGTTCATCAAACCGGGTTTCGTCGCAGTTGGAGAGGATCCCATGACGGGCTGGCCCCCCTCGGAACATTGCTCTTATGTGAGGGAACTCCGCATCCACACCGTCACCGTGGTACGACATGATGGTTCCATCCACGTCCCATAACACTGCTCGAATCTCGTTCCGCTCGAGGAACGCCGCATTGATTTGCGCGACGGTCTCCAGCTGATAGGTCGGCGCTAGGTGGGTCAGAACAAGCCGGATGCGCGGGATCGATTGGCGAAGAGTGGCTGGGTGCTCGGTCGACATACGAGAAAAGGTAATGGAGGAGCAGGGAGTTGGGGGCGGGGAAAAGGGGAGCAGGGAAGGGACCGCCGGCCCCTTCTCTCGCGAAACCGTCTTGCAAGATATATCGTAGTGTGATGTACGAGGTGGCAACCGCCTCGCCCACTCTCGTCTGTCACCTTGATAGGAGAAGCGCATGTCGACTCAGGTCGCGCGACGCGGCAGCATTCCCCAGGCGATGGCCTGGATGCTCGGGTTGTCGGTCGCTCTTTTCTGGATCCCACTTCTCGGATCGCTGATTGCGGGATTCGTAGGGGGTAGGAAGGCCGGGGGGATGGGGCCCGCCATCGTCGCCGCTCTGTTGCCGGGAGTGATCTTGCTGGTCGGATCGATCCTGCTGGGATCACTGCTCGGTTGGATTCCGCTGATCGGTCAGCTCGTTGCCTGGGTGTTGGGGTTTGGCGCCTGGATGCTGGGTTTCGTCAACGTGATTCCACTGCTGCTGGGAGCGGCAGTCGGAGGAGCGACCGCCAAGTAGGCCTTCTTGCGAGGGGCCCTCAGCGGTTACCGCCTTGTCGATCGGGGTGGGTTGCCGCCGAGGGCCCATCTCTCCGAGTAGTGGTTCTGGCCGAATACCGACCCGGATGATTGTTGGCGAATGGGTGCAAGTCGCCACATCTTCTGCTGCATGTTCACGCCATCCTACGGCGGATTGAAACGGGTAGCACCTCGGACACCAGGTTGGAAACCGACATCATGGTCCGAATCGTAAATACTTCGCCGCTCGAGGCTGAACTAGAACGACTGCCGGATTAGGGGGGGTAGACCGTCGATCTGATCGGGCCAAAGTGGCAGTCGCAGCCGTTGTAGCGACCAGCCCGATCCTTCGACCACGACTGAGCCTGAGCATTCAGGCTCCGGATCGAGTTCCACGACGGACCAACGGTCCACATCGGTGGGTTCGACTTCGGAGCGGACGATCGCAACTCGGTTATCAGGCTGTACTGTTATTGCGAATTCGTTCAGTGGAATGACCAGACCGTCCCCTCGTGCCTTGATATAGGCTTCCTTGCGAGTCCAGCAGGCAAAAAATCCCCGTCGCCAGTCGTCGGGCGGCAGTTTGGCGAGTTGCTCAACCTCTTCCGGGGCGAAGAAACGCTGCGCAATGTGGCTGCCGTCTTCCATTTGCCGCCAGTGCTCAACGTCTATCCCAACACGCCGATTTCGTGCAAACGCGAACAAGGCGGTACTTCTGGAGTGAGCGAGATTGAAATGAACGCAGTCTCGCGCCGTTTCGCAGGTCAGTGCCGGCTTACCACTGGAGCCATAGCGGAACTCCAGACTCGCAGGTTGTCGTTCCAGATAAGCCCCCAGAAAGATCCTCAAACAGGCCCGGCCGGCGACGTAACGGTGGCGCAGTCGTTGAGTCAGGAACTGCTCGGCTCGATCGAGTTCGTCGTTGCTTAGAATCGCCTTCAGCGCATCCACGATGGGGGAAGGTGCGTCGAGTACTGTACGCCAGATGTGAACCACGTCGTTCGTGAGAGGTGGCGTCACAGCCGACAGCTGCCATTGCTCTGTGCTGCTTGTTGTCACCTCGACCAACCTTGTATTACGAGAACGCGTGTCACTACTATCGTCCACGGTCGAGCGGGAATAGCTCCGATTCCGTTCGGCCTGTACGCATGACCTCTGCGATACGTGCGATCATATCGGGATGATCGCTGGCCACGTTGTGTTGTTCGGCAACATCGTTCTCGAGATCATACAGCTCGATCTCCTGGTCCAATCGATGACGAATACCCTTCCACCTCCCCAATCGGACAGCCTGTTGACCCTGGTACTCCCAGTAGAGGTATTCGTGTTGCTCCTGATCAGTTTGCTTACCCAGGAAAGTCGGCACCATGGACAACCCATCTACATCCTCTGGGATCACAGCGCCTGCAATGTCAGCAATGGTCGGGTAGTAATCCCAGAACGCCGATATGTGGTCTGAGATGCTACCCGGTGCAATCCTCTCCGGCCACCACGCGATCATGGGAACGCGTATACCGCCGTCGTAGATCTGGGTCTTGAGACCACGCAGGGGCCCTGCGCTGTTGAAGAACTCCGAATCGGTTCCGCCGTTGAAGGTCGGGCCGTTGTCAGAAGTAAAGATGACAATCGTGTTGTCGTGCAGTCTCAGCTCCTCCAACAACATCAGGATACGTCCGATCTCTTGGTCCATCCGTGTTATCATGGCGGCATATGCCGCGCGTGGTGCGCGATGTGGCAGGTATCCGCGGTCACCGCTATACGGAGTATCGGGCAACACTCCCAAGTAGTCCTGCAACGATTCTTCAGGCACCTGCAGTGATACGTGGGGGACAATAAAGGGCAGATACAGAAAGAACGGGTTGTCCTTGTTGGTGCGGATGAATTGCCGGGCCTCCTCTGCTATGAGGTCCATCGAGTACTGCTCCCCGGTGTAAGGGGCATATGATTCCGGATCGCTGGGATCGGCGTCGTCCGGCAGACGTTGGTGTGGATGGAAGTACTCGTTGCCTTCAAGTACGTGTTTCTCACCGTTGCGCCAGAGGTGTATCGGATAGTAGTTGTGCGCCATGCGCTGATCGAGGTAACCGTACCAATGATAGAATCCGAGTTTGTTGGGTTCCCCGCTACTGCCTGGCCCGCCGAGGCCCCATTTTCCCATGGCACCGGTTACGTATCCTGCTTCCTGCAGCATCGTACCGATTGTACGTGTTCCAGCTGGCAGCGGACGCTGGCCTTCGAGGCTCAGGTCGTGCCAAACGTCGCCCCGCTCCGGCATCTCGTCATTGTCCCTGATGTACGTGTGTCCCGTGTGGAGTCCAGTGAGAAGTACGGATCTGGAGGGTGCACAAACCGGACTGCCTGAGTAGTGATTGGTGAACCGCATACCTTCGGCAGCAAGCCGGTCCACGTTTGGTGTGCGTATGTACTCCTGACCGTAGCTACCCAACTCTCCATAGCCGAGGTCGTCGGCAACAATCAGGATGATGTTGGGCTGCTCGTGCGACTCTGCGCAGGCTGTCACCGTGAGTATCAAGGCTGTCCAGGTGAACGGCTTCATGATTCGGCCTAGGTGTGATAACCAATCTCGCATCCTGCCCTCCAATCGAGGCAGATGGGGTACCGTCGAGGCGTGTGATGCAACACCTTATAAGTAGACAGATTGAGATCTAACCGCTACGGTGATAGTGATACCGAACTCGAGAGAGTCGACCTATGCTCTGGCTGCTCCTGATTCTCCTCGTCCCCCTAGCTGCGCTAGCGCTACTGTGGGTTGTCGGTGAACGCGGCCATCTGATCCTTCCGTCCACTCAGGCAGCAATTCGCAAATCCCGCAGCGACGGTAGGAAGGGTGGTGTCGCAACAGCCATCCACGGCTATGTATACGGTCGCTGGACCTTTCAGTACATCAAATTCTGCATAGACGAACTGCTGCCCAGGATGACGCCCAATGTGAAGCGTTGGTGGGCGGATCACTATCATGGCAAAGTGCTCACCACGGAGCTTGCATGTGAGATCGTCAAGCTAGATCACGACATCAAGCGAACCGATCTAGAGCAGATCATCCCTTACCCCAAGGCGCGTGATATCGTGCTGCAGGGCTCCCCTCCGGTAACCCTGCTTGAGTGCCCATGCCGACTCGCTCGTGAGAGCCCTTGCACGCCAACTCAAGTGTGCATGATAGTCGGCGGCGGTGAGTTTGTGCTGGACCATCACCCTGCCAAGTCACGCCGTGTGAGTCAGCAGGAGGCTCTGGAGCTGCTGCAAGCCGAACACGATCGTGGTCATGTCCACACTGCGTATTTCAAAGACGCCTGCAACGACAGGTTCTATGCTATTTGCAACTGCTGCTCCTGTTGCTGTGGCGGCCTGGAGGCGATGGTCGAGCACGGTGTGCCGATGGTTGCGTCATCGGGATATGTGGCACAGGTGGATGAAACCGCGTGCATAGCTTGTGGCGACTGCGCGGAAGCGTGTCCGTTTGGCGCAATTGTGGTGAACGGCAAGTCGACCGTGAATTGGGAAGAGTGCATGGGGTGTGGCGTATGCGAGGGGAGGTGTGAGATGGATGCCGTAGCGCTGGTCCTCGATGGTGAAAAGGGAGTCCCGCTAGACGTTCGTCGGATAGCGGTTCCCGCCGGTACGCAATAGCCCATAGATGGCGGTCTCCACCCGAATGACTCCGGCTGCGAAGATCGGCCTTATCGTCATTCTCGCCGTATATGGCTTCATCACGTTCAACGATCCATCACGATACCGGCTACTCGACAACGTTGATCTGGCCATCCACGAGGCTGGTCACATCTTCTTCGCACCGTTCGGTGAGTTTATTGGATACCTAGGTGGAACGCTCTTGCAGCTGATCGTTCCCTTGACGTTCTTCGGTTACTTCTTGTATCACCGAAACCGATACGCCGCGGCAGTGCTTCTGTGGTGGGTTGGCCAGAACCTGTGGAACATCTCCGTCTACATCAGAGACGCACGGAGCCTGGAGTTACCATTGGTGGGTGGCGGTGAGCACGACTGGGCGTACTTGCTCGGCGAGCTTGGTTTGCTGCATCGAGACCAATCGATTGGTCAGACCGTATTCCTGATCGGTGTCTTACTTTACGCAATCTCGATAGTGTGGGGTTTCATGACTACCCGTTCCCAGCCAGCCAACGGTCGCAACGGTCTCGCTGCGACTCTTCTGCTCTTTACACTGCTATCGGGGATCGCTGCGTGCGATTCAAGCGAGCGGTCGTCAGGTCCGCGCGACCTCGATTCTCTACTGTGGTATCAGATGGCACATGCGGAAGACATACGGGCTGAAACACCAGAGCAACTCTCTCCGCTGTTCGAAGGCCTGCGTTCCAGCGAGCCGGTAGTACGCCAGATCGCAGTACGGGCTCTCGGCAGATTGGAGCGTCCGAGCCTTGTGGAGTCGATAGTCCGAATGTTGATGGATTCGGTAGCTGCTGTTCGAGCTGAAGCTGCGAACGCTCTGGGTCAAGCCGTTTACCGGGGCGACGCGGAAGTTGCACTCGCGCCACTGCTCGCCCGTTTCCCTGAGGAATCCGATCCATTTGTTCGTGGCGTTGTGGCGCAGACTCTCGGGCGACTGAGGCTGGAGCGGGCCGACGGTCTGCGCTTGGTTGAGGAGACCCTGATCGGCTCCGCCGATGGTGCCGAGTCTGGCATGCTCATAGGTGTCGCGAGAGGGCTCGAGAGTCTAGTGAGACAACGTGGGCAAGGAATAGAAGTGTCGTCGGGACTGACGGAAACACTGCAGATGCTCGCCGAGTACGGAACCCAGGGAGGCTCCAAGGGGGAGGTGACCGATGCGGCCGTGATTCGTCGTCTAGCCACTGCAGCACTCGTACGGAGTGGTGGGGCGGACTTTCTGCCAGAGGCTGCGCTAGCTGATCCCGATGCCGAGGTTCGCAGGATGGCCGTTGGAGCGGTGACTACGATCGATTCGCCTGAGGAACGGGCACGAGTGATCGGTCAGTATCTGTTGGATCAGGCCGCCATCGTCCGCTATGCAGCCTTACAGGCATATGGCAGGCATGTCTTGCCAGATGATGGGTGCGATCTGTTGCTTGGTGCCACGCACGATTCAGATCCCAACATAGGTCTGCTGGCACTCGATCTCCTGGGGCGCAGTTGTGCCGGTGAGGAAGCGGTGAGAACCGCGCTGATGGTTCTCGCCGATTCACTGCCCGACCACGGAGCGTGGCACAGGTCGGCCCACGCGCTGGTGTCGTTGGCGAAGGTCGCACCAGTGCCGACGGAATTGCTGCTGGCGCAGTTCGTGGGACATGACTCCTGGTGGGTGCGGATGTACGCTGCACGGGCTGCGGGAGTAGCGGGCTCGCTGGTCTACCTGAAGCGGCTGGCCAGTGACAACAGTGACAACGTTCGTCAGGCCGCGATCACTGCAATATCAGACATCGTGGGGCATGAGGCGGACTCGATCTACATCGCTCAGTTGATAAGGCCTGACTATCAGTTGGTCATGACTGCGGCACGATTACTCGAAGGGAGCAGTGACTCGCGCAGCGCCGTACCTGCGTTGCTTGGTGCACTTGCATTGATTACCGCCGAACAACGAGAAACCTCGCGGGATGCACGCCGCGCCGTCCTGCTACGTTTGGAGGAACTTGGTGGGAGTGGCCAGGCAGACGGGATCCGGACGTATCTGTCAGACTTCGACCCGGTGATCGCAAACGAAACAGCGAGGATCCTGACTGAGTGGACTGGTGTGCAGCATATCGCCGAGCCGTCCGCGCCACCTGCCACGCCAGTGCCCTCCTTCGGTGAGATCAATGAACTCGCAAAAGCGCGACCGGTACTCGAGATGTTGGGCGGCGGAAGAATCGAGCTGCGACTGCTCGCTTTCGAGGCTCCGACCAATGCTGCGCGGTTTGCCCGGTTGGCGCGCGCCGGGCATTTCGACGGCCTGACGTTCCACCGTGTTGTGCCCGGGTTCGTCATCCAAGGCGGTAGTCCGGGAGCGAACGAGTTTGTGGGCGATGGCCCGTTCACCCGTGACGAGTTGATCCCGGGCTCGCATCTCCGAGGTACCGTCGGAGTGTCAACGCGTGGTCGCGATACCGGAGACGGTCAGATCTTCGTGAATCTGGTCGACAACCCGCGTTTGGATCACAACTACACGATCTTTGCTGAAGTGGTTTCGGGCATGGAAGTGATCGACCAGATGGTCGAAGCGGCAACGATAAGAAGGGTGCGGTGGCGCTAGTGCCTACTCGGCTCCTCTCATCGTAGCTGCGATTGCTTGGACCAGATGTGGGTGCAGGACCATGAGTTCGTCGTGACTGGCACGCACGAGCATCCCACGTAGCTGTTCAACGATCTCTCCGGCTCGGCTCATTGGCAGTGCTGCTACGGTCGCCATCTCCTGCCGCAGCGCACCGAGTTCTCCTTCGATTCGATTCAGCTCCTCGCCCTGGTCATGCACAGTCTCGGCAGACAATCCAGCACGCAACTGCACGGCTGCGTCCTGCGCGTCTTTGAGGGCGAGGACGAAATCAGCCAGATACTCTGACATTCCACGGTTCCACGATGGTAGTCCCGCATCGCATAGTACACATAGCTTAGCAGATGTCAGGATATCGGCAAGCCTGGACCTGAGGCTAGACAGGGTCTACCCGCCCCGCTTTATTGTGAAACTTCGTCGGCAGGCTCGCCGCCGAACGAGTAACCCCGACCCACGGAGTGTATATGGCGGCTTTGCGGAAATTGCTACGCCCACGGTGGTTTGCGGTTGGAACGATCGTCATTCTGGTTGCGCTTCAATTCAAGACCGTGGACAGGAGCAATCCTCCGGTCCAATCGGACATAGGTACCTCAGCTGAGATCAAAGAGATGTTGCGCCGTGCCTGCTATGACTGTCACTCGAATGAGACAAACTGGCCTTGGTACAGCTACGTCGCTCCCATGTCTTGGTTCGTTGCCGGTCACGTGGACCATGGTCGCGGACATCTAAACTACTCCGAGTGGCCGGCATTCGATCTCGAAGAGCAGGAGCACCTATTTGAAGAGATGTGGGAGATGCTGTCCGAGGGCGAAATGCCACTCAAGAGCTACACTCTCATTCACCGAGATGCGCGGTTGTCAGACACGGAGCGTGAGGTCTTGCTGCAATGGGTTCGGCCGGATCGGACGCCTCTCGATGCCGGGGGCCGCTGAAGGTTGGCTATTCTGTAGTCCTGCGTAGCTCCTCCAACCTGCGCTCTACTTCTGCCGGTATGGTGAGGCCGTCTGCAATTGCAGCGATCTCCTCAGCTTCGCGCCAGGCCATCTCGAGCAGCCACATCTCCCCCTCTAGGGCGAACCGTTCGTTTTCTTCGTTGGCTGCCATCTCGATTGCGAGCCGCATGTCCACTGGTAGTCTTGCCAACAGGCCGCCCGGTCTGGAGGGATGCACGCTGACGGCCGCCGCGGACAGCAAGTAGCGGCTTGGATGGTCGAAGTTCTCCAGCCGCTTCATCGCGCGGCTGACCATATCTCTGGTGCCACCGGTGCCGTTTACTGCCGGCATGATCAACGCCGCTGCGTGCAGAGCGTGGTGGTCTCGCAGTGTGCTGCTACCGTGCAAATGAGGGAGGGTCAGGGCGACCCCGGTCGTGTCTCCGATCACGCGTGATAGGCGGGCTCCGGAGAGATGACTCCCGAGCACGGTCACTGTCTCTCCGTCGTCGGTCGGGATTCGAGCAATCAGACGACGGTTCCTCCGCGACGTCAGGACTTCGTCACCTGCGCGATAGACCCAGTATCCCCCAGCAGTGGCAACACCGAGCCCCATGGTTCCCGCAGCCAATGCACCCACTGCCGCTGCAAGAGCCGATCCCGCGATGATCGTTCGCCGGCGCCTTCGTCCGAATTGGTCTCCGTAACGCCAAGCTGCAAACTCCGTTCGCAGCGCGTCCCCAATTCGCACCAGCTCGACGTCATCCGCAACTCGTGCGAGTCCTATGTTATCGGTACAGAATCGCTTTCTCGCATCGGTGAAGCGCCGCTCACAGTCCTCAACTGCTTCCCAACGTTCTTCAATGGGTGTGAGGTTCCAACGCTCACAGTGGCGACAGACGACCCACAAACGTCCATGTGCTGGATCGAAAGCGAGGCGGCTTCCCACTGGGAAGGATTCGATCGTCTGGTTGCTTCCCAGAGACTCGTTGCAGAAGAGACAGGTGCTATACACGGGTCCGGTTCGGTCGTCGTCAACTGAATGTGAGCCTATGTGGCCGTACTGGCCACCTCGGTATCGTGATGCGGGCAAGAAGAGACAAGCTGCTTTGGAAGCGGCCCGTCTCTTGTTGTGGCCTGTTGAGGACGCTACTCAGCCTGCAGCGCGGTCAACGGGTCTACTCGCAATGCTCTCCACGCTGGGATCAGGCATGCGATGAGTCCGACGAGTGCGAAAAACAGGCTGACTGTAGCGAACGTTGCGGGGTCGGTGGGTTCTATCGTGAACAGCATCTGTTGGATCAGACGTGTCACCCAGAACGCTCCCACCAATCCAACTGCGATTCCAAGAGCCACGAGAGCAACGCCTCGTCTCAATACCAACCGGATTATGTCTCTTGCTCCGGCACCTAGTGCAACTCGGATGCCGATCTCACGGGCGCGTCGACTCACGTAGTAGGCCAGGACGCCGTAAAGTCCGACGGCTGCGAGTGACATTGCAACCGTGGCAAACATGGCGAGCGACAGCGCCATTACCTTGTCACGTGATACGGATCGGGCAATGAGATCGTCCATCGTCGAAAGTTGGTCCACCGGGATGTCGCGGTCTTGATTCCACACGGTCGTTCGCACAGCCCTGCCGATCGACGACGGTTCGGTGGCAGTGCGAATGGCCACGCGCATAGTGGAGAGGGGGCGCTGGAAGTAGGATCCGTACATGGCGAGTCTCGGATTGTACCGCGGACCCGATATACGAACGTCTCCGACCACGCCTACCACGTCGAAAGTCACGTCCTCTCCCACGTCGACCACCACCTGTCGTCCGATCGGGTTTTCATCGGGGAATAGTGTCTGCGCCATCGTTTCGTTGATAACGAGAATCGGCGGGGATTCCGCTACATCCGAACGGTCGATACCACGACCCCGCATCAGGGGAATCCCCATGGCATCGAAGTATCCCGGGAACACGGTACGTGTATAGGCGATACTGCGATCGTTTCGATCCAACGGCGGTCGGTCGGCAGCATACACGTATATGTTGTTTCCGGGGTTCCTTACAGGCAGTTGGTTGATGAGCCCTACGTCGATGACCCCGGGAATCGCTCTTAGTTCTTCGTTCAACTTGGTATAGAACTGGATCCGCTGGTCTCCTTCGTAGTACTTGTCCTGGGTGAGTCGGATCTCGGCAGTGAGCAGGTGTTGTGTCTCAAATCCGGGATTGACCCTCTTGAGCGATGCAAAACTCCGTATTAGCAATCCGGATCCTATCAAGAGGATTACCGAGACGGCGACTTGGGCTATAACCAGACCGCTGCGGAACCTGGA
>JBDGXD010000122.1:0-11607 GCA_039584755.1 Gemmatimonadota bacterium
CGGCACGATGAAGTTGGTCAAGATCACGGTGCCACCTCGCACCCTGAATTTGGCGCCCGCCGACGCTTGCACGAGATTCTCACGGATCACGCTAACCGAGGTTGACTGCAATTCTCTGGGGAAAGGCTGAGCGAACTGGATTGGTCCGGGCAGCTCGATCTGGTTGTCTCCGACTTGCCATTGGGTCATCATCTCCAGTGCGAGGGTGGCCCAGGATGCCATTCGTTGGTCGAACCCGAGGGTTGCCAGGATCGCATCGTTCTGCAACTCGCCGGTTCGTATCAGGTAGCCGGCGTTCAGATGTGGTGAGAAGTCACCAAATTGAGCCGAAGCTATCCCAAGAGCTCGGATTGAGGCCGAGCCGGATCCCAACAGTTCCTCACGCTTGCCTGTGGCAAACCTGACGTCTCCCAGAATGGCCGCTCCGAACTTTGCCCCTTGACCCAGGTTGACTTTCAACCGCCCTACGACATCACCGATTCCGGCGGCAGAGCCGGATACCGACGAGGTCCCGCTGAGGATTGGATCGTCAACGGTGCCACCGAAGAAGTGAATCGCCGTGGTCCCAAACGGGTCGATCTGAGCCTGGCTGGAACCGGCGATAGATGTCCGCACAAACGGAAGGGCAACGCCGACGTCGATGAAGTCGGTCAATCCGTATGTGAGAAACACGGAACTCACCAGGACGTTGATGTCAAGACTCATGTCGAGGCGAATGACGTCGTTTTCCCGCACCGGATCACCGAGTGAGCCCTCAGGATCAACGTCTTGATGGACGAAATTGAGTGTGATGTTGTCGGTCGGCACGCCCCCGAGTGTGGTGTAATTCACTCCTGAGATGTTGAATCCTAGAAACACTCTGCCCCTTCCCAGAGTACGAGATTGCTCCGCGAAGATGGGGCCCGCGCTGTTCGTGCTTCTAACCGGAATGCCTCCGACGATCGTGAAGGAGGCCCCGCTGCTAGTAGCACTGAGCGGAGTGGCGGACACGCTCTTGCCGATAGCGTCCTCGATGAAAGAGATCAACGCCAGATTGCCTGTGGCCACCGCCGGAAGGTAGTGGTCGCCATGTCCGTTTTCTGCACTGATGGAGCCATCGAGGCAGAGGGGTTCACCACAGGTGCCGAAGGTGAAGAGATCAGAGAGCATGACCCGCAACGGTTTGTCACTTTGGCCAGACGCGGGGGTAGTGGCTGCAAGACCCAATAACAGCCATGGCAGGGCTTTCCGTAGCATTTGTGTCTCCAGGTGTCTCCAGTGCGAGGCATTATATGGCTGCTGCACGCATCGTGCAATGCTCTCGCCCGACGAACACGGCGCGTCTGTTGGGCTGGAGGTGGTGGTCGCCCGTACCAGGATGTAAGCTTGGGTTAGTAGTCAACCACGCCAAGTAACGGGAACCGAGGAGGTCACCATGCCGGTCAAACGACTCAAGGAGTTCCTGGACAGCCACAACATCAAGTACGTCAACATCAGTCATTCACCGGCTTACACCGCGCAGGCGATTGCCGCTTCGGCTCATGTGTCGGGCAAGGAGCTGGCGAAGACCGTGATGGTGAAAGTGGACGGCAAGATGGCAATGGCAGTGCTACCCGCTTCCTATCAGGTGGACTTCGATCTCATGAGGGCGGCGGTGGGAGCGAAGCAGATCGAGCTTGCTACCGAGGCGGAGTTCAAGGATCTGTTTCCCGAGTGTGAGGTCGGGGCCATGCCGCCGTTCGGGAATCTCTACGGCATGGAAGTATACGCTGCTGCCAAGCTGGCGGAGGATGATGAGATTGCATTCAACGCGGGCTCCCACACCGAGTTGATCAAGCTGGCTTACAAGGATTTCGAGCAGCTGGTCAATCCAATAGTAGTGAGCTTCTCGGCGGTGATGGTCTGATCCCCTCCGCCTCACTTTCCCACCAGGTCTGAGGGGGAAGGAGGGGAAGGAGGGGCAGAACTGCTAATCAGTTTCCCCGGTTATCTGTGGTAGCGAGATCGTAGCGACGACGGGGAAGTGGTCAGATGGATATCGTTCATCCACTGCCGTGCGGACGATTGCGGCCTTGCTCACGTGCCAGTCACTGGACACGAGTACCGCATCTATTTTCTCACCGGTTCTTTCACCGCGGAACGCATTGAAGGTTCCTACGCTGACGCTGTCACGATGAAGTGCACGATAGCTATCGCGCAAACCGGGCGAAGTAACTGGGTACCCAGTTCCCAGGTCGATCTGCTGCCCTTCGCCGAGCAATAAGAGCATTGCAGGGTTCTCTTCTCCCGCATTGAAGTCACCAGTGACGATGAATGGCGACTGACTGGAACGAGCGTTGATGCGTGCTGCCAGGAGTTGGGAGGACCGTTCCCTTGAAGGTTGTGACTCGTGGTCGAAGTGGACGTTGTATGCAAAGAATTGCAGGCCGGTTGACTTCTCACGCATGCTCGCCCAGGTACAGATTCGGGTAACGTTGTTGCCCCAGCTCGTTGAACCAGGAACTTCCGGAGTATCAGAAAACCAGAAAGTTCCCGATTCGAGCACCTCGAACCGCGAGCTGCGGTACAGGATTGCCGCGAACTCGCCGGCTGCGATGCCGTCGTCCCGTCCCACACCGATCATGCGATATCCACCCAAATTCTGCTTTAGCTCGTCGAGTTGGAACTCGAGAGCTTCCTGTATTCCGAGGATGTCTGGGTCGTGGTCAGCAATCACGTCCATCACGAGCTGATTGCGACTGGGCCAACTGTTCTCGCCGTCATTGGCAGTGCCATAACGGATGTTGAAGCTCATGACGCGGAGTTCGAGAGCTGCGTCGGGAGGAGCTGCAGTGCAGGAAAGAACGGTGATAGCGAGAAGGAAGCTGGCTAGGGTACCTCTTCTGGCTCGTCTGCCTCCTCTGTCCCTGCTGCCGTCCACTCCGCCGGGGGCAGATGGGGCAAAAGAGGCAGAGCAGCGATGTATGACTCCCATCGGATCCTATCTTCGTAACCGACCACGATCACGTCAGCACTTCCAGTGGCGTCCGGGGTGGCCGAGGAGTGGCTACGGAATCTGTATCATTATGTGCGCCATCCCTGTGCCAGGGTACATCAGCCACGGGCGTCCGCTGGATGCGACCTCAGATATCCCTATGGACGTCTCGGTAGCATATGGCACGTAGATGACGTGCAATCCGCGTGCTCCGACCGCGGAACCCGTGTTGTGATCGAAGCTCCCTTCAGGTCCGGTTAGTGAGTACAACGCAGCGAGCTGACTCGGCATGGGCAGCTCGCCGGCGTCTATTTCCTTGATTCTGATCTGCTGCGCCTCCGCGATCGTCTTGCCCTGTGCCCGCAGCTTGCGGCCTCGTGCCATGAACGGCTCCAGATCCCGGTGGTAGCAGGCAGTGTGAAAACCGTCGATCTTGGGATCGTCGGCCAGACAGATCATCGTGCTGAGCCCCATTCGCACTTGGGAGAGCGTGTCACCATCCATGTATGCCAAGACGGTTGCCACGTCCTGCATCTCCTCCGGCAAGGGACTCACGGCTTCGGCGATCTGCTGTTCAACTGATTTCTGCTGTGCGGTTGCGGCCAGAGGAACTGCAACCAGGCCGGCCAAAAGGGAGCTACATGCGAGGCGCCACATGGGATACTCCAGGCGTGGGATATTACAAAAATAGCGGATAGGACCAGGCAACGCACGGTTGCGGAGCTCGAGCTTTGTTGTGGGGGTAAACGCAAAGCGCATTGGACGCATCTCACAAACGGGTTAGATGGTGACACTCTGGAGTGGTATTGAACGGGACTAGCCTCCCGGGCGAAGCGGTCGCGAACCTCGTTCGCCTGGCGCAGGCAGGTGACAGCGGTGCCTTTGAGGCGCTAGTCCGTCAGGTCTACGACCAGGTCTATCGCTGGGCTCTAGTGCAAACCGGTGACGCCGACGATGCCGATGATGTCACTCAGGAAGTGCTGTTTCGGATGCACACCAAGCTGCGGAGTTACCAGGGGAGATCCCAGTTCATGACGTGGCTGTACCAGGTGACCCGAAACGCCGCCTACGAATTGGGACGCAGGAGAACCACTCAGCTGCGGTTCAGGGAGAAGCTAGGATTGATGGAGACTGACGATACCCGAGTGATGAACGTCCAACAGCAATCGGATAGCGCCGTGGTGACAGCCATACGGACGTTGTTCGAGCGACTACCGTCGCGCCAACGTCAGATCTTCGACTTGGCAGACCTGCAAGGATTCACCCCGACCGAGATCGGTGACATGCTGGGCATGAATCCGGTTACCGTGCGGGCCAATCTCTGCAAGGCTAGACGCGCCATTCGGTCGCAGTTGATCGAACGGCATCCCAAAATGGTGGAGGAACTGGGCAGGTGAACTGTTCACAAGCAATGGAGCTGCTACTCGAGGCAGACCTCGAGCAGCTGGAAGGACGCGACGATTCGGAACTCGACGGTCATATCCGGCTGTGTGCCGACTGTGCCGCGGTAGCTCAAAGGATCTTGGCCGAACAGTCGGAGCTACAGCGACTGCTGCGGGCTGAGCATCCCAGGACAAGCGTGGAGGTGGCACTGGCCGTAGCTGGCAAGAGAGCGGTAGCCAGCAAGCGCCGCCGTCGGATCTGGCAAGCGGCGGTCCCCTTTGCCGCTGCGGCCGGGCTCGCCGGAATCCTGTTGACTAGCAGCGTTGGAAACCGCGCGCTCGAAGCTGCTTGGGTTGCCCCCGACCGCGCCAGCGTCGGCTTGGACATAGAAACACCCCCCGGAAAGAGCGTGGCCGTCTTTGAGGTAGAGGACAGGCCTGACATCGTGGTTGTGTGGTTTTACGACCAGGGAGATTGACAGAGATGAAATCGCTTATTACTGCCACGGCAGCGGTCCTCGTATTGAGCATTGCGGCATGTAGTGGCCCGCAGCTCGAAACGCAGACTTTTGAACTCGCGTTCCTCGATGCGCAAACAGCAGCAAGCTTGATCGAGCCATACGTCTACTTTGATCGAGACGGTACACCGGGTACCATCAGCACTGCAGGAGACATGGCGAGCCATCTCATTACGGTGCGCGAGACGCGCGACAATCTGGATAAGATCGAACGTGTACTCTCGGAGTACGACCAGCCCGCGCCGATGGTTCAGCTGCACTTCCAGCTGATAGAAGCGAACGGAGTGGCTACGAGTGATCCTGCGATTGAGGATGTGGAGTCAGCGCTCCGCCGGCTGTTCAAATTCGAGGGCTATCGGCTCTTGGCCGACGCTATGCTTGGTGGTGTGGAAGGCAGTGAGGTGATGCAGGGCATGGGTGGCGGCAATCGAGACTTCCATATCCAGGCACAGATACGGGACGTGCGCGGTTCTGGCAACGGCGGGACGGTGAGGTTCGAGGTCCGCCTGTTTGAGAGCAGTCTCGGGACTATCTTCGAGACAACGGCCAATGTGCGGGCAGGTCAGACCATGGTGCTGGGAAGCACACGACCGAATCCGCAACGAGAGACCCTGATCCTGGCCGTGCGGCCAGAGGTGATTACGCCGTAACACCTCTCCCGAGCAACCCCAAGACGGTCGAGGACGGACCCCACATTCCGCCTTCGACCGTCTCAGTCCAGCGCAATCAGTCCGGTGAGTTCACGGCCTCCGTCTCGAATCCAGCCTCAGCCCGAGCCCAGAAGCTATGTCATGGGCATCAAGGTACTCTCTCGATGTGAGGGGTCGGTTCAGTTCCGGGTAACGGCTGCTGCTCACTTTGCCTGCAGGACGGTACTGATCCATCAGATTGACGTAGGTCTCCGGTCCCAACTCACGCGCAATCCATGCGAGCAGGGCGCGTGTTTCGTCCAACCCGCCGGGCATCACCAGATGACGGATCAACAACCCGCGCGTTGCTAACCCGCTCGAGTCAATCTCCAGAGGGCCCACCTGCTCGTGCATCGCCTTCACGGCGGCGAGGGCAGCGGCGGGGTAGTCCTCGGCCTTGAGATACCTGCGGCTGGAATCAAGGGACCAGCACTTCAGGTCCGGCATGTAGATGTCCACTATGCCATCCATTAGCGCTATGCTTTCGAGTGAATCGTATGCGCTGGTGTTGTAGACAAGGGGAATGTCCAAACCGCGATCGATTGCCACTACGACCGCTTCGACCAGCTGAGGTACTACATGTTCCGGCGTGACGAAATTGATGTTGTGACAGCCACGCCGCTGCAGTGTCAACATCATCGCAGCGATCTCCTGCGGCGGAGAACCGCGCTCCGCCGATCCCGGCCGAACCGCCTGGCTGATGTCGTAGTTCTGGCAGAACACACACCGCAGGTTGCAGTGCGAGAAGAATATTGTACCGGATCCGTTCCAACCGCGGAGGCAGTCTTCTTCACCGAGATGGGGAAGATAGGAGCTGACCACTGCATTGCGGCCCGTCTTGCACGCGGCCCATTTGTCGTCCAAACGATTGACCCCGCATTCACGAGGACAGGCGCGGCAGTCGGCGAGCAAGGCCACGGCACGGGAGACACGATCGTTCAGGTTGTTGCGCGAGAGTGAGAAGTATGCTGGCTGAAACTCGGCGTCCGTCATGGTGA
Organism: Gemmatimonadota bacterium; assembly: GCA_039584755.1. Taxonomy (GTDB): domain Bacteria; phylum Gemmatimonadota; class Gemmatimonadetes; order Gemmatimonadales; family GWC2-71-9. The sequence continues at coordinate 6,541 of JBDGXD010000122.1, forward strand.
GAAAGATACGATCGTTCCTGTGGCCCGGGATCCCGGTATCGCAACTCCCAAGGACACTGGACTCTGGCTTGGGGTCAGGCGCGAGTGCCTGCGATCAGCGAAAAGCTGCGACACTAATGGAGTAGAGGAAGATCTGCCGGCGAGTGGACTCGTCGTACGGGAATATGTCGTACTCGATCGCCGGCCCAGCGCCAAACGCCAGATTGATGTTGCCGAACGTGGAGGAGCCAATGTCGGCCTTGGCGCCCGTGGACCAGTGATCTCCCAAGCTGCGAACGATTAGCAGCTCCGAGTCCCATGTTTGATCTGAGAAAGAGCTCTCTCCGGTGCTCAACTCCTCAGTGCGGCGACTGTACCACCCCCCCGCGTCGAATTCGATCTTCCACTCTTCGGTGGTGCGAGACGCTTCGAATCCGCCATTGATATCGAAATCACTGCGGCTACTCTCTCCGCTGACGCTACCGCCGGCGCCTACTTCCAGAACCCACAGATTCCACGGATCGTCTGTCACCTGCACCTGCTGTTGCGTCTCGAACTCGGGCGCCTCGTATACTATCCCGATCTGCTGACCGATGGGCAGATTCGCAACATATGCTATGAGCCCAAGCTTGAGCGTCTGAGTCGTGCCGTCGCGGACTTCGGCGTCGGTGTTGGTGGTGTTCGAGACGTAGTACAACGAGTCTTCCTTACCGGAGAATTCCTCCAACCCGATGAAGTTGAAGAAGAACTCCTGTCCACCTCCGCCCGTCGTCTGGGAAGTCACGAGAATGTGTACCTGAGCGTCCTGTCGGTCCCGCACCCAGTTGACAAATGTTATCTCGCGGCGGTAATGGCTGAAGTCACACCGCGTGTGACAGTCCAAGAAGACACGCAGCGCCTCGGATTGCTGTGTCGTGTCCGTAGTCTCTTGTGGGTAAACAGTCGCAAACGGAATTGATATGGCCACCGACAGGAGGGCAGTAAGGGCGGCTCGGTTCATGAAGGCCTCAGTTTTCTGCTTGGCGTGAGATCACTACTCCGCTGATTACGCAGCCCGCTGAAGATAGTCGTACTCCATTGGTGCTCAAAGGCGCCCAACGCCGTACCGTTGCAATTCCACGTACCGGAATCTAGGTTCGTAACCCACGCCACTTGCCTCCGATCCCAAGGGAACTTCAATGAATCCGATCCCGTTACGTAACTGATCCAACTCTAGCCGGAGAAAATGGCATAACTGACCCATCGATGGTGCAATCTTCGCTCACACGTCTCGGCCACGCGAATACCGATGCGGCAGTCGAGTTTGCCCAGGATGTATTCACTGGGTTGTCGGATACCCCACGGTGGTTGCCGTGTAAGTATCTCTACGACCAACGCGGCAGCGAACTGTACGAGTCGATCTGTGATCAATCGGAGTACTACCCGACTCGCACGGAGGCAGCGATTCTCGAACGCTGCGCCCGGGACATCCAGACCGCGACCGGCCCGGTCAGTCTGATCGAGCTTGGATCGGGAACTTCCGTCAAGACGGACTATCTGCTGGATGCGTATACCCGGGAAGGTGGATCTGTTCACTACGTGCCGGTTGATGTGAGTGAATCGGCGTTGCAGATTGCCGCTGACGCGATCATCGAGAGACGCCCGCGTGTAACGGTGGAAGGTATAGTCGGGACCTATGAGACTGCGTTTCACCTGTTTCGTGATCACTCGCCCGCGATGGTGGTCTTCTTGGGCAGTACCATCGGCAACCTGAACGACCATGAGTCGAATCAGTTCCTCACTGCTCTAGCAGGAAGCGTATCGCAGGGCGATTATTTCCTGCTTGGTGTGGATCTAGTGAAGGATCGCGAGCTGATCAGCGCCGCATACAACGACGCCGCCGGTGTGACTGCTCAATTCACCACCAACGTGTTTGCGCGCATGAATCGTGAACTCAATGCGGGCGTCGACTTGGATCAAATCAAGCACGTCGCGACGTACGAACCCGCGCGGCAGCGGATGGAGATCTTCCTCGAATTTCTCACCGAGCAGATCATCAACCTCGCCCCTGTGGGAAAACGAATTCGCGTCGGTGAGGGCGAGAAGGTGATGATCGAGATCAGCCGCAAGTTTGTGCTGGGAGACCTAACGGAACACGTTGCGCAGTTTGGCTTTGAGGTGCAGCAGACATACACTGATGACAACCAGTGGTTTGGGCTGCTGCTAATGAAGCGGACGGATGGCTAGACGGTCGCATACCGCCAGCCCGAGCACACAAAGCGTAAGATCTGTCAGACCATGTACCCTGTACTCTGTACCCTGTACCCTATAACCGCTCGAACCTTCCCTGGAAGAACCGCAACTTGTCCGGTTCGTATACGAACTTGAGCCCCTTGATTTCATCACGCCGTTGGTACAGCCGGATGATACCGCTGGCCACGGCACACATGTGATCGTTGGTGTATACGCGCCGAGGGATCGTGAGCCGCACCAGCTCTAGTGCCGGTCTGTAGTTTTCACCGGTCTCGGGGTTGCGACCCTTTGACACATTGCCGCGTTCCATTGCTCGCACACCGGTCTCAACAAAGATTTCTGCGGCCAAGCGCTGAGCGGGGAATTGGTCCTGGTCGATGTGCGGCAGGAACCGGCGCGCATCGATGAAGATGGCGTGTGTGCCGGGAGGCGTAACGATGGGCACACCTGCATCGAGTAGCATCTGTCCGAGCAGCTGCGTCTGCTTGACCCGGGAGCGGATGTAGCGGTCGTCAAGCATCTCTTCCACGCCACGTGCGATGGCAGCTAGGTCCGCAGTCGCGAGCCCACCGTCAGTGACATTCCCTTCGTAAATCCGCAGCATGTCTTCTGACTGTGCCGCCCATTCACCATTGTCACGAAACGCGAGTAGTCCGCCTATGTTGATCAGAAAGTCTTTCTTGCCGCTAACGGTACAACCGTCACCATACAACATCATCTCGCGTACGATATCTGCGATTCTAACGTCGGCGTAATGTGGGTCGCGCGATTGGACCATGTATGCATTCTCGACGAACCGGGTTGCATCGAAGAACACCGGTATGCTACGGGCGCTGCAATAGGAGTAGACGTCCTTCATGTTCTCCATGCTTGCAGGTTGTCCACCAGCCATATTGACCGAGTGTTCGAACGAGATGTACGCGACCTTGGCTGCGCCATGCTGCTGCACCAAGGCGTCCAGTTTGTCGAGGTCGATATTGCCCTTCCACGGGAATTCGCTCTGAGGATCGTGTGCGTCGTCGACAATTACGTCGGCGAACACCCCACCTGCCAACTCCTGATGCAGCTTGGTGGTCGTGAAGTACATGTTGCCTGGGACCAGCTGGCCCGGTTTGATCATGATCTGACTCAGGATGTGTTCGGCCGCACGTCCCTGGTGTGTGGGGATGATGTAATCGTACCCGAGCACGTCGCGTAGCACCTGTACCAGCTGGTGGTACTCATCGCTGGTTGTGGAACTCGCCCTCGCCGCCTCGTAGGCGGCCCACTGGTCCGTGCTCATGGCAGATGTTCCTGAGTCAGTGAGTAAATCGATCGTCACGTCAGCAGATCGTAACAGGAACGTGTTGTAACCCGCTGCCCTGATTGCTTGGTCGCGCTGGCCAGGAGTGAGAACGGCTACCTTCTCGATCGTGTGTATCTCGTACGGGAACGTGTCGAACTCCACAGGCTCCAGATTTGTGAACACCCAGTTGTACTTCATCTGATCGCGCCAGGTACCGATCGTCTTCGGTTTGAGCCCTGGTACCTGGTCTCGATTGCGGTGCAGCGACACTATCGAGTCGGTAACTTGATCCAGCTGGGCATTGGTCATCGCAAGGCGTGGGATCTGCACCGGCACCAAATGATCACGCCCCACCAGTCCGGGTGCCACGGCCCGTACGCCGGACGTCTCGTACAATGCCGCCGAGAATGTGTCCTGCTGGTATTCGGTCAGCTGCGGTAAGAACTCGTCGGCCTTGACGTAAGCGCCGTCGCAGCCACGTTCCAACGGCACACCTGCATCCTTCAGACGTTGTGTGAAGCGTTCTGTCTGGTGCATTACCCAATGCACCTCTGCTTCATCGCACATCTCGGCTAGGCCACGGGCCAGCACCTCCATCGTTCGACCCGCCATGCCCCCGTAGGTGTGGAGGCCCTCGAAAACGACCACCTCGTTGATGAACTTCTCGTGATCATCAGGATTGTCGGTCGTGAGGATGCCGCCAGTGTTGCACTTGGGGTCCTGGGCACCGTCTACCAAGAAGACGTCAGTGGTTTTGGCGATCTGCTTCACGATCTCGGCAACGGACCGGTCACCGTGCCCCTCTTCGTGGCGCTGGATATACCACGCGTTCTCGATCACACGGGAACCGTCGCACACCAACCGTTTACCGTGCTGGTTGGCCAACGCACGGACCGCTCGGATGTTCTCCAGGCTGATCGGATGCTGACCGTCGGCAAACACCTGGATGCCGACCACCGCCACGTTACTGTCCTCGAGGGTGCGCTCCAGACGCTCCAGGTCGACGTTGCCGGTGAATACGGGCTGCTCGTGGTCGCGCATGTCCGGCACCTGCACATCTTGCGGTGTCAACTGGTCGATTCTGGTGCGCGCGTTGGAGGGCACGACCGATCCGGACGGAACCATCGTAGCTACGACGAGTTTCACGCAGCCAAGCACGTTGTGCGTTGGGCATACGTAGGAGTGGCCCAAGACCTGGCTCACCGCCTCTTGCAGGCCCTCGAAGTTTCGGGCGCCGGCGTAAGCCTCGTCGCCTATCATTTGACCGGCCATCTGTTCCTGGCTCACCGCGTTGGTGCCCAAGGAGCACATGTCGAAGTTGATCTGGCTGGGAGTCAGGTTGAATACGTTGAAGTCGGCTTCCGCCAGATACTTCTTGCGCTGTTCCAAGGACGGGAACGAGAGTAGGCGGACTGTCTTGATCTTGTGTGGTTCGTGTATTGGGGCTCGTGTGGACATGAGATCTATGCTCTATGCTGTCGTTGTCGGTTCAAGTTGGGGCAGGAAGGTACATAGGGAGGGGGTAGAGGGGTCAGAAGGGGAAGAGGGGTGCGACGCGCAAGGTGCAGGCC
>JBDGXD010000123.1:0-11528 GCA_039584755.1 Gemmatimonadota bacterium
TTCAAGGCTGTCCCGAAAGGCAAGGAATCGGTAGCTGTCGTGAGGGCATTGCGGGAGTATGAGTCCGACCAGCGAGTGCAGCGAGTGTTCGAGATGGCCGCTAAATCCCGGGACCCCCTGATGGTCCGGGCAGCCAGAGGAGAGGGGTGAAGAACAACCTGTGTCGCAAGCCGTCGATTTCCTAAACGCATTTGCACAAGCGCTCTCGGCGCTGTCACTCTACCCTGATGGTCACAGTGTTCGGGAGCGTGCCCTGGATGCCGCATACCAGACGCTGCTCGACCTGCTCGCCGAAGATGTCGCTCCTCAATTCTCGTTTCTGGCCGAAGAGGTCATCTACGGCAAGTCGCCGTTACGCGAGATGCGCAACTGGGATTGGAGTTCACGCCTGGCGATGGTTGGCATCCAGCGGCTCGAACTCGATCGCACCACCACTCGGGAGGACTTGGAGATCTTCCTGGGCGACGCACTTGGGTTGCTGGCTGGTGCCGGGATCAACACCGCAGAGGCCCGGCACATGCGTCCGTCCGGCATAAGGTGGGGTGAAATCGGGATCAAGGGTGAGGAGCAGAGTATGCGTTCTGCGGTGGAGACGGCCACGATTGCTCTCACCTTGGGTGAGGAGGCCGATACCATCCGTTGGTTGCACGAGGAGGTTCAGAACGGGCGGGATCTTCCCTTGCTCGAAGTTGAAGCAGTCGTTAGAGCGTTATCTGTGGCCATGCACGGCGATCGCCAGATGCTATTACCGCTCCTCAAGCTGCGGGAGTTTGACGAGTACACTACCACTCACTCGCTCAACGTCTCAGTGCTCACCATGGCGTTGGCCGAGTGGCTCGGATTCGGCGCACATGACGTGCGGGCCTTCGGTGTCTCGGGTCTGCTCCACGATCTGGGCAAGGTGAAGATCCCATTGGAGATTCTGAACAAGGCCGGGAAGCTCGATGAGAATGAACGGAACGTGATGAACGCCCATCCGATTGAGGGAGCGCGCCTGATCATCGCCGAGGAACCGGAGCTGGATATGGCTGCTGTAGTGGCCTACGAGCACCACATCATGCTGAACGGCGGTGGCTACCCTGCATTCCGCTACGAACGTTCATGCCATGATGCGAGCAAGCTGGTTCACGTGTGCGACGTCTACGATGCGCTCCGCACCAAACGTCCCTATCGAGATGCGTGGCCTTCAGAGAAAGTGCTAGCCTATCTCGAGGAACGATCGGGCGTGGAGTTCGATGGTGATATAGCGCATTCGTTTTCCACGATGATGCGCCACTGGGAGCCGCAGGTGGCTCGAATTACCGAAGACGAGCCGTTGCCGCAGACCTAGCCGGACACCTCCAAAGATAGCTGCTCTGCAGCGTGGCTCACTGCGAACGGTTTCATCGGTTGGTCCTGGTGCGCTACCCGCAAGCAGCCCTTGAACCCCTGCTCGTCGAGCACTGCTCGGATCTCTCGCTTGGCGAGCTCCGGCCGGTTACACCGGTCACTCAGATGCAGCAATACCACGACGTACAAATCGGGGTGAACCAGTCCGCGTACCAGGCTGGCGGCAGCTCTGTTAGAAAGGTGTCCGCCCGAACCGGCAATCCGTCTTCTGACGTGGGCTGGATACGGTCCTTGGTGCAGCATTTCCTCATCGTGGTTTGCCTCGACCATCAGGCAGTGACAATCCTGCAACAACTCTTTGAGTCGCCGGGTGGGACGCCCGACATCGCACGCCAGGCCGAGCTTCAAGCGGCTCGTGCGGTGTCGAACCGCCAGGGCGATGGGCTCGAGCGCGTCGTGATCGGTGTGACAAGTCGTAACTTGGAAGTCGGATACCGCGGTTGGCTCGTTGATCGGCAACGCAACCCCATCGAGGATGCCGTATCGTCGCGTGAGTGCCGTCACGGTACCTTGCGACCCGAAGATTGGGCATCGTAGCTCGCGGGCCAGTGCTGCTGCCCCACGCGAGTGATCACCATGTTCGTGCGTAACGAGGATGCCAACAACCGAGTCGAGTTGAATACCGACGGCCTTGGCACGACGCCTGAAGGATTTGATGCCGAAACCCGCATCGATGAGGAGAGTGCCGCTCTCGGTCTGTAGGGCCACCGCGTTGCCGCGGCTTCCCGAGCCGAGAACGGCTACTTTCATTGTGCTACCGAGTGGTCGTACACTGCAGCGAGCATGCTTCGTACCTGGTCTGTGAATTCGACTTGGCGACGCGGTAGTACTCGCTCGGCGATCTTGAGGAAGCCGTCGCGCTCCATGGTTTTCCCGGTTGCACCCCATGCGAACGGAGGAACGTACTTGGTTGCCGCCGCGTAACCGAAGACATTAGCACCGGCACCAACGGCGGCCCCGGTGTCAAACAGAGTCCCTATGGCGGTCTTGCAGTGATCTCCAAACAATGTGCCCAGGAACTGCCTACCCGTGTCGATGCGTTCGTCGTTCAACCGCAACTTCACGATGCCGTACGTGTTCTTGAGATTGGATGTGGTTGTACCGGCGCCGAGGTTCACCCAGCGTCCCAAGACAGAGTGACCCACGAAGCCATCGTGCCCCTTGTTGGCGTAGCCCAGTAGCACTGTGTCACTCATCTCTCCTCGCACCTTGCATCTGGGACCGATGCTACAGCCGTGTATCGTACCACCTAGGATATCGCACCCTGGTCCGATATACATGGGACCTTCCAACCGGGTTCCGGATCTCACGTGGCAGTGTTGCTCTACCACGATGACCCCGTGCCTCACATCAAACGTGGTGCCGGGCTCTACCGTAGCTCCTAATATCACCACCTCCGCAGGGTCCCCGATTACAATGCAACCCTGGGGCAAGGGATCGCTCGACTCGTGTGTGAAATCGGCTGTATCCAATACTAGCAGGTGGTCGAGTGCCGTAAGCAAGTCGAAGGCCCCACCCAACGCTATTCCATCGATCTCGGTCTCTTCCCAGTCTTCGTGTTCGCCCTCCCACGTGAATCCCTCCGGCGTCCACCAACCCACCGTGATGCCATCGTTCACCAGCCGCAACGGCTGGTCCGGCAGATCGGGCGCGACGCCGGCCGGCGCAAAATCGGAGCGGCCGACAAGAGCGGGACCAGATACAGCGGTTCGCGTGGTGACGGGTGGTACGCCATCCTCCACGAACGAACTCAGATGTGCCGCCCCGAGGATCTGGCTGGTCTCGGCGTTCGCCACCGCTTCCCAGCGTTCCCGAATCAGCCACGCTCCAGCTCGTAGCTCGCAAATCGGTCGGCAGTGGATGAACGGAAACCACGCAGTTGATGGATGCGGCTCCAACAAGACGACTGATGTCATATGTGCAACTCCCGGATTGCTTCCGGCATTTCCTTGAGAAGGTCCTTGAGGTGAGATGACCTCTGCTTTGTAGTGACCAGTGTTACACCGTTCGCCTGCACAACTACTAAGTTACTGACACCGTCCAACACCACGGCCCCGTCATCAGCCCAAACAACGCATCCGTCTGCTTTCCGGTGGAACACATCCCCAACCAGCACGTTGCCGGATCCGTCCTCCTTCCTTACGCGTCCCAGAGCCGCCCAGGTACCGACATCGTCCCATGGGAACCGACCAGGTACACAGGCAATCCGTTGGCTGCGCTCGAAATGAGAGACATCCACCGCGATCGGTGTGACTGCGGCGAAGAATCCCTCCACGTCGCCGCGGGTCAACATGTCCAAATGCGGTGCGAGTTCTGGTGCATGCCGCAGCGTCTCATCGGAAAACCTCTGGTGGGTCCAGGCAAACAGGCCACTGTTCCACAGAGCGCCTGCTGTGATGAGTTCACTCGCACGGTCTGCGCCGGGCTTTTCGACAAAGCCTCGCACTTGCTTCACATCATCATCGAGATCATCTCCTGGCAAGATGTAACCATACCCTGTGTCTGGACGGGTCGGTTGGATGCCAACTGTTACCAAGACGTCGTGGCGCCGGGCGGCATCCAGCGCCCGCAGCGCGGTCTGTCGAAACAACCCATCGTCGCCCACGAACCAATCGGCGTGCAACGAGAGAACCGTGGCGTCGGCGTCCCGCTCGCCTGCCACAGAGGTTGCCCAAGCCAACGCCGGCGCCGTCGATGCGGCACGTGGCTCAGCCAACACGTTTTCTGGCGGAATGTTCGGCAGGATTCGCCGCGTCTCGTCAACCAGAGGTTTACCGGTGATGATCAGAGTTTGCTCGGGTGCAACTAGTCCGTGCAGACGGTCAATAGTCTGTCGAATGAGTGGGGCTGCGCCGGCGAGCGACAGCATCTGCTTTGGTCGCGCGTTGGTGGACAAGGGCCAAAACCTCGTGCCCGACCCTCCCGCCAGCACTGCGGCCCAATTCGTCATGAGTCGGACACCAACGTCGTCGTCGGCTCGCTGGGAGCTATTGAGCGCGGCATGGGTAAGAAGCTATTGCCACAGTGTGCTAGAGCAATTGGGCAATCGCGGCCCTGTGTCGCCGCAGCTCGAAGAGGAGTTGTCCGATGTTGACGTCTGGCTTGACCAGAATCGCGAGCAGAGTATCCGGAGTCAGTTCGGAAAGTACAGCCATGCCCTCGTTGAACTCGACTACCCCGAACCCGAAGCGGCCGCGGCCGCCAGCTTCACCCAACTGGCAGCAGCTCTCCACTATCGGCGGTACCAAAGCGGCGACGCTGTCCGAGTCGAGCCTAGCAGCCGCCGAACTGTCGATGCGGCTGTCAATGGGTAAGCCGTCTCGACCCAGCACGATGACCGCATCCACTCCCGCTCGGTTCCCCAGGACCTTGACTACGTCGCGTATCGTCGGCATGGGCGGCAAGCTAGGAGTGCCACTGGTCGAAGTCAAGCCAAGTCAATGGGTTGACCCGGTTTTGGACGAAGGCTAATCTTCTGCCACTCAAATGAGGCCTATGTCATTGACTCACTTCCAGTTGACTGTAGCCGCGGCGGTCGCGCTCAGTCTGACGACAGCGTGTGGCGACCCGACACTGCCGGCGGCCACAATTCCAAACCGCATTGACACACTCACGCTGGCCGCGGTACGTGGCACACCGGTACCGGATCCCAGCGGTCTCGACATCGTAGTCAGGAGGGTCAGCCGTCCGGACCTGGGTCAGCCGTTCGACTTCATGTTCGACATCGACTCGGCGGGAACCGCGATGATGGTTCCGGCTGGATTGCTGGGATTAACAAGAGAAGCTGGTTGGCGGAGGGCCGATCAGCAGTTCGAAGAGATCATCACTGCACCGGTTGAGGACTATACCACTGATACCGCTCTGATCGTGGCTGTTGGCGATGTTTTCTTCGCTCGCTCGCGCAGTTTCTCCGCGGGCTGTGAATTCCTAGGTACGTCGTTACCGCGTTACGGCAAATTCCACGTGGTGCAGTTCGATGCTGAGCTGCGTAGCATCACACTCGAAGTCGTAATCGACGTGAACTGCGGCTACCGGGGACTCGAGCCGGGATTCCCAACCTCCTGATTCGATGATTGACATCCGACTGATTAGAGAGTCTCCGGATTTGCTTCGGGCGGCCCTGGCACGTCGTGATCCGGCGCTGGTTGAGCGGATCGACCAGGTCCTGGATCTCGATCAGTCGAGACGTGCACTGCTCAAGCAGGTCGAACTGCTGAAGGCCGAGCGGAACCGCTCGTCTGAGGAAGTCGCGCGACTCAAGAAGGAGCAGGCGGATGCAACATCTCTGCTCGCTCGGTTGAAGAGCCTGAGCGACGAGATAAAGCAACTAGATCGGGAGCTGCGTGGCATAGAAGGTCAGCTCGAAGACGGACTGCTGTTCATACCAAATATCCCGTCCGACGAGCTGCCAGATGGAGACGAATCGGCGAACGAGTTGATTCGTTCGTGGGGTGACCCTGCAGAACTCGCGTTCGAGCCGAAACCTCATTGGGAGATTGGAGAGAACCTAGGCATTATCGATTTGCCGAGAGGAGCACTGATCTCGGGTAGCGGATTCCCGCTGTTCAAGCGGATGGGAGCGCGGCTGGTGCGGTCGTTGATCAACTTCATGATCGACATACACGTTCGAGAGCACGGGTATGTCGAGGTGGCGCCGCCCCTCTTGGTAACCAGGGACTCGGCAAAGGGAACCGGCCAAATCCCCGATCTCGAGAGTAACATGTATGAGACGCGGGACGGACTCTATCTGATCCCGACAGCAGAGGTCCCGCTGACGAATCTGCACCGCGATTCGATTCTTGCCGCCGACGAGCTGCCAAGTGGCTACGTGGCATACACCCCCTGTTTCCGGCGGGAGGCCGGCGCCCACGGGCGGGACACTCGCGGGATCATTCGGGTGCATCAGTTCGACAAGGTGGAACTGGTTCGCTTCTGCCGACCTGAAGACTCCCGGAGTGAGCTGGAACTGATGTTGGGCCACGCCGAGACGGTGTTGCAGCGTCTGGAACTGCCGTATCGTGTTGTGTTGCTTGCCGCTGGAGACTTCGGCTTTGCCAGTGCCATGACGTACGACTTAGAGTTGTGGGCTGCCGGTGTGGACAAGTGGCTCGAAGTGTCTAGCGCAAGCAGTTTCACCGATTTTCAGGCACGTCGCGCGAATATTCGGTACCGTCCTGAGCCCAACGCGAAGCCAGAATATGTGCATACGCTGAATGCATCGGGCGTAGCACTGCCACGCACGATAATCGCCCTGCTCGAGAACAATCAGCAACCGGACGGCTCGGTCCGTATTCCGGAGGCTTTGGTGCCGTACCTCGGGACTGATTGTCTGAAGCCAGATGGTGGCGCGTAGAGCACGGCGGTCGCTCAGGCGATACGGTTCGACTGTTGTACTGGCTCTCGTTCTCATCTTTGGTGGTATTTTTGTTTGGCAAGCCTGGGACATAGCGTCATTGCTGCGACGCGAGGCTCGGGAGACCTCGCGGATCTACGGTCAGATCATCGCGGGGTTGCAGGACACTCTCAGCAGCGGAATCGGAACCCTGATCGCAATCACCGCAGATGTCAGAGAGACCGGGATCCCGCTGGTGATAACCGATTCCACTGGACAGCCAACCGCTGCGTCAAGCATTCCTACTGATCTTCTGCAGAACCTCGAGGGGGATCCACGAGTGAGGGAGTACATAGCTGTGCTGGACAAGGCCAACCCTCCGGTCACCGTGCCCGGGGGTTGGCAGGTTCACTATGGGGGTCTACCAGTCGAATCGAGACTACTCTGGTTGGCCATTCTCCAGCTCGCAGTTCTCGTGGTGGCGGTCACGATTGGGATATGGGCGTACCGCACATCGGTCGAGAGCCATCGAGATCGTCTGTGGGTGGCTATGGCACGTGAGTCAGCACACCAGTTGGGTACTCCGCTGATGAGCGCGAGCGCGTGGATAGAACGTTTGAATGACAGCCAGGATCCTCAAGCGCAGAGTATTGCTGCACACCTGACTGACGATGTGGAACGTCTCGAACGGGTGGCGAAGCGGTTCGAGCGCATCGGTCGACCTGCCCGGCAGGATGAGATCGCGCTCGGTGTGATGGCTGAGCGCGTGGCAACCTACTTCGAGCCACGCCTACCGCGTCACGCGAATCGAGTTGAATTGAGAGTCAAAGCTCCTGTCGCTGGACCGATGATCCAGGCAGATCCCGTCTTGGTTGAGTGGGCGCTCGAGGCGCTGGTACGGAACTCAGTAGACGCTCTGAGTGGCCGTGGCGGCATTATCACGGTCAGCGTCGCCAGGACAGGTGACACCGCCCGGCTGGAGGTCTCTGACGACGGGCCTGGCGTTCCAGCTGAAGTCCGTTCCACCCTGTTCGAGCCCGGTGTGTCCACCAAAGCCGGTGGCTGGGGTATCGGGCTGGCATTGGCCCGGCGCATTGTGGAAGACGTCCATGGGGGTCGACTGGAGATTGCACCGTCAAAGGAAGGTGCCACCTTCGTTGCCAGACTGCCGGTGGCGGCGGAATCAGCCAGCTAATGCTCGAAGTGGAGTTGAACGCGGCACAACGAGAGGCTGTGGAGTATGCGGGGGGACCGCTGCTGGTGTTGGCCGGCGCCGGATCGGGCAAGACGCGGGTTCTGACTTCACGGTTGGCTCATATGGTCCAGCAGCGCGGCGTAGCACCCCACCGAATCCTCGCAGTCACCTTCACCAACCGAGCGGCGGACGAAATGCGGAGCAGGGTAGCGGAGCTGCTGGGGCGGAACCCAACGGGCCTCTGGATCGGCACGTTCCACTCCGTTTCGGCCCGGCTGCTGAGACGCGAGGCGCCACATGTCGGGTTCACGTCGCAGTTCACCATATACGACGAAGTCGATCGCCTGGGGCTGATAAAGAGGTTGCTCGAGCGCGGCGGTTATGCTCCGCGGTCGTTCCCGCCTCGCCACATCCAGTCGATAATCTCCGCCGCGAAGAACCGGTTGGTTCCACCCGAAGAACTGGCGGGAGGAGCAGACGATCGTGTCACACGGGTCGCTGCCGACATCTACCACTCCATGACCAAGGAGCTTGCGGCAGCTAATGCAATGGACTTCGACGACCTGCTGCTGCATCCGCTGACGTTGTTCGCCGAGCATCCCGACCGGTTGGCGTACTATCAGCGCCGATTCGACGCGATTCTCGTCGATGAGTTCCAAGACACCAACCGAGCTCAGTATCTCTTGGTGCGTTACTTGGGGGGCGATCACGGCAACGTCTGCGTCGTGGGTGATGACGATCAGTCCATATACAGCTGGCGAGGAGCGGATGTCAGAAACATGCTGGACTTTCAAACCGATTTCCCAACGGTCCGAGTAGTCCGGCTGGAGGAGAACTACCGCTCGACGCAGGTGATCTTGGACGCTGCCAACGGGGTCATTGCAGAGAACCGCGAACGGTTGGGCAAGATGCTGTTCACAGCGAGGCGGGGTGGGGAAGAGGTGGACATTGTCACCTCTGCTGACGAACGCGATGAAGCGGAATGGATCGCACGCGAGATCCGTGAACGAACGGCGGTCGATTTCTATGCCTTTCAAGACATAGTAGTACTGTACCGCACCAACGCTCAATCACGCGCATTGGAAGAGGCCCTGCGGCGCATCAGCATCCCGTACCGCGTAGTCGGTGCCGCGAGCTTCTACCAGCGGCGTGAAGTCAAGGATCTCATCGCCTACCTGAGGCTTCTCATCAATCCGGCAGACGACCAGGCTTTTCTCCGTGCCGTGCAGGTACCCAAGCGTGGGCTCGGGTCGGCCAGCTTGTTGGCCCTGCAGACGAATGCTTCCCAATGGTCAAAACCCTTGTTGGAGGCTGCCGCGATTGCCGACAGAATAGTGGATCTGCGACCGCTGGCGAAGCAGAGGTTCCGCGACTTCCACGACTTGATTCAACGCCTTCGCGCGGGAGCGTTCCAGGCACCTCCGGCGGTGGTGCTGGAGCGGGTCATCGAAGAGATCGACTACGAGTCCCATCTGGCCCGCGAGGGAATCGAAGGGATGGAGCGTTTGGAGAACGTGCGCGAGCTGGTCGCGGCAACTGCGGAGTGGTCGGAAGAGGTGGAATCCGACGAGACGGAAACTCCTTTGGAGCAGTTCCTGACCGGTGCTGCGCTGACGTCCGCAACCGAACAGGTAACCGGCGATCTCGAGGGCGTCAGCTTGATGACGGTGCACTCGGCGAAGGGATTGGAATGGCCCATCGTGTTCGTGTCGGGCCTGGAAGATGGGCTATTCCCTCTACGGAGAGCGCTGGAATCGGAAGAGGATACAGAGGAAGAGCGCCGGTTGGCCTACGTCAGTATCACGCGGGCGAGAGATCGTGTCTATCTGACTTGGGCTCGTTCGCGACGTCGGGGTGGGCAGCTGATGCCCGGTATGCCATCCCGTTTTATCGATGCCGTGCCGGCCGACGTGGTGCGCGATCGGCGGACGAGTGGAATCTTTGGCGGCGATCTATACCGGCGAACGGCCAGGCGTAAAGTGTGGACCGGATTCGATGAGACAGAGCCAGAAACGGAATCGCAGGATACACCCAGGTTTGTCAAAGGCGAACGTGTGAGGCACCGAAAATTCGGATCCGGCACCATTGCCGGGATATCGGGTAGCGGCAGGGATCTCAAGGCAATCGTGAACTTCGATGACGGAGATGTCGGAGTCAAACACCTGCTTGTGGCCTACGCGGGGCTGGAGCGCGACTGGGACGCGGCGTGAATGAATTAGTGACAGACCGGTAGGCTTATGGAGGAGAGGTTGGCAGGAATGCTGTAGGACAACCGCCCTCACCATCTCCAGGGGCGGGCGGACTCGGAGGAATCCCAGAACTCCAGTTGATACTCTGGCAAACCGAAGTGCTCTTTGGCGAACCGGCTAAGTGTCGGATGGTCCCCAGGAAGTCGGTCCCGCATGACGTCGACACGCATTCGTTTGGCCAGTTGTAGCGATGACTCTCCGGACGGATCGAGCCTGCTGGCCATACTCTCCAGCTGCGCCAGAACCTCCATAATGAACTGGAAGGAGATCCCCATGTGACGCTCCACCACATCGTCACCGAGGTCCCACCGGCTCTTATCCTTCAGTATCTGAAACGCACGCTGCCAGCTCTGTGTCTCCGTGACGCCAACCATCCCACGGAACAGCCTGCGGCTGGTCCGCACCGAAAAGATCGTGGGGGCGAGAATCCGGTCCAGATGCGCATCGGAACTGGCGTGATCGCGCCGTACTATGTCCATGGCTGTCTTTGCATATGGCTCGCCCAGATGGGTCTCAAAACGGCTCTCCCAGTAGGAGTGCCCCAAAGCGATCGTGCGCGATGTGACAACCAACTGACGGGGAACGTAGAAGTTGTGGGCTATCGTGTCGGCGGCCAGATGAGACAGGTACCCCAGTCCGAAAGCTCGTAGCGGATCAGTGTCGGCCTGCTCGTGGATTTCACGGGCCACGTTCCACGAATGGCAATGACGTCCAACCGGGGCGTACTTCTTGGCTATCGACGTATCAGCGGCGATGTTGCCGTAGAGGTAATCGTAAGGAAAAGCGCGTAAGAGATCGGCCACCGCCGTGGGAAGCTGTGCCAGGTTGGCAAGCACCGACTCGCCCAAGAAGATATGGGTGCCGGGTGTCCAAGCGTATGCGGGATCTGGGAAAAGAGCCAGCGCCACCAGCACTATTCCCAACGCCGCGGCGAGGCGGCCAACCTTCACTCGTTAGCGTCTCCGAGCAACAAGAGCTCGTCTCATTGTCCGTAGCAGCCTGCCGCCCCGGCGTGTGGTGCGAAATGCAGCAGCAATATCCAAGGCCGTGCCCTCGACTTCGTCCTGAACCACGTCGAGCAGCGCATTGAGATCGGCCAGCCGATCCTCCACCGAATCAGCAGCTCGCTCCACTCGTTCCCTCAACCCTTTCGAGGTACCAGTGAAGCTCTCTATCTCTTGCTTGACCGCCGTCACGGTTTCCCCGGCATCATCCACCAGTGACTTGACGGACAACAGGGCGGGGCGCGCATCGTGATCGAGAATTCCGGCAAGCCTGCGCAGTTCTGCTGAAAGTCGACGCAGCTCTCCAAAGAAGAACAACAGCCCAACACCACATATGACCAGCATTGCCGCGATCAACG
>JBDGXD010000124.1:0-11492 GCA_039584755.1 Gemmatimonadota bacterium
TCCGATTGTCATTGTGCCCGGCGGTGGTTGGGCCGCACAGCCCGGCAATCTAGAGTCAGTAGTGGGAAGATCCGCCACCGTATATCTCGAGGTGTCTCCCAAAACAGCGCTGGAACGCATATCAGATGGAGCGACTCGGCCGTTGCTGGCAGTCGTGGACCCAGCTGGCAAACTCGACGAGTTGTTCGCGGTTCGGAGGCCCTACTACGAGAAGTGTGACCACACCATCTCAACCGAAGGAAAGACTCCCGAGCAAGTAGCCCGCGAGGTGACTGAACTTGCGCTGGAGAGTGAGGGGCAGTAATAATGCGCCCCGCACCTTTGGTGTGGGTGAGTAGCCCGATTCCTGACTAAACGCTTGCCACGAGTTTAGTTACATGAAGAGGCCCGGGTGGTGAATCAGACCATCCAGCGCCGTCCGGGGGTCTGTGTGAAGTTGTTGTTGACTATTCGATGCTTGAGTTGAGACCGAGTTCAAGGCGTCGGGTTATTCATTGGTGAACGGCTGGAGCGGCAACCAATAGGTCATATGGCAAAGCAAAAGAAGAAGGCACTGCGGAAGACAGCGAAGAAGACGACGCGCAAGTCGACCAAGAAGGCGACAGCGAAGTCGGCCAAGAAGGCGACAGCGAAGTCGGCCAAGAAGACGACACGCACGTCGGCCAAGAAGACGACACCCAAGTCGACCAAGAAGACCACACGCAAGTCGACCAAGAGGACGGCGGCGAAGTCTGCCAGGAAGACCACGCGCAAGTCGACCAAGAAGACGTCGCGCGGTTCGGTAGAAGCGGCCAGCCCCATAACACGCAGGTCCGGCAACGCACTGGTTGTGGTCGAGTCCCCCACCAAAGCAAGAACCATCGGCAAGTATCTGGGTAGGGGTTACGCCGTCAAAGCAACTGTGGGGCACTTACGCGATCTACCCAAGCGGGAGTTGGGTGTCGAGGTCGACAACGGATTCCAGCCCACGTACGTCACGATACGTGGCAAGAGCAAGACTCTGGCCGAGTTGAAACGGTCAGCCAGAGACTCGGCGTTCGTATACCTCGCCACTGACCCGGATCGGGAGGGTGAGGCAATCGCCTGGCACGTGGCCGACCAGATCGGTAACGGATCGCGAGTACGCCGTGTGCTGTTCCACGAGATAACCAAGGCGGCGGTGTCGGAGGCGATGGCGAGCCCGGCCAGTATCGATGAGCGCAAGGTAGAAGCTCAGCAGGCGCGGCGGATTCTCGACCGGTTGGTCGGTTACAAGGCGAGCCCGCTTCTGTGGAAATCGGTCAAGGCTGGCCTGTCAGCAGGTCGCGTTCAGACTGTAGCTTTGCGACTGATCGTCGAGCGAGAAGTCGCAATCCGTGCCTTCAAGCCCAAAGAGTATTGGAGCATCGAGGCTGAGCTCGAAGCGGAAGAGAAGCGGTTTACTGCAAAGTTGCACAAGGTTGCTGGCCGCAAGCCTGACATCGGTTCCGAGAAGGCCGCCAACAAAGTCCTGGCTGCAGTCAAGGACCGAGACTTCGTGGTGTCCCAGGTGCAGCGCAAACAGCGGCGCAAGCACCCCTCACCACCCTTCATTACGAGTACGCTGCAACAGGAAGCTGCGAAACGCTTGGGCTTTTCAGCGCGTCGCACCATGAGCTGCGCTCAACAGTTGTACGAAGGTGTCGAGCTGGGTGATGAAGGCGCTGTCGGCTTGATCACGTACATGCGTACCGACTCCACCAGAGTGGCGTCGAGCGCGATTGACGAGGTGCGTTCGTACATTCAATCGAAGTACGATGACAGGTATCTCCCGTCCAAGCCAAACGTGTACAAGACCAAGAAGGCGGCCCGTGCTCAGGATGCCCACGAGGCGGTCCGTCCAACCGACGTCACGTACACGCCCGATCAAATCAAGAAGTATCTGACGAGCGATCAGAAGAAGTTGTACCAGCTCATTTGGAAACGGTTCGTGGCATCGCAGATGACGCCTGCCGTTTACGACACGACCACGCTGGACTTCACGATTGACGACTACCTCTTCAGGGCTACCGGGTCGATCGTTGTGTTCGACGGTTTCCACGTGATCTACTCCGAAACCAAGGAGGCTGAGGAGGAGAGAACGTTCGAGGAGCTATCGCCTGTGCCTGCACTCAAGCAAGGCGATGAGGCCGCTGTCATCGATATAGCCGGTAAGCAACATTTCACGGAGCCGCCACCCCGGTTCAGCGAGGCAAGCTTGGTCAAGGAGCTGGAGACCTTGGGGATTGGGAGGCCCAGTACGTACAGCAGTATCGTGTCCACTCTGCGGGATCGCGACTATGTGCGGATGGAGGCCAAGCGATTCTGTCCTACAGAACTCGGCGAAACCGTGACGCGTGTGTTGGTGGCGCGGTTCCCAGACATCTTCAACGTAGAGTTCACTTCGGAAATGGAGAACGAGCTGGACAAGGTTGAAGATGGTGAGTTGGCGTGGCGCACCGTGCTGGAGAACTTCTACGGGCCGTTTGCCAAGGCGCTGGAGAAAGCTGATACGGCCACAATGATCCGGGAAGCATTCGATGTGGCTGCCATAGAAAAGGAGCCCTGTCCCGATTGTGGTGGCAAACTCACCGTGAAGAGTGGCCGGTTCGGTCCATTCATCGCGTGCACCAACTACCCGCAGTGTCGTCACACGAAACCGTTGAAGCGAGACAAGGTGTCGGATAAACCCTCCGATGAGGTCTGCCGTGAGTGCGGTTCACCCATGGTAGTGAAGACTGGCCGGTATGGAGAGTTCCTAGCTTGCACCAAATATCCGAAGTGCAAACACACGCGTCCGGTGCCTTTGGGCGTGGACTGCCCCAGTTGTCCATCGGGGGACCTGGCCGAGCGGCGCACACGACGAGGGCGGTCGTTCTTCGGGTGCTCCAACTACCCGAAGTGCGAGTTCTCTACCTGGTATCGGCCGGCTGCAGAGACCTGTCCTTCTTGTGGCAATGTGGGCGCCGAGACCCGGTCGACCAAGACTCGAGGCGACTATTTCCGCTGCCTCAAGTGTGAGCATGAATTCGAGCCGAACGAGGCCAGTACGGCAACATCCAAGTGAATGCAGTAGTAGTAGGAGGTGGCCTTGCCGGATGCGAGGCCGCCTGGGCCCTGGCCGAACGCGGGATATGTGTGAATCTCGTCGAAATGCGGCCCGATGTCAGCACCGCAGCACACAAGACTGATCGACTTGCCGAGATAGTCTGCAGCAACACCTTCAAATCAACGGAAATGGCCAACGCCCATGGGCTCCTCAAAGCCGAACTGGGGCTGTTGGGCAGTCTCCTCATGGAAGTCGCTCGGGAAGTACGTGTACCTGGAGGCACGGCGTTGGCTGTTGACCGCGACCGATTCAGCACTATGGTCACGGACCGAATATCCCGACACCCCAACATCATCGTAGAGCGGAGGGAGATCACTACCCTGCCCTCGCCCGCAGTGGTAGCTACCGGCCCACTGACGTCGGATGCACTCGCAGAATCGATAAGACAGAGACTTGGGGTGGAAGCCCTGGCGTTCTACGACTCAATCGCGCCTATCGTGAGTGGTGATTCGTTGGAATGGGAATCGTTGTACCGGCTATCGCGATACGGCAAGGGAGGCGGTACAGACTACCTCAACTCACCGCTCGATGAAGATCAGTACGGTGCGTTCATCGATGAGTTGCTCGAAGCCGATCAATTCGTGGCACATGGGTTTGATGAGGTACCGTACTTCGAAGGGTGTTTACCCATCGAGGAGATGGCACGGCGCGGTCGGGATACCCTGCGTTTCGGGCCGTTGAAACCGGTTGGGCTGCCGGACCCCAGGACCGGAAGGGAACCGTTCGCCGTAGTGCAGTTGCGGCAGGAAGACCTGGCCGGACAGATGTGGAATCTCGTGGGTTTCCAGACCAGGCTGAGAATCCCGGAACAACGGAGAGTGTTCCAGATGATCCCAGGTCTGGAAAACGCCGAGTATCTTCGTCACGGGAGCATACACCGCAACACCTATCTGAACTCACCGGCATCCCTGACGGCGCATCTATCGGCAGTTGATGACCCGAAGCTGCTGTTTGCAGGCCAGCTGGTGGGGGTTGAAGGCTACACTGAATCGTTGGCCTCGGGCCTCCTGGCCGGCTTGAACCTGGCGAGGATGCTTTGCGATCACGATCCTGTGATGCCACCTAGGGAAACGATGCTCGGCGCTCTGGTGTGCTACGTACATGAAGCGGATCCCAGACACTTCCAGCCGATGAATGCTAACTTTGGACTGCTGCCTCCGCTTGACAAACCCATCAGGAACAAGCGTCTCAAGAAGATGGCCATGGCGGAGCGAGCGATCGCGTCGATGAAGGAGTTTGTCGGTGAGTTCCACGGAGCTGGCTGAGATAGCTGATTTCCTGACGTATCTGGCGAAGGAGCGTCAGGATTCGAGCCATACTGTGCGGGCGTATGGACGAGACCTCACCTCATTTGCTGAGTTCTGCGACACGTATTTCGGCGACCCCAACGGGTGGCAGTGGAGCACCATTGACCGTCTGGCAATTCGTAGCTACATGGGCGAGCTGCGGCGTCGCGGTTTGTCAAAACGTTCGGTCGCGCGCGCCGTCTCCGTGCTGAGATCGCTGTATCGCTTTCTCAATGTCCGCCAGGGTGTGGAGCAGAACCCGGCGGCTACTGTGAGAATCCCCAGGGCTGAGCGCAAATTGCCGGCAGTACTCGATCGCACTCAGGTCGAACTCATGTTTGAACATGCGGAAGCCTTGGCCGCAAACGGTGGATTCCAGCCAACGCGCGATCTGGCGATGCTCGAGACGTTCTACTCTACCGGGATGCGTCTCTCAGAGTTGACCCGACTCGATCTGTCACATGTCGATCTACCATCTGACCTGGTCAAGCTGCGGGGTAAGGGGAGGAAGGAGCGGATAGTCCCCATCGGGACTTATGCAGCCGGCGCGTTGCGGAACTATCTGGCGGAACGTGATACGCTCGTTGCGAAAGTCGCTGCTAGGGGAGGTGATCGGAGAGCAGTCTTTCTCTCGACCAAAGGGCAGCGTCTTTCCCCCCGCGGAGTTCAATACATCGTTCGACGGTTTCTCACCAGCCTGGATGATGATGCAGGTCTCAAGGTTCACAGCCTGCGTCACAGCTTCGCGACTCACATGCTTGACTCCGGAGCCGATCTCCGTGCGGTACAGGAACTGCTGGGACACGCGTCGTTGAGCACCACGCAGGTGTATACTCATACTAGTGTCGCGCGGTTGAAGAAGGTATACGACCAGGCCCATCCGAGGGCATGAGGGCAGAAGACTGATGGAACAAGCACAATTCCACGCAACCACCATCCTCTGTGTGCGGCAGGGCGACGTTGTCGCCATGGGTGGCGACGGCCAGGTTACGGTGGGTGAGACGGTCATGAAGGCGCATGCCAACAAGGTGCGCGAGTTGGGTAACGGCCGGGTGTTGGCTGGTTTTGCTGGTGCGGCCGCCGACGCGTTCACTCTGTTCGAGAAGTTCGAAGAGAAGCTGGAGCGCTATCCTGGCAATCTATCACGTGCCGTTGTCGAGCTTGCCAAGGATTGGCGCAGCGATCGGGTGTTGCGACGCTTGGAAGCACTGCTGGCAGTGGCGAACAGGGAGAATTCCTTTGTTGTCAGTGGAAGCGGTGAGCTGATAGAACCCGACGATGGGATCATTGCCATAGGAAGCGGTGGCAACTACGCTTTGGCGGCTGCCCGCGCGCTGGGGTCTCACACGGATCTGTCCGCCAAGGAGATCGTACAGCTGAGCCTTGAGATAGCTTCAGACATATGTGTTTTCACCAATCGCAACATCAGCGTCCTGGAGCTGGCGTGACCAAGAAGCAGACTAGGCCAAATGGGAATACAGGATGACAGCCGAGCAGAAGTCGACTGAAGCCAAACTGACGGCTCTCGACACCGGTCCTGAAGCGGTGCCGTGGCTGGAAGAACTCGCCCCGCGAAAGATAGTCGCCGAGTTGGATCGCTACATCGTAGGGCAAAATGAGGCAAAGAAGTCGGTGGCCATTGCCATCCGCAATCGGTGGCGTCGGCAACAGGCACCCGATGATATCCGAGATGAGATACTTCCCAACAACATCATCATGATCGGTCCGACGGGCGTAGGGAAGACGGAGATTGCACGGCGCTTGGCGCGGCTCTCCGGTGCTCCCTTCCTCAAGATCGAGGCATCGAAGTTCACCGAAGTGGGATATGTCGGCCGTGATGTTGAATCGATGATCCGGGATCTCGTCGACGCCTCCATCAACATGGTTCGCGGTGAGCGTGAGGAAGAGGTCTTCCCTCAGGCTGAGCAGCGTGTAGAAGATCGTCTGGTCGAGTTGTTGTTTCCCAGTCCCTCTCCTACACCACCTGCCGGGCCCGCACCCTCTCCCCGCGAGTCCGGATTGACAGAAGAGTCACGCCCACTCTTTGTCGTGTCGTCGGGCGGTGAGGTGACACAGCAGGAGGGGGATGAAGACGACGACGAGCCACCCCAAGAACGTCACCGCCGCACCCAGGACAAGCTCAGAACGCTGCTCAAGGACGGGAAGCTGGAGGACCGCGAGATCGAGATCGAGGTGGTGCAGCAAGGATTCCCAATACTGGATCTCATGCAGCCTCAACCCGGCATGGATGCGCCGGATGTCAACCTCGGAGAGATGCTGCAGGACTTTCTGCCGAAACGCGCGAAGAGGCGCACGGTCAAGGTGGCGGAGGCCCGGCGGATTCTCGTGGACGAGGAGCTGAAAAAGCTCGTCGAGATGGATGATGTGGTCAACGAAGCGCTCGACCGGGTAGAGAACCACGGCATCATCTTCATAGATGAGTTGGACAAGATAGCGGGTGAACGGAGTCAGGCTGGTCCCGACGTGTCGCGCGAGGGTGTGCAACGCGATCTCCTACCGATTGTCGAAGGCTCGACCGTGCAAACTCGCTACGGGTACGTACGAAGTGATCATATCCTGTTCATAGCGGCTGGAGCGTTCCATGTCGCCAAACCGTCAGACTTGATCCCCGAGCTACAAGGTCGGTTTCCGATCCGGGTGGAGCTCTCGTCGCTTTCGGCGGATGATTTCGTCCGGATAATGACTGAGCCAGAGAATTCCCTGGTAAAACAGTACCAGGCGCTGTGTGGGTCGGAGGAGGCCACTCTGGAATTCACCGAAGCTGGGGTAAGCGAGATCGCACGGATAGCGATGTTGATGAACGAGCGCATGGAGAACATCGGTGCCCGCCGACTACACACAGTGATGACGACGCTGTTGGAGGACGTGCTATTCGATCTTCCTGATGTTGCTGACAAGAATATCGTGTTCGACGGTCCTCAAGTACGTGACAGGTTGATGCGGATCGTGGAGGATGAGGATCTGAGGAAGTACATACTCTAGGAGGGGCGGAGACGGCACCAAGACAGCCGGCCGACGGCTGCGC
This sequence comes from Gemmatimonadota bacterium, assembly GCA_039584755.1. Taxonomy (GTDB): domain Bacteria; phylum Gemmatimonadota; class Gemmatimonadetes; order Gemmatimonadales; family GWC2-71-9. The sequence goes on from JBDGXD010000124.1 coordinate 7,439, forward strand.
CTGCTGCCGCTCTGCTCCAAGTTCATCTACTTTACACCCGGTTCCCCCGTCGCTACGTTCCCCTCGCGCCCTGTCATTTTGACCGTCAGATCCGAATCGAATATGCCAAAAAGTGACTTCCTTCAGATATCCGATCTTTCCGTCGCCGAGGCAGGAGAGCTGTTCAAGCTCGCGGCGGCCATGAAATCCGGTGAGTACCGGGAACAACCACTCGCGGGAAAGACGTTGGCCATGATCTTCGCCAAGAGCAGCACACGAACACGTGTGTCGTTCGAGGTGGGTGCTGTCCAGCTGGGAGGCCATCCAATCTTTCTTTCGTCCCAAGATATGCAGTTGGGCCGGGGTGAGACGATTGAAGACACGGCGAAGGTGTTGTCACGCTATGTCGAGGGGATCATGATCCGTACGTTCGCGCATGCAGATGTGGAGGAACTAGCGCGTCACGCGACGGTACCCGTCGTGAACGGTCTCACCGATTTGCTACACCCCTGCCAGGTGTTGAGCGACGTATTCACCGTTGTGGAAGCCCTAGGTAGTTGGGAGGGGAAGGCCATGGCTTGGGTGGGTGACGGCAACAACATGGCTAACTCCTGGCTCAATGCGGCGGCGCTGTTTGGCTTTGAGTTGCGCCTCGCGTGTCCCGAGGGTTATGAGCCAGATCGCGAAATCTTCGCGCGTGCAAAACAGTCAACGACGGTCAGCATCTTCGAGGACCCGGACGAGGCGGTGCGTGGAGCACATGTTGTAAACACTGATGTTTGGGCGTCAATGGGACAGGAAAGCGATGCGGAGGCGCGAAAGCTGGCATTCCAGGGGTATATGGTTGATTCCGACCTCATGAAGCTTGCGGCACCTGACGCGATCTTCTTGCACTGCCTGCCGGCCCATAGAGGTGAGGAAGTCGCTGACGAGGTCATAGACGGTGCACAATCCCGCGTCTGGGATCAGGCGGAGAACAGGCTGCACGTGCAGAAGGCGCTGGTCGCCACTTTGATGGCTTGAGTCGAAAGGAAATGACATGGTGGGAGAGAACTTGAAACGCACACCCTTCTACGGTTTTCATGTCGCGGCAAATGCAAAGATGGTTCCTTTTGCCGGATTCGATATGCCAATTCAGTACCCGACCGGAATAACACGGGAACACGAAATCGTTCGCTCCGACGTTGGGGTGTTCGACGTAACGCACATGGGTGAGTTCGAGGTCTCCGGACCCGATCGCAACGCGTTCGTGAACCGCCTGACCAGCAACGATGTGTCGGCCCTCGATGAAGGACAGGCGCAATACTCCGCACTTCTCACAGAAGAGGGAACCTTCATCGACGACTGCCTGGTGTACCGTTTTGAGGACCGTCTCATGTTGGTGGTCAATGCCGCCAACTTGGAGAAAGACTGGGCACATGTGGTGAGTAGGAAGTCCGGGATCAATGTCCGATTGAAGGATATCTCGGACGATGTCGCGCTGCTGGCTGTGCAGGGTCCCAAGGCCGAGGAGTTGGTTGGATCGGTCACCGCTACGGACGTCTCCGCGATCGGCTACTACCGCTTCGATGAGGGCCAGGTCGCGGGAGCCGATTGCTTCATATCCCGTACGGGATACACGGGTGAGGATGGCTTTGAACTCTACTTCAGGCCCAAGGCGGGGGAGGCAGTGTGGCAGGCCTTGGTTGGGGAGGGCCGTGGCCAGCCAGTGGGCCTTGGTGCGCGTGACTCTCTGCGACTGGAGATGGGCTACCCGCTGTACGGCTTTGACATAGACGATACGATCAATCCCTACGAGGCTGGCCTGGGCTGGATCGTCAAGCTCAACAAGGGTGCCCCATTCAGCGGCAAGGGTGTGCTACAACAGATCAAGGGATCTGGCGGCGCGAACCGCAGACTGGTGGGATACGTAGTGAGTCAAAAAGGCGCCATACCACGCCACGGCTACGATGTCTATCTCTCCGATCACAAGGTGGACATAGTACGCAGTGGTGGGTTCAGTCCCAGTCTGGAGAAGCCCATTGGGACTACCTACCTGCCCATGCACTCTGCGAAGCCAGGGACGACCATTGAGGTCGATTGCCGCGGTAAACGGGTCGAGGCCGAGGTGGTCAAGATGCCGTTCTACCATGACGGGAGCGTGCAGTACAAGAAAGGTTGACCGCGAGACACACATGAATGTGCGTGTCGCTGTGCTGACCGTGTCGGACGAGGGTGCTAGCGGGAAGAGAGCCGACACTTCGGGTGACGCCATCGTTGATTGGATCGGTGCGCAGGGTTACCTGCTGTCTGGTCGGGAGATGGTTCCTGACGAGACGGATCTCGTAGCTGCAGTGTTGCTCGGGTGGGCGGACGGTGGTGTGGCGGATCTGATCGTGACCACTGGTGGAACGGGTTTGGGGCCACGCGACGTGACTCCTGAGGCGACCCGTGCCGTTGTGGAGCGAGAAGCTCCGGGGGTGGCCGAGGCACTCCGAATCGACGGTCGTGCCAAGACACCGTACTCGATGTTGTCTCGGGGGATCGCCGGTATCCGGGGATCGACGTTGATCGTGAACCTGCCAGGTAGCACGGGTGGTGTGAGGGACGGTCTAGCGACACTCTCTCCACTCATCAAGCACGCAGTCGAACTGCTACGGGACGAGACCACAGAACACCGATGACTGCCAGAATCCTTATCACCATGGACGATCTCGAGGCTGCAGTGCGTTCGAATGCACAGCTCGAGAGCGCCGGCTTCTACACCGTCATGGTCTCGTCACAAGACGATTCGACAAGTCTGCTCAAGCGAGAGAAACCCGATCTAATTCTGTTGACGGGCGCGCTGCAAGAGAGCCCCGCGGCCACGCTGCTGAGCTTGGCGCGTGAGCGTTCTATTTCGACGGTTGGTCTGGTTGAGGCGACAGCGCCCGACCCGCCCGATCTGGCAAGACGGATCGGTTTGACGGCGTGGCTTCGGAAGCCAACCGACCCCGTGGAAGTCGCGGCCACAGTTGGCCAGTTGGTCGAACGACGACGACTGCAACGCCATACCGGCATTTTGGGTGAGAGCCCAGCCATCCAGGAGGTGTTGGTCAAGATCGAGCAGATGGCGCCGGTGATATCCACCGTGCTGGTCGAGGGTGAATCGGGTACCGGAAAAGAGCTGGTTGCGCATGCGATTCACGAGTTGTCACCGCGACGCGAGCAACCGTTCATCGCCGTCAGCTGTTCGGCTCTGCCGGAGACTCTGCTGGAGTCAGAGCTATTTGGACACGAAAAGGGATCGTTTACCGGCGCCGCCGAACGACGTCTCGGGCGGTTTGAGCTGGCCGATCGTGGGACGCTGTTCCTGGACGAAGTGGGCGAGATGCCACAGACGACGCAGGTCAAACTGCTGCGCGTCTTGGAGAGCCGGGCGTTCTACCGGGTTGGTGGGTCGGAGTCGATCCGTACGGACGTGCGTGTAATCGCTGCCACCAATCGCTCGCTGAAAGAGCAGGTGTCGTTGGCTGAGTTTCGCGACGATCTGTTCTACCGGTTGAACGTGCTCTACATATACCTCCCGCCCTTGCGAGAGCGTAAGAGCGACGTACCGATTCTGATCAGGCACTTCGTCGAGGAACTCAGTCAGACGCACGCGCGACCGTTTCCCGGTATCACTCCGGCGGCAATGGAGATCCTCGTCAACGCGCACTGGCCCGGCAACGTCCGTCAGCTCAGAAACTTGATCGACTCGATGTTCGTGCTGGCTCCGGGCAGGGAAGTGCGGGCCAGCGATATCCCACCCGATATTCGCGAGGGTGGCACCCGGCTGCTGCCCATGCGCGTGCCTCAACAGGGACGCGAGGTGCAGGGCAAGGAACTCGAGTTCATCTTTCGCAGCCTCGTCGAGCTCAAGCTGCAAGTGGAGGATCTCCGCCGCCGGGTCGACGAGACGCCACCGCGGGTCGAGGTGATAGACGTCGCCCGGGCACAACCTGCCGAGTATGAGGAGATCCCTCCGCTGGAAATGGGTGCAACGGTCGAGCCGGTCACTCGACTGCAGGATGAGGTCATTTACAGGGCTGGCATGACCATGGCCGATGTCGAGCGC
>JBDGXD010000125.1:0-11296 GCA_039584755.1 Gemmatimonadota bacterium
GGTCACTCCAATCCAGGGTCAAAGCAAGAGGCATTCGCTGGCTGATCCAAACGCCACCTTTCCCGAAGGCCTGAGTTCGGTAGCCGGCTTGAGAGAATTGAGTGACGGGAGGATCATGATTTCGGACCGACTGGGCCAGGCTATCATGATTATCGACATGGGTTCTGGAGTGGCCGATACGATAGGACGTTCGGGAGGGGGCCCGGGAGAATACCAGAGACCGGGCGATCTGTATCCGTGGCGCGGGGACTCCACCATCCTGGTCGACCTGGGGAATACACGTTTCACCTTCGTCGGTCCGGATGGCGGTTTTGGCGAGAGCATGCCGCTCATGTCTCAGGAAGGAGACATGATGCGATTCGTGATGCCGGCCGGAACCGACGGTCTTGGCAATATCTACTTCCAGGCGCGGAGTTTTGGCCTGCAGACTCCGGGCGCGAGTGGCCCACCTGACTCAGCCTACATAGCTCGCTGGAACCTGTGGGACAAATCATCGGACACGGTAGTGGTACTGAAGACACCGGAGAGGAAGATGCAGACCGGTGGCGGTAACGTGATGATTGCGACTATCCCGTTCAGTCCACAGGATGATTGGGCAGTTGCGTGGGATGGCCGGGTGGCTGTCGCCCGCAGCACCGACTTCCACGTGGAGTGGATCGAGCCAAACGGGTCTGCGGTGCGTGGCGCGGCCGTGGTGTACGATGCCGTGAAGATCTCCCAAGCTGACAAGGACGAGTGGCTCGAGTCACGTGCAAACCCTTCGGGTGGCATGTTCATCGCCATTGGTGGCGATGGTGGTACACGCACCACCACCGCGCCCAGCAGGGGAGCCAGGTTCGAGGGTCCACAGATCGACGACGACGATTGGCCTGAGGTGAAACCACCTTTCTCAGCCGGTGCGGTCTCGGTAACACCCGAGGGCAATATGTGGGTGCGGCGTCATGTGAAGTCTGGCGCTGCGCCTGAGTATGATGTCTTCGACGCCGAAGGTTCCAGGATCTATACCATCGTCTTGCCGCAGGACTCACAGCTCCGAGGGTTCGGTGCGGAGGTTGTTTACATCACCGGCAGCGACGAGTTCGATCTGCAGTGGTTACAGCGCTACGAGCGTTATTGGCTGAAGCGACGTTGATCTAACAGAGCTGAGGCGGTTGACAGGGGCAGTTGCCGGGAGCGACTGCCCCTCTTGGTTCCCGGAACAGATACGGTGGCTGGTCGACCATTGTAGTAGCCAACTTGCCTTACCGGCTTACTGAAGCGCCGATAGATTAGCTCGGTCCAAAACCGCAGGCCTCACCAGCATCAAGTGGAGGATCCGATGAGCTACCGCCAAACCATGGCAGCGGCCATTTGTCTGGTTGTTGGGTCGATGATAGCCGTTTCGGCAGCCGCGCAGAACGATGAAGCATACGGCGCCAAGATCAGAGAGTACACGACTGACGAGAGGTTCCTAAGCGAACTGGTCGATCATCTACCCGCATCTGCAACCGTGCCATCACCGTTGGAGCATTTCGGGACCATCATTGGGGCGCCCAATATCCTCCACACTACGACGGAGATCTACGGCTACATGGAGGTGTTGGCGGCCGCATCACCGCGAGTTGTGGTTCGCCAATTCGGGACTACCGAAGAGAACCGTGACATGATCGAGGTAGTCATTGCGAACGCAGCCACAATTAGCGAGCTGGAGCGGTACCGCGGCTACCTGAATACGCTGGCGGATTCCCGTAGCGTGTCGGACGATGAAGCCGAGGCGATCATCGCCGAGGCAAACCCGATCTACTACATAACTGCAGGTCTGCACTCACCGGAGACCGGTGCGCCCGAGATGGTGATGGAGTTGGCCTATCGGTTAGCCGTCGATGAGAGCCCATTCATCCGGACTATTCGTGACAATGCAATTGTGGTCATCGTTCCGGCCGCCGAACCGGACGGCCGCGATCGCATGGTCGACATCTACGATTACCGCAAGGCGAACAGGGACGTGGGCCCGGGACTGACCTACTGGGGCAAGTATGTTGCCCACGACAACAATCGAGATGGTTATGGCCTGGGGTTGGCCCTCACGCGCAACTTCATCCAAGCGTTCATGCACTGGAAGCCCACCGTGATGCATGACCTGCACGAGTCGGGTTACTTCCTGTACGTCTCGACTGGCACGGGGCCGTACAACGAGGAGATCGATCCCCTCACGATCAACGAGTGGCACAACATCTCTCATGAAGAGGTAACGCAGCTGACCAAGTTCGGGATGCCAGGAGTTTGGACGCACGCTTTCTACACTGGGTGGGCGGCTAACTACATGACATGGATTGCGAACACACGCAACAGTATTGGACGGTTCTACGAGACATTGGGGAACGGAGGCGCCGATACGCGTGAGAGAGAGTTGCCGGATCGGGCGCTCACACGTGAGTGGTATCGCCCCAATCCGCCACTCAAGAAGGTGATGTGGTCGTTCAGGAACAACACGAACTACATGCAGAGCGGTGTGCTGGTGGCACTCAAGTACGCGGCCGACAATCGCGCCGAGTTCGTGGAGAACTTCTATCTCAAGGGCAAACGTGCAGTCAATCGAGGTAAGACCGAGGCTCCGTATGCTTGGGTGATTCCCGAGGGCCAGCACCGACAGAAATCTGCCGTGGATCTCGTGAATCTCATGTTGGATCAAGGAGTGGAGGTCCATGTTGCAGAGCGAGAGTTGGAATGGTCAGGTGGTGATGATTCAGTGGTCAGTGTGCCGGAGGGATCCTATGTGTTTAGAATGGACCAACCATATCGCACTGTGATTCAGGTGTTGTTCGGCGAGCAGGATTTTCCGAGCAATGCCAATCCCCCGTATGATGACGTTGGCTGGACGTTACCCTACCTACACAACGTCAAAGCGATCTCTGTAGCGGATTCCACGATTCTAACGGCTAGGATGACCCCAGTGACGGAACCGGTGATGATGGCAGGTGACCTCGTGAACAGAGGACGCGACTATTACTTGGTGAACAACACCACGGAGGACAATGTCGCAGTGCTGAGGTTCCAGCTTGCCGACGTCACCATGTACGCGGCGGAGGAGCAGTTTGAAATCGACGGGGATACCTATGCTTCCGGAACCTACGTCATACCTGCCGAGGGCAATCCGCCGGATCTCGCAGATCGACTGGAACAAACGGCCGTAGAGCTCGGCGTAACGGTGCGTGGTGTTCGCGAGCGGCCTGAAGTGGCGACTCACGAGCTGGATCTACCACGTGTTGCACTGGTGCATACATGGGTGTCAACACCACAAGATGCGGGCTGGTGGCGCCTTGCCTTCGATCGTCTCGGGATTCCGTACACCTACCTGTCAGAACAGGACCTCGGCACGAATGATCTGTCTCAGCTTGATGTGATCATCATGCCCAACCATCGTGCCAGTCCACAGAATCTGGTGAGCGGTACAACTGACGCAGGCGTCCCGATTCCGTGGATGCAGACCGAGGATTACACTGCCATCGGGATCATCGACGAGACTAGCGACGTTAGAAGAGGAATGGGTTACGATGGCCTGAAGAACCTGAAAGCGTTTCTCGATCGTGGTGGTGTCTTCATCACCGAGGGTAGAGCAGCTGCGTTCCCGATTCAAATGGCGATCACTCGCAGAGTCAGTATCACGACTCCCTCGCAGTTATTGGCACGCGGATCGGTACTGCGGACGGAGGTGGCAGATAGCTCGAGTCCCATCATGTACGGCTACCCCGAATCGGTTGCGGCCTATTTCAGCTCACAACCGGTGTTTCAGGTCAACAAGAACGACGGAGGCACCGGTACTCCGGATTGGCTGCGGGATGAACTGTGGGAGAAAGAGATCCCGCGCGTAGTACTGAGTTTTGCAGAAGAAGACGTACTGATGAGCGGCATGCTGCGTGGAGAAAGCGGTCTGGCCGGCTCACCTGCAGTGGTGGATGTCCCTGTCGGACAGGGACACGTGGTGTTATTCGCAATTCGACCGTTTTGGCGGCTCGAGACATACGGTAGCCACGCCATGGTTCTCAACACGATGCTGCATTGGAACGATCTGAGGGTGGGTTGGCCGACGAGGCCGAACGACGAAGAGGAGGAATCGATCACCGGAGGATCCCGGTAGGACGCTGCCTCAGGTAGCCGCAACCGGTTGACCCATTCGGCGCAGCCATTTGTAGTGCGACGATATTGCCGATCGGAAGGTTCGGTGTGAATGGTATTTGACACCGAACTTGTCGCAGACGGATTGGACTATGGGCGACAGCTCGGGGTAGTGAATGTGGCAGATCTTGGGGAAGAGGTGATGCTCGATCTGGTAATTCAAGCCGCCGACATACCACGTGAGCAACTTGTTGTAATGAGCGAAGTCCACCGTGCTACTGGCTTGGTGAACGGCCCACTCATCTTCCATGCGGTTGGATCCCACTTGGGGTGTGGGGAAATCAGCCTCTTCCACGCAGTGTGCCATCTGAAACACTATGCCAAGAACAATGCCGATAGTGATGGCCACGATGCTGTAGAAGATTACAACTACCCAGAAAGGGTGGACCAAGGAGGGGATGACGAACGCAAGCAGGACGAAAGAAACCTTCCCACCGATGAATACCGCCAACTCCTTGCCGCGCGGTCGAGGAACTCGGCGTGCTCCGACCTTGCCCCTGACCAGCTCGACGAAATCGTCGACTATCTGCCACTTGAGTGCCACGAATCCGTACAACGGCCACACATAGATGTGCTGCAGTCTGTGGAATCGGTAACGGGGCTGTTCGGGGGCCAACCTGCCCAGCGCACCTAAGTTGATGTCGTCGTCCGCCCCGGCAATGTTGGTGTAGCTGTGATGAAGTACGTTGTGTTTCCAGCGCCAGAAGTATGAGCTGCCACCAATTACATCCAGCGTGGTAGCTGCGAGCCAATTGACCAGTCTGGAGTTGGAGTAACCACCGTGAGATCCATCGTGCTGGATGTCCATACCTATGGCTGCAGCCGCCAATGCCAGTGATAGGGCTAGCGCGATCGCGAGCAGCAAGTTCCCCGCGGCAAAAACGAGCAGTAGATAGGAGGCAACGAACCACGCAATGATGATTCCCGACTTGACATACATCCGTGGCACGTCTCGTTGGGGTAACCCGGTCGACTCAAAGTAACCCGCAACCTTTTCCTTGAGCTCGCGATGGAATTCAGTAGCCTTGGCAAACTTTATCTGCATGCAGTCTGTCGTTCCCAAATATGAGAGGTTCCCAGCTATTCCGGTCCCAAGAAGTCCGGAGTCTTGCTGCCCAAAAAGACAAACCAAGTTAACGGCCGCTGCGGCTCGGGCAAGTGCTGTCTCGTGTGGCTCAATGGCCCCGGCCTTTCGATTAAGATTTCAGCGAAGCAAGTCTACGAGCCTTTCCAATCCACCAACCACATCGTCCCGTAGATCGACACGTAGCACTTGGCGGTTGCGTTGGATCAGGGCCCCGTAATCCCCCAACGCCTGGGCTCGGATCAACTTGCCGAATGTGTAGTCGGTTTCAGGTACTGGCACGTCGCTCTCGGGATCATCCACGATCTGCAGGAAACGGCCTGTACTGGGCCCTCCTTTATGGAGTTGTCCTGTCGAATGCAAGAACCTAGGGCCATAGCCCAGTGTGGTTGCGGCACCCTGCTGGATTCCCAGCATGCGTCTGATTTCTTGAAGCGCGGCGGTGGTCTCGATGCTGGGAGCGAGATACGCCTGGATTGCCATGTAGTCCCCTGGTTCTGCCTGGGCCCAGGAACCCAATTGCTGCCCGAGCTGAGGGGACCGGGGTGTGACGGTGGTGCTGTCCGAGGTGCCGGCGGACCCGCTCCCCGGTTCCTCCATGGCGCGGCGTGCCAAGTCCTTGGCAAGCTGCACGTCCGGCTGATCGAACGGATTTATGCCCAAGATAGCGCCCGCGGCCGCCACCGCAATCTCCCAGCGGAACATCTCTTGTCCGAGATCTGCCTTGTCGGCCAAGCGGATCTCGGCAACCGGGTGACCGGCCTGTTCGAGCTGGTCTGCGCTCAAAGGAAAGTCGTCCATTTCGCTACCGCGCAACCCCATTAGAACGAAGAATCTGTCCGGACTGTAGCTGTCGTACGGCAGGCCAGGTTCAGATTCCACCGGCAGGATACCTTTACCATTCTTGCCCGTGCTCTCCGCCACGAGTTGTTCAATCCATGCCGGAAACGGGGCAAGTTCGGGAGAGGTAATGAACGTGATCTTGTCGAGGCCGGCCAAGGCCAGTTCACCGAGAACGGCGCCGAGAATGAGTCCTGGATTGACTGCGGGGTCGACCGACCCCGAACAGGTTTCCGCCATGATCCCTGCACTCACGAGGATCTTGCGTACATCAGCTCCGATTAACGCTGCGGGGACCAGGCCGAAAGCCGAGAGTGCCGAATAGCGGCCCCCGACATCGCCGGGAGCATTGAAGACATGTCTGAACCTACGCCGCTCAGCAAGGCCCTCGAGCGGACTCCCGGCATCCGTTATGGCAACGAAATGGCTGCCAACTTCTTGAGTGACTGCTGCCACTCTGTCCCAGCACGCGCGGAACAAGGAAAGGGTCTCGAGGGTCGTGCCGGACTTGCTGGAAACCAGAAAAAGCGTGCGGACGGGGTCGGTCGTGTGTTCAATACTGCGTACGGCATCCGGGTGTGTCGTGTCGAGGACGAGAAGTTCGGGGTGCCCCGGCGCACTGCCAAACACGGCAGCAAAGACTTCAGGTGCTAGACTGGAGCCGCCCATGCCGAGCAATACAACGTGCCGGAAGCCGTCCCGTTTCACCTCTTGGGACAGTGCTTCCATCGCACCAGCCTCCTCCCTCGAACTGGACGGCAGCCACAACCAACCCAGTCGGTCAGTAAGTTCGGGAATGGGGTCTGCGGCCCAAACCGTGTGATCCTTCTCCCAAATACGCCGGCCAACCTGTTCTGACTGCCAGGAGTTCAGCCGGGAATCCACCGCCTTTTCATGGCTTCCCAGCCTGAGTATCAGTTCTGCAACTTGCCCAGACATCGACGTGCTCCGATGGGGGGAGGTCTTGCCCACGTTCCACCTACATAGTGATGTGATTGACGACTCGATGCCAGTCAAGAACAACATGAAAGTTCAAAGGGTTCTGGAACCGATGGGGATTGCTCGGTAAATTCTCGGCTCGCCGGGTGATCCGGCTGGTAACCACGGACCGAAGATCAATGGAGCCCATGATGCCCACGAAAGCAGTCACGAGTGCCCTCAATGACCAGATCACAATGGAGCTGGAGTCAGCCTACGTCTACCTGGCCATGGCTGCCTATTTCGATGAGAACAACCTTCCGGGCTTCTCTCACTGGATGCGAATGCAGCATCAAGAGGAACTGGCACACGCCATGAAGATGTTTGACTTCATGCTCGATAACGGAGGTCATGTTGTCCTGAAGGCCCTGGCAAAACCTCCTTCACAGTTCAAGGGCGCGCTTCAAGTGATGAAGCAGAGCCTCAAACACGAGCAGAAGGTGACTGGCGCGATCACCAAACTGTACGAACTGGCGGTGGCTGAGAAGGACTATCCCGCCCAGATCCTGCTGCAGTGGTTCATTGCCGAGCAGACCGAGGAGGAGAAGACTGTAGGAGACATAATCGCGCAAATGGAGATGGTCGGTGACAGCGGGTCGGGCTTGCTGCTGATAGACCAGCAGTTAGCCGGTCGGACAGGGGCAGCACAGCAAGCCTGAGGAAATGCATCGCCTTCGGCGCTCCGCGGAGCGCCGAAGGCGATCTCATCTGACGTTGAAGATGTAGGAGTTCAGGTGTTGGATGGTGGCTTCCTGGTCCTCGACCTGGTAGGCAAGGATGTCGCCAGATGTGATGATCCCCGCCAGTCCGTCATCGTCAGCCACCGGCAAGTGCCGGATCCGCTTGGCAGTCATCACCGCGCCACACTCTTCCAACTTCGCCTCAGCACGGCAGCTGACAACCGGTGTTGACATGACTTCACGGACCGCGGTGGTGGCCGGATCACGGCGCTCGGCGACGACACGCCGGAGCACATCGCGCTCCGTGATGATCCCGACCATTTGGCCGTCATCGGTAACCACCAAACCACCTATGGCGCGCTGATTCATGAGATTGGCAGCGGCGTGTATCGAATCATCAGGAACAATGGTGATCACGTCCCGCCCCTTCTGGGCCAGGATCGACTCTGCGGTGGGCATTATGACTCCTTATAGGGCGACCCTCCATAGTAGTGATCGTGGAGAATCGGCGCTACCTCGAGTGAAAGCACGGGCCAGTGAACAGGTGACAATTCGCTTTACCCGGTTGACTGAGAACCGGGTAAAGCATTCTTGGACTCCTGGTTTAGGTCAGCCCCGCCACCACCTCCACTACCTGCTCCACCTCGGCCATGGTGTTATAGATGTGGGGTGAGAGACGGACACCGGTGAAGTCACCGCCCATGGAAGCGCCAGCGATGTTGTGGTCGGAGTAGAGTGTGTTGAACAATTCCCTGGCGTCTGCTCCGGGCGGCATGAAAACCACGAGTCCGGCACTGAGTTCTGGGTGCTGGGGTGTGTGGAAGGAGATGCCGGGAATCCGTTCCGACAGGCCAAGCTTTATCCCGGCCGCCAGCTCGCGGACACGTGCCTCCACTCGGTCGGGACCGATAGTATGGTGGAACTGCGCCGCAAGCCCCATTGTGGCAACAGCAGCATCATCTCGTTGCCCCAGGTTCTCGAATTTCTGAGCACCGTGTTGCAGGGCAGATTCCCAGCCCACACCGACGTCACTGGGCCACACGTCGGGAATGCGTTCACGCCGGACGTACAGAATCCCTGCTTCCTTGGGTCCTACAAACCACTTGTGAGAGCTGCCGGTGAACGCGTCGCAGCCTATGTCATGCAGGTCCAAATTCAGAGCGCCAAATGTCTGAGCTCCGTCAACGAGGGTGAAGATGCCTCGTTCACGTCCCAGCTGACAGAGCCGCCTTGCCGGCAGAGCCACGCCGGAGATATTTGAGACGTGGCTGAACGCCATTGCCCTGGTGTTTGGGGTAACGGCCTGGCGGAATGACTGAAGCAGCTCCTCATCCGATTCCGGGTCCGGCGGTGTACTCGCCCGAATCACCCGAAATCCATAGCGGTCAGCCCGGACATCCCATGCGACGTTGTTGGTGGGGTGGTTCTGGTCCCAGATGACGACATCGTCGCCTGCACCGAGCGATAGGCCTCCTACGATCGTGTTGTTTCCTTCGCTCGTATTTCGCGTGATGGCAATCTCGTCGGGATCGGCGCCAACGTACTTGGCCAAGGCATTGCGTGCTTCCTCTCGCAGGTCACCGAACTTGGCCCTGTTCTGGAACGATGCATCCGAGTTCACGCTGTCGGTCAGCCGGATCACAGATTGGGTCACCGACGATGGCGCGGGACACAGATTGGCTGCGTTCATCATAATGAGGCCAGACCGAAGTGAGAACTGGCGGACCACCAGGTTCCAGTATGCTTCGTCAGCCCCGTCCTGTGGGGCAAGCCGTGGGAGCGGAACTGACGGTACGGTCGTCCGTCGGAGCTGATCCGGAAACAGCGCCGGGGCAGCGGTGGATGCGGCGACACCGCCTGCCAGGGCGCGGAGAAAGGTGCGGCGACCGTGCGTTGACATCTCTCAGCCTCCAAGCTCGTGGTGCTGTGCGAGAATCGGGATGATGCTCTGGACCGGGAACTAAGATAGGCCTGCGGATTTGAGACCGACAGAGATGGGTGTGCCCGGGGGTTCAGATTGGCACGGCTAGCCGAAGATTGTGGCCTTGGGCGGCTCAAGCAACCCAGGGAGGAATCCGTAACTCCCTGCGGCTCCAAAATTTGAGGTAGTGGTGAAGAAATCTTCATTCCAACTTGCCCTCGCCCACCTCCGGCCCAGAGGTAGTTATTTTATGGTGTTGATTATCCAGGGCTTAGGGCCCTTCACAGGGCTAGGGCCCTTCAGTGGAGACTCGAATTCTGATGAAGGCAGAATATGACCGCGACTACAGCGTTGCCGGATAAGGGCACCAAGAAGAGGAAGATCAAGAAGATCCGCGTTAAGGAAAACACGGTAGAGGTCGTTACCGACTCTGGCGAGGGCGCGCAAAAGTGCAGTCAGATATTCGCTTCGGTCTCGGCGAAGTCGGGAAATGGCGTGTGGTCGGTGGAGATCATCCCAGCAGAGATCCAGCCGCCCGCCAGGACACCTGCTAGCGCAAGCGGAAACCGAATCCGCATCGGAACGGAAGCTGTCACAAACTGGGGCGACTCGGCGAATTTGATCGTGGCATTCAACGAACAGGTCTTGCTGGCACGCCACCGGATGGATGCTCTTGCTGAAGATGCGGTCATCCTGATCGAAAATATGTGGAAGAAGCATGACGATCCGGACATCCGCAAAGAGTGGGAAGATGCGATGGAGGAGATGAGCCATCGATCGTATCGTTTCGTCGAAGTTCCGATGGAGGAGAAATGCCTCGCGATCGTCGACAATCCGCGCAAGGGCAAGAACATGTTTGCCCTGGGCATACTGGCGTGGATCTACTCCCGCGATCTGGGCAGGATCCGTGAACTCATTGCTGAGTTGTTCAAGCGCAAGTCACAGCAGGTCTACGACGACAACGTGGCACTGCTAGACTTGGGCTACAAATGGGCCGAGGGGAATCTCGATTTCAGGATCGATATTCCCACAATTGAATCAAAAGTCCCCCGAGTCGTGATGAACGGGAATCAGGCGATCGGGTTCGGTGCTATCGCAGCAGGCATGGAACTCTGCGCCATGTATCCCATCACGCCAGCGACCTCGGCGTCGCACCACCTGAGCGACATCTTCGAGAAGTTCGGAGGCATCGTGCATCAGGCCGAAGACGAGATAGCGGCAGCAGGAGTGGCCGTTGGTGCGTCGTTCGCCGGCAAGGTGGCGTTTACAATCACTTCAGGGCCTGGTTTGGCGCTCAAGACTGAGTTTATCGGCTTGGCGGTCATGACCGAGACACCCCTGGTATTGGTGGATGTCCAGCGCGGTGGTCCGAGCACTGGGTTGCCAACAAAGATCGAGCAGGCCGATCTGCTCGCGTCCATATACGGTCAGCCTGGTGATGCTCCACACGTTGTGTTTGCACCCGCGACTATGGAAGAGTGTTTCCTGTGTATGACAACGGCCAGGCGGATTGCCGAAGCCTTCCGTTGCGTTGTGATAGTATTGACAGACGCCAACCTAGCTACCGGGCAACAGCCGTTCCCGAGACCCGATCTCAAGACGGAGTGGATGGCGGCACCACCGGATCTGATGGCAGTA
>JBDGXD010000126.1:0-11273 GCA_039584755.1 Gemmatimonadota bacterium
GCTCCCACTCGAGGAGATGCTGGTTGACCGAGCTTAGATGTTCCCGGCTTTAGGCAAGGAAGAGTTCCCCATATTGGGAAAGATCCATGCCTATCCGATGACCCTTTGAACTGCCTCGAGAACTCGGGAGGGCTGGAACGGCTTGACCACGAAATCCTTGGCGCCCGCTTGGATCGCTTCCACCACCAGAGCTTGCTGTCCCATGGCGCTGCACATGAGGATGCGGGCACTGGAATCGTGCTTGACGATCTCCCTTACAGCGTCAATCCCGCCCATGTCGGGCATGACAATGTCCATTGTGACCAGATCGGGATTCAACTGCTTGAATTTCTCGACGGCTTGAACCCCGGTTTCGGCTTCGCCGACGACTTCGTATCCGGCCTGAGATAGGATGTCGCTTATCATCGTTCTCATGAAGATCGCGTCATCACAGACGAGCACTGTATGACTCACGGGTTCCCCCTAGGCAGCCAGGTATGGTCTAAATAGCGCATCGATATCGAGGAGCACGAAGGACAAATTTGCCCGCCGGCCGACGGCTTTCACCAGTCGGGCATCTATCCCCGGGAGGTCGCCGCGTTCGGTCAGATCGTCCGCTGACAATGAGAACAAGTCGAGCACCGCATCGACAGCGAATCCAACCGTCCGTTCGCCGACCTCCATTAGGATGATGGGACCGGCACCATCGTCCGCTGGATGGTTCAGGGCGTGCCGTCCGTTAACTAGCGTGACCAGCCGTCCCCGTACGTTTATCAGGCCTTCCACCGCTTCTCGCGCACCGGGAATGCGAGTAGCCCGTTGCGCCGGAAGGATCTCTTGTACGGCCGACACATCCGCCGCGCAGGCCAAATCGGCCACCCGGAAAACCAAGAGCCGGACACCAGCGTAGTCGTGCATCTTATTCGGCGAAGCCAAGATACTCCAGCACGTTATCGCGATCAAGCAGATCAGGGTCGTCACCCGCTGCTGCCAACGCCTGTCGCAGGTCCTGGGGCCAATCGGCCTGGAAGCGGCAGCCCTCACCGGTTGTCGGATGGTTGAATCGCAGCTCTGCGGCATGTAGAGCTTGCCGCGACGTCGCTCGGGACACGGCAACTCCGCGCTGGCGCTGCGACCCTGTGACCCTCCGGTGCCCACCACCACCGTAGACCGGATCGCCGACGACGGGATGACCGACGTGGTTCAAATGCACCCGGATCTGATGCGTTCGGCCCGTTGCCAGCTCGATCCGAACGAGATCGCATACGTCGAATCGCGCTATTGGTCTCACCCTCGACCGAGCGGTGCGACCAGTTGCAAGCACGGCCATACGTTTGCGGTCGGTGGGATGTCGTGCAATCGACGCATCTATGTCGATCTGACCGTCCAAGTGGCCCCAAGACATGGCCGCGTACACACGTTCGACCCGGCGCTCGCCGATATCACGCGCCAGCTTGCGGTGAGCAATATCAGTCTTTGCCAGCACCATCAGGCCGGAGGTATCCTTGTCGAGACGGTGCACCAGACCGGGTCGACTCTCACCGACCGCAGCCAAGCGAGTTCCTCGCGCTGTCAACGCATTTACCAGGGTATCATCCCAGTGTCCTGGTGCCGGATGCACTACCAACCCGGCTGGTTTGTTCAGCACGAGAAGGCTGTCGTCTTCGTAGATCACGTCGAGAGGATGATCGTAAGCGGCGAGCTGGCGCGGAACCTTGCCACCCGCTTCTCGCAGGGCAACTCGAACCAGGTCTCCGCGGGAGAGACAGCGTGAAGCCCGGGCTTTTTCGTCGTTCACCTGTACGGCACCCTGTGCTACCAAGCGCGCCGTCTGTGTGCGGGAAAGCGAGAGCTGGTCTGCAAGGAACCGGTCGAGACGCTCGGTCGACGGCGCTAGGACCTGAAAGACTATCAGCTGCTCCATAGCAGCAAGTTGTTGCTAAGTCGAGACTTCCGCGGGACCCGCCGGTTTTCCGGCCGACACTTCCTCGCCCTTGCCTTCAGACCACAACGCTACCGCAAGTGCGACGGCGCCACAACTCACCGCCATGTCGGCGACGTTGAAGGTGGGCCAATGGAAAGTACCGATCCACACGTCGATGAAATCTACGACCCCTGCCGAACTCCTAATGCGGTCGATCAAGTTGCCGACCGCCCCCCCACAAATCAAACCTAGCGTGAGAAAACGAAACCACTGTGTCGGCGAGGTCTGGCGCACCATTGCGCCAAGCACGATGAGCGCGATGAGCGCGAGTATCATGAACACCCAGCGGGAGTGAGGCCCGACATGGATGCCGAAGGCGGCGCCTGTATTGTAAACCAACCGCAGAGACAACCAGTGACCCACGAGATAGACCGGAGCTCCCCGCGCCAGATTGGCCACCGCTAACTGTTTGGTGATGAAGTCGAGTACTACGACTCCCACCATCATCCACCAAAACAACTGGTAGCTACTTTTCCTTGCCATCTTCTTCCTTGGCCTTGCATTTGATGCACAACCGCGCATGCGGTAGTGCGTCGAGCCTCTCGAACGCGATCTCATCACCGCACTCGTGGCACTTACCGAATTTCTCCGGCGCCCGATACAGGCGCCTGAGCGCCTCATTCACGTGCCAGAGATAGCGACCTTCCTTGGAAGCGAAGAGGAACTGCTTTTCGCGCTCCATTGCGTCGGTACCCTGGTCCGCCATGTGAAATGAATAGGCTGACAGGTCACCGTCAGAACTCTGCAGGGTGCCACTGAACTGCTCATCGTAGTACCCCAGCTCTTTCATCACCCGACTGCGCTCCTCGAGCAAGCGCTTTTCTAGGTGAGTCAACTGCTTCTTATTCATGACACCTGGCTTCCGCTGCTTCGCAGTTTTCGACTTTTTAGTTGCCATCGTACTTCCTCAATGACACGATCGCATGGCGACCGTTGATATCCACCGTCTCCGTCACGTCTGGTTTCATTAGATCCGAGCCAACCTCCAGGTGGCGTGCAAGAGTCTCGCGCGCGATAAAGGTGCGGTGAGCATCCACCGCCGCCAAGATGCCATCTGAGCCAGACATGCTCAATTCAATCCGAGTATCGTAATCATATCGGGCCTCTTTGCGTAGTCGTTGCACCCGATTCACCACTTCCCGGGCCAAACCCTCCAATTTGAGTTCCTCGGTGAGCTGAGGGTCCAGCGCAGCCACGTATGGCCCATCACTCTGCAACAGCCAGTCTGTGGCCACTTCACGCTCTACCACAACATCCTCGGGCCGGTACTCGTACTCCTTCCCGTTTCCTTCCAAGATCTGTACGTTTCCGGATTCCAGCCCCCGCAGCTGTTCTCGCGTCAATTCGGCGGACAATTTGGCCACGATGGGGGTCTCCTTGCCATATGCCTTCCCCAAGCTCCGGAAGTTTGGCTTCGCCTTGAGCGTGACCAAGCTCTCATCCGATTCTACCACAGTCACCGAACGGACGTTTACTTCGGTGGCCAGCGTTTGCAGCAGCGAATCGAACGCTTCACCTCTGACGCTTCCGGGCACAGCTACCTTCATGTGTGCCAGCGGCTGACGCAGGCGCATGCCCTGTGACTCGCGGGCAGAACGGGCCAACCAGGTGAGAGTCCGTGCTGCATCCATCGCGCGCTCCAGCGACTCCAACCGGTAGCCTCCGGATTCGGGGAACGCCTGCAGATGTACAGATTCGCCTGTCAACCGACGGTGTATCATATCACTCAGAAATGGCGCAGCCGGCGCCAACAATCGGCACACGGTCGTAAGGGCAGTATGCAGTGTGGCCAGGGCTGCGCCATCTGCGTGGGAGTCCGGCGCCCAGAAGCGCGCACGATTGATCCGCACGTACCAGTTCGACAGATCTGAATCGCAGAACTCCATGATCGCACGGGTACCACCGGTAACGTCGAAGCGAGACCAGGCATCGCTTACATTCTCAACGAGCTGACTGAGCCGACTGAGCAACCAACGATCCACCGCAGGCCGCACCTCGACGGGAGGTGCCTCACTCGGATCCCAATCCTCAGCATATAGGGCAAAGAAACCATAGGTGTTCCTCAACTGGTTGAGGAAGCCAAGCGCCACTTCCGGAATTGACTTGGAATCGAATCGTTTCGGCAACCACACCTGGCTCCCAGCGAGCAGGTAGAGCCGTACGGCGTCTGCACCGCACTCCTCAACCGCCGCGATCGGATCGACCACATTCCCCACTCGCTTGGACATCTTGCGGCCATCTGCATCGAGTAGAAGTCCATTCACGATCACATTGCGGTATGCGCCCTTATCGTGCACACCGACGGCTATCGCTAGCAATGAGTAGAACCACCCCCGCGTCTGGTCCAGCCCCTCACAGATGAAGTCCGCTGGGAAATGGCTGCGAACCTCCGCCTCGTTCTCAAAGGGATGGTGCCATTGTGCGAATGGCATTGAACCGGAGTCGAACCAAGCGTCGATCACGCTGCTGACTCTTCGCATCGTACCATTGCACTCGGAGCAGGGAAAAGTGAGAGAATCGACATGCGGTCGATGTGGATCGAAATCCCGTTCCAGTTCTCGTCCCAACAGGTCACTCAACTCGGCGAACGAGCCCACAACAACGCGGTGCACCCCGTCAGAATCGCACAGCCACACCGGTAGCGGCGTCCCCCAGTAGCGATCACGCGAAAGCGCCCAATCCACGTTGTTCTCGAGCCACTCGCCAAAACGACCGGTACCCACCTCAGGAGGACACCAATTCACCCCGTCATTGAAGCCGATCATCTCGTCCCGGAACGCCGTCGTGCGCACGAACCACGACTTGCGCGCATAGTAGATGAGCGGCGATTCACAGCGCCAGCAGAAGGGATACGTGTGTTCGTAGCCCTCTTCCTGGTAACGCCCAAACAGCTTTCCCTCATCTCCGAGCCGGTCGGCGATGATGGGGTTGGCCTCGAAAACCGTCAGTCCATTGATTTCTGCCCAGCGGGTACCGCTGAACCGTCCGGCCTCGTCGACCGGATTGACGAACGTCATGCCTTCGCTCTGCCCTACAGAGTAGTCATCTGCTCCGAACGCAGGGGCGATGTGCACCAATCCGGTTCCTTCCTCACTGGTGACGAAATCACCGGACAACACGCGAAAGGCGTTCTGCGTATCGACGTTCACGGCATCGATCAACTGCTCATACCGCCACCCCACGAGGTCGCCTCCCGGGTACGTCTGCATGACCGGGAAATGCCCCAACGGCCTCCCTCCGGTGGCACCGGGTACAACCGTGTACTCTGCAATGGACTTCTCGACGATTACCCGTTTCCCCTCTACGTCCAGTTCCACGTAAGTGAGATGTGGGTTTACTGCCACGGCCACGTTGGAAGGTAGTGTCCAGGGTGTCGTCGTCCAGACCAGGAGAAACCGTTCCTCGCTACGGCTCTGCTCCGCAATCCGGAAGAGAGCATAGATAGAGGGGCTCCTGTGGGTGTCGTATCCTTGTGCTAGTTCGTGGCTCGACAGCGATGTGCCACAGCGAATGCAGTAGGGCAGAACCTTGTGACCCTCATATAACAGGTCCCTTTCTGCCAACTGCTTCAGCAACCACCACACGCTCTCGATGTAGTCGTTGGTGTAGGTCACATAGGGCTTGTCGTAGTCCAACCAGTAGCCGATGCGTTCCGATAGGGTCTCCCATTCCGCCTTGTATCGAAACACACTCTGTTTGCATCGCTCGTTGAAGGCGGCGATACCGTACGCTTCGATGTCGGGCTTGCCACTGATTTCGAGTTCCTTTTCGACCTCGATCTCAACAGGCAAACCGTGTGTATCCCAGCCCGCAATACGCGTAACCGACTCACCCAACATCGTGTGGTACCTGCACACGAGGTCCTTGATGGTGCGAGCAAACACGTGATGAATCCCCGGCCGGCCATTGGCCGTCGGGGGACCTTCATAGAAGACGAACGGTTGGCCATTGCGCGTGGCATCGAGCGTTCGGCGGAAAAGACCCTCAGACCGCCACTGCTCCAACAAACCAAGCTCGAGTTCGCTGAGGTCAGCACTACCCAGTGGCTCGTACGTCATCAGTTCATCCGCTGCAACACACCGGTTACAAGCGTAGTCAAGTTGGGTTCGGCCCTTTGAGCGGTAGATATGATCTTGTCGATGTCGGCCGGCTCGAGGGCGTCGGGAAGACACTCGTCCGTGATGATCGAAATGCCGAGGACTTTCATGCCGGCGTGTACCGCCACGATCACCTCAGGTACCGTGGACATCCCGACTATGTCAGCGCCGATGAGCCGCAGGAAACGATACTCGGCGGGCGTCTCGAGGTTCGGACCGGGTACTGCCACGTAGACACCTTCCCGCAGTGTGATCTTGCAGTCGCGAGCGACCGCTCGAGCCAATCCCCGCAGCTCGGGATCGTAGGGTGCCGACATGTCGGGGAATCTGGGACCCAACGTATCGTCGTTGCGCCCGATCAGGGGGTTGTCGCCCAGAAGGTTGATGTGATCCGCCAGCAACACCAAGTCACCCGCCGACCACAGCGGGTGCATGCCACCGCACGCGTTCGAAACGACCAGGCTCTTGGCACCCAAGCCGCCCATCACGCGAACGGGGAACGTTATCTGTTGCATCGAGTAGCCTTCATACCGGTGAAACCGGCCCTGCATCGCTACCACGCTTCTACCGCCCAACGAACCCAGCAGGAGCCGACCTGCATGCGTCTCGACGGTGGACAGAGGAAAACCAGGTATGTCACGGTAGCCGACCTCTGCATTGCCGTCGATCTCTCGAGCCAACCCACCCAAGCCGGTCCCGAGTACCAGTGCGACGTCAGGAACGAGGTCCGTGACTCCACGAACGGCATCGACCGCACGCTGAATGTTCTCAGTTGTGTGAAGATCCGTCACGCATCCTCCGCCGTGCTGCCGTCACGTCCGTTTTCCGTCAGGGCGTCCAACTCAGCCATCTGTCGATCTAGGAGTTTTCTGAACGACGTCACGTACGCGTGGAACTGATGCTGGGCTTCCTTCAATCCGTGGCGTACGTTGACTTCCGATTCGCGCGCGTCGTGCAGCAGCCGATTGGCGTTCACGCGTGCCTCTCGAATGATCACCTCAACTTCTTGTTGGGCTGCCTTATGAGTCACCTCACGAAGTTGCTGTGCCATCATGACTGCATCGTTTATCGCCTTTTCTCTCTCCCTCAATGCCTTGAGCTGCTCACGCAGGTTTCGTATGCGCTCCTCCAATGTGGCGCGCTCCTTGAGCAGTCGCTCCATCTCTGTAGCAACCCGTTCGCGGAAATCCTCCACACTGGTCGCTTCATAACCGTACACCGAACGGCTGAACTCCTGTGCCCTGACATCGATCGGTGTGAGTCTGAACTCAGCTTCCGTCATTTCGGACGTTCTCCAAACAAGACAGTTCCAAGCCTCAGGATAGTAGCCCCTTCCGCCACAGCCGCCTCATAGTCTCCCGACATGCCCATCGACAACTCGGGCAGGTCCAGCCCGCTAGACGAGAGGTCATCGCGCAACCTTCGCAACGTAGCAAACACCCGGCGTTGTTCCTTCTCGTCCTCAGTCAACGGGGCCATGGTCATCAGCCCTCTGAGATCGAGCCGTGACAGTTCGCTGACCCTGGCAGCAATCTCTGTGAGTTCCTGCGGGTCACATCCCGTCTTCTGCGGCTCGTCGGCAACATTGACCTGGACCAGCACCGGTTGGGGTTCGCGCTCTCCCCCTCTACTTTCCATTGCTCGCTGCAGCGCTTCGGCCAACCGCAGCGAGTCGATCGAGTGCACCAACGCGAACCGCCCTGGCACGTATTTGGCCTTGTTGGTCTGCAAATGGCCGATCAAATGCCACTTGACCGGCAGTCTCTCCAATACTTCTTGCTTGCCTACGGCTTCTTGGACCCGGTTTTCACCCACGTCTAGCACCCCAGCCGCCTGCGCGGCGACTACGGCGGACTGATCGTGGCCCTTGGTCACAGCCACTAGCCGGACGTCGCCGCGCAACCCTTCCCTGTCCTGGATCGATTCGATCCGCTCGCGAACCCGCTCTAGGTTGCCGGGAAATGCCGCAAAATCCATAACCATTCAGTTTAGCGGTATGGGGTTCCTACTACAAGCGACTGGCTCCGTCAGTTGTGCTACCCGCCCGAGTCATTCGGAACCGTGTCGGCGGTCGGCTCGGTGAACATCTCGAGCGCTGAACCGATTTGTGGGTACGCCGCCGGCGAGAGGTGCATGGCCCGCCGAAAGTTCTCGACCGTCTTTTCCCTCTCACCGGTCGACAAATACGCCTGTCCCAACGAGTAGTAGGCAAAGCTCAGGTTGGTCGCGATGTTCCGGTCGGTGGGACCGAGATCGAGCTCGTCGGCTTCAAACAACCTCGCATAGCGGTACACGTCCCAAAGGAGGGAGTCCGTCCGTGGGATGTTCACGGGCACAGAGCCGTACACTCCCGGTCCCAGCAACAATGTGTCTGGCTCGCTCACCCCGTGTATCCGCAGCAGAAGCCCTTCCTGTGTCAGGTACTCGTCCAACTGAATCCAGTTGCTGTTCCCGGCTGTGACCGAATAGTAGATCGGCCGGCGATTCCAGTTCTCCAATATCAATCTGAGCATCAGGACGTCTTTGACGTAGACCGGAGTGTTGGCGGGGTAGATCTTGTCGATTCGTCCCGGATTGAACCGCAGCGGTTCCGCGAGAAGCTGTGGCTGCAGATTCGCGATATCTGCATCGGTCATCGAATGCAGTGCGGCTGGAGCGCTGTCACGGGCCAGGTGCGCAAACCACGGTGCCTGCTCGGGATCGAACCGCCGGACCGGATTGTCTCTGAGTTGGCGCAGATACCAATCAGTGTTTCCCAGTGACAGATTGACCACCGACACATCCTGTCGGACTCCCTCTACCTCCTGGATGTACCACAAAGGGAACGTATCATTGTCACCGTTGGTGAAGACGATCCCGTACGGTTCCGCTGACTGCAGCACATTGTACGCGAAGTCGCGAGCCAGGACTGCCTCAGGTCGGTGTCTTCTACTCGCACCGCTCAGATTGAGGAAGAACGGAAGTAGTGATACCAACAGGACTGCTGGTGCGGCGCTAGCCAGCAGGGAGCCCCCCTCCTTGTCTCGCTCTGCCTTGATTCGGAACCGACGATAAAGTGCAGCCAACCCGATTCCAGCGAAGAGCCCCCACGTTTGGAACGAGACAGTGAAGAAATAGTCCCGTTCACGCACCTCGTGCATGTCAATCCCAGGGAATCCGTCCCAACCGAGTGAGTACCCAGGTTTGAAGTTCATGTATCCCATGAGACCGGGACCGGTCGCCAGAAACAACACCAGGAGAAGCCAGAAGACAGACCTGTCACGCTCCCGCAGCACCGACGCGCCGTAGATACCGAGTCCAGTGAAGAGGATCGTGAATGGCAGTCGTATGCGTGCAAACACCGGCTCGGTGAGCGCCAGGCCGTTGGACCACTGCCAATCGAAGTACTGCACGTAGTTCTGTATCTGCAACAAGACCAGCACGAGCGATCGTCCCGGATTCCCTTGTCCCGACGGGTATGTCGGATTGTCCCACGGAGAGCGCGTCGGATACTGCTTGCGCTGAATCACGTCCCACAGACTGGACCACGTAGAGGGGTCTGCCTCGTTGATGAATGGTCCGACGTTGGCACGGAAGTAGAGGAAGAGATAGGTCGACGCACCAACAATCGCGATACCCAGCACTGTAGCGGCAAAGGCAAGGCCCCCGACTGTGGCTGCATAGACGGCACCGGCCAGAAACACTATACCCCCGACTATGAGCAGGGTGGTATTCCCGAGTCCTACCCCAATGAGCAAAGCCCACACACCCGCTAACACGGCCCACTGGCCCCACTCAACTTTGCGATCTTCTTCGTTCGGCAAGGGCTCGTTCTTGAGAACGTGCGCCATGAATACGATCATTGCTGGCCCGACCAATAGAGCTAGCAGATGGTTCCCCAGCGATATGGCGGCAAAGAAGACGATGAGCAGCAGAATATGGGGTGCCTTCGGTTCGCCGCGGTGCTCCCGCCAGAGCCAAGCTAGCCAAGCGGTGGCGGCGATACTGAAGGCAGCCACCATGTAGACCTCGGTCTCATTGGAATTCTGCCAAACGGTGAACGCGAACGCCGAGACCAGAGCCGCTGCCAATCCACCGCCAAAGACAAAGATGGGATCGCTCTTTTCGCCTGAGCGTCCCCGGAGAACCTGCACCACGAGCAAGAACAGCAGAGCAGCACCGGCGGCGCTGAACATTGCCGTCATCAGATTGGTGCGATAGGCAAACCCGCCGATAGGAACCAAGGTTGCCCAGACGTGGGCCAACACGGTGAATAGCGGAGTTCCTGGCGGGTGTGGTATACCCAGGATCTTGGCGGTGGCGATGAACTCACCCGCGTCCCAGAAAGTTACGGTCGGTGCGAGCGTCCAGACGTACGCGGCAAGCACCAATCCAAATACCGCGATGGCAGCTTTGTACGGTGGTCCTCCGGCGTCGCTCGACACCGCTGGCATTGTGTCGTTGCTCATGTTCCTGGCAATTCTCGCGTTTTAGGCTGGAGAAGCCTTACTAGAGGATTCCGAGAGCGCAAGGGTTGGCCGGGTTCGGCCGGCGAGAGCCTCGAGCACCTGATCGGCGGTGACCCCCCGCCGCAGCATTCCTCGGAGCGCTATCGAGATGTTGGAGGTCTCCTCCGACACCACTACAACGACCGCGTCGGTTTCCTCAGACAAGCCAAGCGCCGCTCGATGACGGGTCCCAAGTGACTTGTCCGTGACCGGAAACTGGGTCAGCGGCAGTACACATCCAGCAGCTATGATCTGGTTCCCACGAATGATCACGGCACCGTCATGCAACGGCGAGTACGGCGTGAAGATAGTGGCCAGGAGGTCGGCCGATGCATTTGCCTGCATCTCGGTACCGGCCTCCAGATAGTCGTTGAGGGAGACCTCACCCTCTACCGCAATGATCGCCCCGGTCCCGTTGCGAGCGAGACGACTCACAGCATCTGAGATCTCATCTGCCACTGCATGCTTGTCAGTGTTGGTGAGCAGTCTGATCGCTCGTGACGTGCCAAGTCGCGCCAGGGCCTGCCTCAGTTCCGGTTGGAAGACGACCACCGCCGCAAACGCACCGTACGTGAAGATCAAGCCCATCAGGGTCGTGATCATGTTCAGCTTGAAGAGCACGGCCAAGAAGTAGACCAACACCAACAACAGCAAGCCCAACAGGATCTGCAGTGCTCTGGTGCCGGCAAGGAACAAGAGGAGACGGTAAAACACCAACGCGACGAG
>JBDGXD010000127.1:0-11245 GCA_039584755.1 Gemmatimonadota bacterium
AGGGCCAACAGAGTAGCTATTGTGGAGAGGGCGTTGTCGGCCTGTGCTCTGGCCGCCAACAGCTGAGTCTCCGTTGCCGCGGCGTGGACTCTAGCCAGTCTCGCATCGAGACCCGTCACCAGCCCCTGCTGCTGCATGGCCTCCGCCTGGCGCGCGTGACCCTGTGCAGCCTCGAGTGCCGCTGCCAACGCATCCACCTGCCGAGCCGCCAGTTGCGCGTCCCAGTAGGCCCGGGATACGAAGAAAGTCGTGGCACCGGCGGCCCGAGATGTGGCTGCTTCTCTTGCTGATGCCGCTCGTCTGGCGGCCGAATGACCGAAGATTCCTTCAGCGGTGAAGATCGGGAGCTCCACGGTCGCAACCGTGTTGAAGCCGTTGTACGGATCGGGACTGTTGAGGGCATCCAAGCCAAGGTCTTCCGCCTGGAAGTTCCCCTGCCTGAGCTTGAGCCCGAACACGGCCACTGGGTCGTTGGTGCGGAGGAACCCCATATCTACCCCTATAGAGGGCAGAAACGCCGGGGTGGCTTCCTGAGCTCGGCCAGCCGCGATATCGGACTCGGCCCGCTCGGCTCGCAGGGTGGGATTGTACTCCTCGGCCCGTTCAATTGCAGCTTGCAGCGACAGCTCCAGAGTGTCGTTCTGAAAGGCTGGTGTTGCAGCGCTAGCGGTCAATAATAGGCTAATAGCTATAATCATATGTTCGTACCCTTAA
The DNA here is from genome assembly GCA_039584755.1 of Gemmatimonadota bacterium. Taxonomy (GTDB): domain Bacteria; phylum Gemmatimonadota; class Gemmatimonadetes; order Gemmatimonadales; family GWC2-71-9. Next base: position 715 of record JBDGXD010000127.1, read on the forward strand.
AAAATGGACGCATGTGCGCCCACGGAGAACAGCTTCCAGTATGTCCTAGACGTCACACTTCCTGATGCACTCCAGGATGTGGCGCACCTTCGGCTCCACGATCCGGTAGTAGACATGCACGCCGTCTCTCTCTGCCGCGACGATACCATAACCCCGCATCTTTGCCAAGTGCTGCGAGACGATGGCCTGGGGCATGTCGAGTTGTTGTTGAATGTCGGTCACGGTTGCGTCACCCGCCTCGAGCACCTCGACGATCTTCAACCGTTCCGGATGGCCGAGCAACTTGATGGTGTCGGCAGCCCGAGAGAGGGCGGTTGGGTCGATCCCGCGGAGAAGTGGCTTGTTGGTTGTGCCTGTCATGAGGCATAGAATAATAGCTATGTCACTATATGTCAACCGTCCATAACAACAGGACCTGGGAAGGGTGGGGAGTGCGGCCGGAGAGGCTGCCCGCGATCGGCCAGCCATCGTGCTCCAGGCGACGTCTAGTAACTAGGTAGGGTTTCTTCGGTAAGGAGACCCCGGTGGCGAGACCGGGGTCAGGGACTGCCTGTACTCATCAATCGACTAGATGTCGAGATTCTTCACGAACTTGGCGTGGTTGCGGATGAAATTGCGGCGGGGTTCGACCTCGTCGCCCATGAGGTCCTCGAAGAGCCTGGAAGCCATGGAGGCGTCCTCGAGCTCGACCTTGAGTATCGTGCGGGCAGCAGGGTCCATGGTGGTACGCCACAGCTGGTCGGGGTTCATCTCGCCAAGGCCTTTGTAGCGCTGCACCCCGATGTTGCCTTTCTTGCTCTTGCCGCCGTTCTCCAAGCGCTTCACGTACTCGTCGCGTTCGCCGTCGTCGTAGGCGTAGTACTCCTCTTTGCCTTTTGCGACTCGGTACAGGGGCGGCTGAGCGATGTAGACGTAGCCGGCTTCAATCAATGGCCGCATCTGGTTGTAGAAGAACGTGAGCAACAAGGTGCGGATGTGTGCTCCGTCTACGTCGGCGTCGGTCATGATGATGATCTTGTGGTAGCGTGCGTCATCAAGCTTGAGTTCATCCTGACCCACCCCGGTTCCGATCGCCGTGACCAAAGTGCGAATCTCTTCGTTGGAAAGAATCTTATCCACTCGAGCCTTTTGCACGTTTAGGATCTTGCCACGGAGAGGGAGAATCGCCTGGAAAGAGCGGTCGCGGCCCTGCTTGGCGGAACCACCGGCACTGTCACCCTCGACGATGTACAGCTCGCACATCGTGGGATCGGAGAGCGAGCAGTCTGCTAGCTTGCCTGGCAGGACACTGCTTTCGAGAGCGCTCTTCTTGCGCACGAGCTCGCGGGCCTTCCGCGCCGCCTCCCGGGCACGCGCGGCGCTGAGCGCCTTGTCGATTATGACCCGGGTGGCTGATGGAGTCTCCATCAAGAAGTTGCCCAGGCACTCGTAGACCACTGTCTTTACAATGCCTTCCACTTCCGAGTTACCCAGCTTGGTCTTCGTCTGCCCCTCGAACTGGGGTTCCTTGACCTTTATGTGGATTACAGCCGTGAGGCCTTCACGCACGTCGTCACCGCTCAAGGTGAAGTCCACTTTCTTCATTAGGCCTTTGTTCTTCGCGGTCTCGTTGATCGCGCGGGTCACGGCGCTCTTGTATCCGGTGAGATGAGTACCTCCCTCGTGTGTGTTGATGTTGTTCACGAAAGAGAACACGTTTTCTGAGAAGCCATCGCTGTATTGCATTGCGACATCAATCTCAACGTCGTCTTTCACAGTGGTGAAGTGTATTACCTTGCTGTGCAGTGGTTTCCTGCTACCCCGAAGGAACTGTACGAATTCCGATATCCCTTTCTTGTAGCAGAACAGCTCGTTCTGCTCATGGCCTGCCCGCTTGTCGTTGATCGTGAGGGTAACACCGGAGTTGAGGAATGCCAGCTCGCGCAGCCTGTTGGCAATCGTGTCGTAGTCGTAGTTGAGCTCGGTAAAAATCTCCGCGTCTGGATGGAACGTGACCTTTGTGCCGGTGCGTTGGGCCTTGCCTGTGACCTCCAACTTCTGAGCAGTGATGCCGCGCTCGAACGCCATGTGGTGTTCCTTGCCGTCCCGTCTGACCCACACGTCGAGCCGTTCCGATAGTGCATTGACAACTGATACACCGACTCCGTGGAGACCTCCCGATACCTTGTAGGTGTTCTTGTCAAACTTCCCACCGGCATGAAGAGTGGTCATTGCCACCTCCAGACCCGGCTTCTTCTCAGTCTTATGAATGTCGACCGGGACACCTCTCCCGTTGTCCATCACTGTGATGGAGTTGTCTTCGTTGATCGTGACACCGATCTGGTTGCAGAAGCCTGCCATTGCCTCGTCGATCGAGTTGTCCACGACCTCGTAAACGAGATGGTGCAACCCACGAGCAGATGTCGAGCCGATGTACATGCCTGGCCGTCGGCGGACCGCCTCGAGGCCCTTCAGGACCTGAATGGAGTCAGAGCTGTAGCGTTGTTGCGCGGTCATGGTCCTCGGATACGAAAAAAGAAAATGGGGCCGCGAGCGACCCCTAGTTGAGGTCCCCTAAATATAGTAACCACTTGAAGTTATGGCAACGGCCGACAACTGGGATAATCGCTTGTCGCACAAGGGTTTGTGGCACTCGAGGGTTACGGCTCGCCCGTTATTCTGCCCGCCACAGAATGCGCTTGATTCGCTTGCCACGTTGCGCCAGTTGCTTGATGATCTGGGGAGACATCATCTGGAGTTCCTGCATCCAGGCTGCGGATTTGACGCTCACCACCAAGGTGCCGTCCCGCAACACTTCATGTGGGGTAGCCACCTCAGCGATCCTGGGGCCGACTAGCCGAGGCCACTCGGGAATGATGCTGGCTTGTTGCATGCGCCGTTTGATCCCGTGACTCTCGAAGTACTTCTCCAGTGCCTCGCCGAGCGATACACCGTGCTTCTTGTCACGAGGATCTCTCGGTCTACCGTTCAATGCTTCCTCCGGCCATCCGCCAGCGGGGCCGCTCAAACAACACCTCCGGTACTTCGGCATCCCGTGGGGCGGTGATGATTGCCTGTTCTGGGAGTGATTCCTTGATCAACGACAACAACCGTTCTTGTCGATCTTGGTCGAGCTCTGCGAAGACATCATCGAATAGCGCGATGGGCGCAGTGTTGTGAGAGCTCTGCAGGGCCCGTGCTTCTAGTAGTCGCAATGCGATCGCCGCAGTGCGTTGCTGGCCTGCCGAGCCAAAGCGGCGGATATCACGTCCGCCGAGCGTGAGCAGCAAATCGTCGCGGTGAGGTCCAACGGTAGTCGTGGCTCTTCTCAAATCGCGTTCGATGCGGAGTTTGAGATTTTCTTCGATCGCATCGATGCCACCGTCCGGAGTCCAGTGGCGCGATGAATAGACCATCCCCGGTTCGGACCGTTCCCCCATGGAGGTACAGAGTTCCGCGAACCGGGATCGCCACTCGACAGCCCAACGGTGGCGGGTCGCAGCCACTCGGGAACCTGCGGTGGCCACGGGCTTGTCAAACGCCTGAGCCTCGGTGGCGTTGCCGCGCTTGAGCGCTGCATTCCGTTGTTTCATGGCGGCACGGAGCTCGGAGAGCGATGCCAGGTATGCTGAGTCAGACAGCGAGAGCAGTACGTCGAGGTAGCGACGGCGACCGGCAGGCCCTCCATCGACGATCGTTCGATCCGCAGGAGATAGTGTGACTGCCACGACCAAGCCAACCGCGTCTGACAGTTTTCTGATCTCTCCTCCGTCGACGGTGACTTTCTTCCGTCTTCCGTGGATTTCGTATCCGGCGGTGACTCTGGGGCTGGCGTCGCCGGCAACGAAGAATCCGGCCTCCCCGAACCGCACCAATTCGCGGTCCATTGCTCCGCGCAGTGAACGGAACAACACCAGGTAGTAGATCGCCTCGAGGAAATTGGTCTTGCCCTGGCCGTTGTCGCCTATGATCACTGCCCCTTCGGTCGGAATCTCGACGTCCAGAGATGCCAGGTTACGGAAGTTTCGTACGGTGAGCTTGGTCAGATTCACGATTCAGTCTTTACCCTCGGTCGGGAGGGGCAGAGTGGCTTCGGACATCATGGGTGACCCGACACACGTCATCGCACTAGCGGACTATGGGCAACTTCTAGATCCAACAGCCTCCGCTTCAGAGGCAAGCCGCCGCCGTACCCGCCCAGTTTCCCACCGGATGCTACGACCCGGTGGCAGGGGATCACGATGGGTATCGGGTTTCTGCCATTTGCGGTTCCGACCGCGCGGGCGGCTCTTGAATTGCCAACTCTGCGGGCTAGTTCACCGTAGCTGATGGTCTCGCCGTAGGGGATGCTCTCCAGCTCATGCCATACCTTTTGATTGAACTCGGTTCCCTCGGTACGGATAGGAAACGTGAATTGCTTGCGCTTCCCGGCGAGGTATTGCTCGAGCTCACGTGCTACTAGCCGTTCGAGTTCGCCCATCGGGGAACGCCGCCCGCGTCTATTGAGATCGATGCGGGTCACCGCCCCGTCTTCAATCGTCACGGCGAGGTTGGTGATGGATGATTCTACGGTAAACGTGTTTCGTACCGTGTTCATTTGCCCGTGAATCCGGGTTCGCGCTTTTCGAGGAAAGCTCCCATGCCTTCTTTCATGTCGTCGGTTGCGGCAAGCAGACCGAAGTGGTTGGCTTCCAGCAGTAGACCTTCGTCGAGCGACATGTCAAAACCCTGATCGATCGCTTCGATGGAGAGCTGTATGGCAAGGGGCCCCATGGCCATGATCCCCTGCAGCATCTGAACGGCTTCCCGCATGAGATCGTCAGGTGGCACGACCTTGTTGACCAGGCCAATCTGCAATGCTTCGGCGGCTCCAATCATGCGGCCAGATAGGATGAGATCGAGCGCGCGGCCTTTACCCACGAGTCGCGGCAGCCGTTGAGTTCCTCCGTAACCCGGGCAGATGCCGAGTTTCACTTCGGGTTGGCCAAACTTTGCCTTTTCACTTGCGATGCGTAGGTGACAGCACATCGCCAACTCGCAACCGCCGCCAAGTGCAAAGCCATTCACTGCGGCGATGACGGGCTTGCCACAGGTCTCGAGCCGTCGAAATACGTCCTGACCTCTTACAGAACGCGCCTTGCCATCGAAGGGTCCCTGTCTTGCGAGCTCGCCGATATCGGCGCCCGCTACGAATGCCTTTCCGGCACCTGTTACGATCACACCGCCGATGTCGCCGCGGCCGGAGATTTCCCCGATCGCTCGACCTAGCTCTTCTATCAATGAGTCATTCAATGCGTTGAGCTTGTCGGGGCGGTTGACTGTAAGCCGTGCGATGCGGTCCGCTACCTCGAACAGTATGTGTTTGTATGGCATGATTGGTTTGGGTTGGGTTTCGGGTCTCTGCGTGGTCGTAAGATAGCGGCAGGGAATGCAGGGTGCAGGGCACCGAGCGGATGCACCGAGAAAGCGGCCGGCTTCGGCACGGTGTGTCACACCGGCTTTGTTGGACCCAACCCGAGTGGTGCAGAGGCGGCTTTCTGTCCCGATGCAGTGTAGTACACCCCAGGGTGCCGGCTGATTATGTGCCGGTTCAGTCCAGTCATGCGAGGATTCGAGTTTCTGCGCTCATGGGCTATAGTCCATGGGCGCCTTACTTTTGATCATGGATCTCAGTGGGCGGGCATGCGTACGTGGCGTCAATCTGGCTAGTAGATCCGGATGCAGCGGGTTCGGCAGCCATAAGGCACACACGGTTGTTAGAGTGACTGAACCCCGGTGATAAGCCGGTGACAGGCACTGTTCTTCGGATAGGAAAGTAGAATGATCGATCCACGGCATACCGAGATCCTCCATTTGCTCGATCCCGGGACCGGCAAACGCCTGTGGTCGGGTGGGGCAACCACAATCGGGTGTTTGAGAGGTGTTTCCCCTGGAATGGCAGCATGGAAGCCAGCGGCGGGCCGTCATAGTATTTGGGAGTTCACGTTGCACATCTCCTATTGGAAATACGCCGTGCGCAGAAATCTCGAAGGTGCACCAACCGGTGGTTTCCCGCGTTCGCCGGCCAACTGGCCGAACACACCGGATGTGCTGGATGACGCCTCATGGAAACGTGACCGGGCTTTGCTGCGGTCGGAACATGTGAAGCTCGTATCGGCAGTTCGTGAATTCGACCCCAAGCGACTCGATGAACCAGTAGCGGGAAGTGTTGCCTACAGGTACGCTGATCTGTTGACAGGTATCGTGATGCATGATGCCTACCACGTTGGACAAGTCCAGCTATTGAAGCGGTTGTATCGTACGTCGCTTTTCGGGTAGGTGATTTCTCGGTTGTTGGAGCCTGTGATAGTGTGAGTGGTGGCCTGTTGTCGGAGCACAGCTGGAATTCAGAATCGTACTGCCGCCTTACAATCAACCGTCTACCTGGTGATACATGTGTAGGAATATCAAGACGTTGTACAACTTCGAACCGCCTGCCACGAAAGACGAGATCCGGGCGGCATCACTGCAATTCGTTCGCAAGGTGAGCGGGTTCGCCAAGCCTTCCAAGGCAAACGAAGACCCATTCGAACGCGCGGTGGAACGCGTGTCACGGGCCACAGCCGAGCTGCTGGACTCGTTGGTGACCAACGCTCCGCTGCGCAACCGGGAAACTGAGGCAGCCAAGGCTCGTGCGCGCGCGGTGCAACGATTTGCCAGGTGAACGGGATCGACAGCAGAGGTAGGAGACTGTGCAGTGAAGAGTCAATCGGAGGAGGTCGAGCACCCGAGGTTGCTGTTGAGGAAACTGGGGCAGTGAAGTAGTGGATTCGCAAGCCGCTCTCGTACTCACCGCGCTGATTTTCCTTGCTGCGCTGCTGTACTCGTCGGTGGGATTCGCCGGCGCGTCCGGCTACCTGGCGGCGATGGCGTTGTTTGGCTTGGCGCCGGAAGTGATGCGACCCACGGCGCTGACGCTCAACATATTCGTGGCGGTAATTGCCACCATCAAGTTCTATCGAGCCGGGGCCTTTTCGTGGAAGCTGTTCTGGCCCCTGGCAGTGACGTCGGTCCCGTTCGCGTTTGTGGGCGGTCTCATAGCCCTTCCGAGTGAACTCTATAATCCGGTAGTGGGCTTTGCTCTGCTTTATGCCGCATGGATGTCGCTGCGAAGAACACCAAGCCAGGATCAAGCGGATCTGAAGGCACCACCGCTTGTGATCACTGCGCTAACCGGCTCGGCGATCGGGCTTCTTGCCGGACTCACGGGTGTGGGTGGTGGAATATTTCTGGCCCCGGTACTGATTCTCAGTGGCTGGGCCGAAGCGCGGATAGTGGCTGGTATCGCCGCCGCCTTTATTCTGGTCAACTCGGCGGCCGGCCTACTCGGTGTTCTGTCGATGTCGCCGCAACTTCCCACAGAACTGCCGCTCTGGGCCGCCGCCGCAGTGATCGGTGGATTCATCGGCTCCGAAGTGGGCAGCAAGCATCTTGGCAACGTGGCTATCCAGAGAGTTCTCGCTGTCGTCTTGGCAATAGCCGGTGTCAAGATGGTATTCGCGGTCTGGTAGGCCCATTTGCCCTGATACTCGGCTCACCCGCCCGCACTGAGCGTGATGTCGCTGTTGACGGTGGCCAGTGCTAGGTCATGTCCACCTGAGCCCAGGGTGCCTCCCTAGATTCGTCCATCCCCACGCTGATGAAGGAGAAGGGGATTCGCTCGAGCCATTCGGAGCCGCCATCTTCCTCAGGCTGCTTGGCAGTCGCCACCTAGGCGATGTCTCCACGCAACGGTCATTCGTGGGTAACTTCGGACTTGACGGTTACCGCAGAGTTGCCAGCCATGTCACAACTGCAGCAATCGACTCTTCACGATCATCACTGTGATCATGGGCGCACTGCTGTTGTTAGCTTTCAGTCGAGATTTGCCGAGCAGCACCGACTTGGTGCAAGCGCGGCGGATTCAACTGGTGGACCATGCCGGTCAAGTCAGGATCGATCTGAGACACGACACGACGGAAACCGGGTTGTTTGTCCTGGACGAGTCAGGTGGTACGCGGATTGGCGTAGCCCAGTTCGCTCAACGGGGGTGGTGGGTTTGCCCTACACGGTCCCGAAATGAAAGGTGCCGCCGTGTTGTACCTCAAAGGCCAGGGCAGCCTCACATTCTTTGATGAGGCTGGTGAAGTGACACAGAGAATCCCCAGCCCGTCTTCAGGCCGGTGACAAAACTCCGGCGAATATCAGAATCGCGGTGTGACCATGAATGATAATGTCTTATATCAGTTGATAGAGCTGTATCACAACGACGAACAGACGCGGGCAAGGCTGGCGAAAGAGGGAGTCTTGTTCGACGGCTATGCAACCGAAATGGAACAGGTGCATGCTGCCAACGCCGAGCAGTTCGAGTCGATAGTCAGCGAGTTCGGCTGGCCGGGGGAGTCTCTTGTGGGTGAGGACGGTGCCTGGCTGGCGTGGATGATAGCGCAGCACGCCATCGGTTTGCCGGTCTTCCAGCGCAGGTGCCTCGACCTGTTGAATGCCGCTGTGAAGAAAGAAGAGGCCCCAGCCATTCACGCCGCGTATTTGACCGACAGGATTCGGTTCAACGAACGAAAGCCGCAACTGTATGGCACTGTCTTCGATTGGGATGAGCAAGGGCAGCTCAGTCCCTGGATGGTAGAGGACGATGCGGGCGTGGATGAGCGCAGAGCCAGTGTCGGGTTGCCGCCGCTGGCCGATGCCACTGAAGAGGCTCGGAAGCAGGCCGCCGCCGAAGGCAATGCACCGCCGGCGGATTACGGTGCGCGCCAGTGGGAGATCGAAGAGTGGTCCCGCAAAACAGGGTGGACGGAATAAGGTCACTCACCCGCGACAGCTTGCTGCAAGGTGTGGCGGAACTGTGCGGCCGAGACGCGGATCTTGCCGGCGTCGTCGACCGATTCGATGCACCACCATTGTGGGCACGTAAACCGGGTTACGCGACACTCGTTCGAATCATTCTCGAGCAACAGGTGTCACTCTCCTCTGCAACAGCCACATATGAGCGATTGTGTACTGCGTTGGGGAGTGTCACAGCTCAACGGGTTGCACAACTCAAAGTCGCAGACTTGAGGGCGCTGGGCATAACCCGACAGAAAGCGGATTACTGTTCTAATGTAGCCCGACTGATTGTGGCGGGTCAGCTGGACCTGAGGGAGATAAGCCGCGCAGATGATATCACGGTGCGTCGTCGCCTTTGCGCTATACGCGGGGTGGGTCCTTGGACAGCCGACATCTACCTGCTGATGGCGTTGCGTCGCCCGGATGTGTGGCCCGAGGGCGATCTTGCACTCACGGAGGCTGCTCGACGCGTCAAGCGTCTACGCAAACGGCCCTCAGCCGAACGTCTCAGCCAGCTAGCGCGAGCGTGGAGACCGTGGCGGGCTGTGGCTGCGCGGATGTTGTGGCACTTCTATTTGTCGGATAGCGCTTGAGAGGTGAGTGGCAGTGCGGGAGGGCGAGCCACGATAACACGCAATCGATACGGGCAATCCATGACGACGTTTTGGGAAGAACCGGAACAAGTCGAGCGTTTTGCGAACAAGGAACCCGACCACAGACTGGTGCAACTGCTCGAACAGTTTGACGAGCCCCAATTGACCCGTGTCCTGGACTTGGGGTGCGCCAGCGGTCGCAACACGGTCCTACTCGCTCACGCTGGCTTCGACTTCCATGCGCGGGATAGCTCAGCACCAATGATCGAGAAGACGCGTGAACGTGTCGCTGGGATCGTGAGGGAGAGTGTTGCAGCTGACCGTGTACGGCTTGGTGTGATGGAGGATCTGAGCGAGTTCGAAGATGAGTATTTCCATCTCATTGTCGCACTTGGGATCTATCACCAGGCAAACTCACCCGACCAGTGGCAGCGGGCGATACAGGAGACACATCGTGTGTTGCAGTCAGATGGATTGCTCCTCACCGCAGGCTTCAGCCCGGACTCTCAACCGCAGGGTGAACCGCTGAGCCCCGTTTCCGGTCAGGCTCTGATGTACGATGGCTTCCAATCAGGTCCGCTCTGCCTGGTAGATGCAGAGGACCTCGATCGCACCATGGCGCGCTTTGGCATGGTGGCCCACACAGAGACAAAGACGGCGACCGTACCGACAGACGACGGGTACCGCGTTACTGTGAATGGTCTGTACCGAAAACTCCCTTCGAAAGGTTGACGTGGCCGACAATGTCCGGACTATTGGCGTCAAGGCCGTGGGGACACGCAATTTTGGCGTCCACGATCCCAACGGGGCGACTTTGGCGCTCTACCAGGATTTGTGAGAAACAACAAAGATGGATGAGCAGCTAGACCGTATCAGGCGGGCCTACGACCTCACCGTTCAACAGTATCACGATGCCGTAGATCCCCTCGACCAGATCCCCACAGAACTCAGAGATTCTGCCGAACTAATTGCCCTGTTGCAGGACGCAAACGCGAGTAACAGTGGCGCGTCGGACAACCGGGAGTTCCTCGATCCTCGTGCAGGCATGCGGTTCCTGGATGTCGGCTGCGGAGCTAGTTTGGCGAATTACCACCTCT
>JBDGXD010000128.1:0-11200 GCA_039584755.1 Gemmatimonadota bacterium
GGCCGGCCGTCGTGCAGCAGGATGTTCTCGGGCTTGATATCGCGGTGGATCACGTCGTGGCGATGCGCGTAATCCAACGCGTCCGCAACTTCGGTCGTGATCTTCACCGCTTCCTCTATGCCGAGCTGTTTTTCGCGGTTGAGTTTGTCGCGCAGCGTCTCGCCTTCGACATACGGCATGACATAGTAGAGGAACGAGTCGGCTTCGCCCGAGTCATGCAGTGGCAGGATGTGTGGGTGTTGCAGGCTCGCTGTGGTCTTAATCTCCTGCAGGAAGCGCTCGGCGCCGAGCACGGCGGCGAGTTCGGGACGGAGCACCTTGATCGCGACCTTACGGTCGTGCTTCACATCATACGCGAGATAGACGGTCGCCATACCGCCCAGGCCGAGCTCGCGCTCGATCTTGTACCGGTCTGACAGTGCGGCCTTGAGGCGTTCCAAAGGACTATTCACAGGCATCAATCCGCGTTGATCCGCCTCCAGGCTCCCACCTCACTCGCCCGTCGTGCCACAGGAACGCGATTGAAGGGACAGCTGTACACTCGACATCGCTTGCACAAGTACAGCCACTGGCCCGAATACCACGCAGCGGCAGCGATCACGAACGCTACCAGAAGACCCATGTGTGTAGCCAGCCAAAAGAGCGGATAGGTCGGGATCAGAATGAATATCGCGTAGAACAGAAACCTCTCGACCTTGCTGTACGGTGTAGACTTTCTCTGCTTGACCAGCCACCGCGTCAGACTCGCGGGTGCTTGAACGCAATCGCCGTACACATGGAGATGGGGGCACCTGGGACAATTCAGGTGCCTCATTATGATCCCTGGAACTCCATACCAGTATATCACTATGTATGGGATGACCCAGGGCCAATCAGTGAGCACAATACCGACAGTTCCCACGATGCCCATCACCCAGAACGAAATCTGAGCCCAGGCCTTCTCCCACACACTGAATCCCTCTGCAAGTGTACACTTGGGTTCCTCGACCATGTTGGGCCTCCACTCTAATTAGACTGCGGTCCGGAGCTGACATGCGGCGCAAGCCTGTCCCACTCGCTCGACGCCACGCAGTACAGGCAAAAGTCGCCGTGGTCGTAGATCGAACAGTTCATCGGTCCGCGCTTATCCTTGTGCACGCTGGCTCCGACAAAGGGCGTTTTGGTCGGCCTCACTGGTCTCGTGAGCACCCACGTAATGCCGTCCGCGCCGTTCTTGCCCATGAGCAGGCTGTCGCGCTCCCACTCGTTCTGTTCCAGCATGTCTACGCCGAACAGCTTCAGCACGCTCAGCAGGGGGTGCACCGCGCGCTGGAAGCCCCCAGGCCTCTCGCCCGGCATCAGCATCGGCCCGGAGCCCGTGCCGACGTACTTTGTCACGCCCACAGCTTTCATGGCTTTCCAGACGTGAGGGAGGTTGTGCGTCTTCGGTCGCTGCTTCCTGTCGTCGCCCAGCGCCGAGATGACGCCGTCGCAGCCGGTAAACGCCTGCTGCAACTGCTCATCATCATCCAGCTGTGCCTCTGCCACGGCAGTCGTCGGCTTCACGGCTGTGAACTTGTGCGGCGACCGCGTGATCACCACCGCTGCGACGCCGATCTCCTCGGCCCGGGCGAGGATTCCTCTGCCGTAGGTTCCACTGGCGCCGATAATTGCCACCTTGGCGGGCCGCGCAACGTTTGTGCTCTTTCGCGTTGTCATGACCGTTCTCTCTGAGTGAACTGCTAGCGATAAGCCGTGTTGCCCGCCACCGTAGGAGACGGCTACCCTCCGGGCCGGTATCCAGCGTTCTTGACCTCGACTTGGTAGAGACTGCCTCCCGCAGTGATGTACAGCGTTCGACCGGTCGTATCCCTCCCGAACGTCACATTCCTCGCGGGCTCGGGAACCGGGATTCCAGCAAGCATCTCGCCGGACGGCGAGTAGACCTCGAGGCGCCTTCCTCTCGTCAGATAGAGATTACCCCTCTCATCGATCGCCATTCCGTCCGGGCCGAAGTCGGAGACCACCTCCTCTCTGAATGTCGCCGACCCGTCGGCGCCCAGATCGTATGCTAGTAGGGCACGCCGCCCCGGATACGACCGCATGCCTTCCGGAAGCGCGCCCCAGCGGCCAGGGTCGAGCGCCGCGACATAGAGCGTGCGTTGGTCGGGCGACACCAGGATGCCGTTGGGTTTGCCAGCGTCAGTGATGATCAACGAGACGGAGCCGTCGGGATCGATCCGGTAGACACCCATGATGGGCTGTTCGATCGGTTCGTGTCCAAAGTAACGAGGATCCGTAAAGTAGAGTCTCCCCTGTTCATCCAAGGCCACGTCATTGGGAGCGTTGAACGGCCTGCCGTTGAACAGACCTGCGAGGATTTCACTTCGCCCGGTCGTGAGGTCCGTTCTGGTGACTCGGCGACCGCCGAAGTCGGCACCTTCCGCCACAACGATACGGTCTTCCAGGTCGAAGATGATCCCGTTTGCCATCCCACTTGGCGAACGGAAGATTTCCGTTTGTCCGGTGCCGGGATCGTAGCGCCAGATGTGTCCGGCCTGCATGCCGGTATATGCGGTGATCGTGATGTCACTGAAGTAGACCACACCGTCGGGGCCCACAGCCGGGCCTTCCGTGAAGAAACCGCCGTCGAACAGCAACTCGACGCGAGAACCCGGAATGACGATTGATGAATCACCGGTTACAGTATCCTGCGCCGAGACCACGGTCGGAGCGACAATTGCAGCCGCGAGGGCGATAGTGGACCAAGATGAGATAAACAGAGATAGCTGGTTCATGGTGACCTCCGTCGAGATCGGTGCCGAGCCCTTCATCGACCACCACAGATGGCAGTGCTGCTGGAAGGGACCTGCGTATCAGCTACGCCAATGTCAGAAGCGCATGCGCCTGGTGCATCTGGTAAGGGATATCGATCCCGTACGGACATGCCCCGGCACAGGGGGCCGGACAGTCGCGGCATGCTATAGCGTTCGCCCCTTCCAGAGCAGCGTAGTGCATCATCGCATACCTCTCTTGCCCTTGACCTGTGAAGTAGTAGGCGTAGCGCATGATGGCGCTAACTGGCACCGCACTTGGACAGTCGCTCACGCATGTGATACAGCCATGACGACAGTACTGATCGTTCAACGCAAGCTCACATTCATGCAACATCTCCTCTTCAGCCGGAGTGAGGTCCGTGCCCGACAGCGCAATGACTTTGTCCATTAGGGCATAATCTCCAAGGGTGACACACGCGGTGTGCATCGCTGGGTTCTGGATCGCCCAGTGGATGCTACCAAGCCGGAGCTGCTCCTCAGTTTGCACCCCGTAGCGCTCGACGAAGGGCCGCGTGCGGTCGAACAGATCCTTCCGGCGCTGCGCGCTGGTCTCGAACCGTTGGATCACCTCCGCCCGATTAGTACCTTGACGCATTAGGCCCTCGATGTACCGCTCCTGCTGTTCCGTGAGGTTGTCAGGGTCGAACGGCTCGTAGTGCATTACTCCCGGCGCGGTCTTTATTGCGATCGTCCCGACATTGTTTGCCGTGCAGGCCGCCAGAATCCGGTCAGCCTGTTCGTGATTCATGAAGTTGTAGACCACCACCGCCAGGTCGAAACGACCGTCCTCGGCAGCGGCAGACAGAATCTCGGTCATGCTGTCTCCCCAGGCTCCGTGGTGGGAGACGCCGGTAAAACGCACGCGACCCTCGGCTTTCAGACGAGCCATCGCTGAGTGGTACCCGCTGTAGTTGAGCGCAGTGACCGTACCCGGCATGAACATGATATATGCGTCCAGATAGTCGGTCCGGAGCCGCTCTAGACTTCCGCGCACACGGCCAATGATGTCCTCCTCCGTCGGCACGGATTCGTCGGCCTGGCCACTTTCGAGCGTCGGTCCCTTGCTCGTGATGAAGACCTTCGTACGGTCAACGTGCTGTAAAGCCTCTCCGATTGCGCGCTCGGCCGCTCCGTTGGCGTAGAACTGCGCCGTATCCACGTAGTTGACTCCCATGTCGAACGCCCTGCGCAACATCGCGTAGTCCAACAGATGGCCAGTCCCCATGGCGATGTCAGAGACCTGCCATCCGGTTCGGCCAAGCGTGCGGTAACGTCGGATCTTTGTGTCCCCTTGCACAGGTGCGGGAAACAGACCGACTACGGTACTGGCATAAGCAGGTGCCGCCCGTGCGCCCAACATCGCTCCTCCAGCTAGCGCTGCGGTTCCAGACCTTACGAAAGTCCTACGGGAAACCGTTCCAGGCTCATGGTCTGATTGAGAGGGCCCACTCATCACTTGCCTCCGTGTCTTCGGTCTGTAGAACAGTCTGGGTACCACAAGGTCCTATTCCACCGGGGCTAAGCGGTCTGCGTCGTCGGGCGGGCGTCGTACTGCGGCGTCAGTCGGGCGGCGGAGGCCGGGAGGCCACCGACGGAAGATTGCTCTCCCCAATGTGTCACGCGAGTCCGAGAACGCAAGTTCTGAATTCAACCGTTGGCGCTTGGATCGGCTGGTGCAGCGCCAGCTCATTTGACTCCGGAAGCAGGGCTGGCGCCTCCGCGTGTCTCGCGCAATGATAGGGGTGCCAACCGGAGCCAGGAGTGCGGGACTGTGCAGGAGTTTACAGATTGAGGGCTAGACCTTAACAGTGAGGCGCACTGCGGGAGTAGTGAGGAGCAGTACCTGTCCGCTAGACCTCAAACTCCTGCCACTGTTGCCTCATCCGCTCCGCAATCTCCCCAAACCGGCTGTCGTCGCGAAGCGGTGCCAGGAGCGGATCGTGGAGTACGGTGAACGGATAGTTGACCCATCCCCGAGTCAAAGCGTTCGCTAACCACTCCAGCGCTTCGTCATGCATCCCCGCCAGCGCGTGGATGTCGGCCATGTAATGCGAGAACTGTGGATCTCTCCGCCCCGTCTTACGCACGCCCTCGGTCATCAAGGCGCGCACCTCCTCCGCGTGGCCGTCCACCGCGTGCAGCGCCATCAAGCTCCCCAAGGTGAACACGTCCTCGGCCTCAGCGTCTGCATTACCCTCGACCGTTCGGCGCAGTTCGTCCGGCCGGCCGGCGAGTGCCAGGAACCACGCAGCGAACAACAGCGCGGCCGGGCTGCCGCACTCCATCCGCAGCCAGCTAGTGAAGGCGTCTACGGGATGATCGAGCTGACCGCTGAAGACGTCCACGAACACGTCGACGAATCGGCTGATCGGCGTCAGTGGATCCACTGCCAGGAGCCGCTGGGCCAAAAGTCGGGCCTCGTCGAGCCGGCCCACAATCGAATGACCCACCACCAGCCACAGCAGGGTGTCGGCATCGTCCGGTCGGGTGGCAAGCGCGGTCTTGAGGTGATGAAAGCTGCGCGCCTGGTCACCCCGGAACGCCTGGTACACGAGCCCCAGCAGCAAGTGGGCCTCGGCCGACTGGGAATCGAGGGCAAGCGCTCGCTGGGCATAGTCCTCGACGAGTGCAATGTGGTCCTCGTGCTCCAACCCGGCGTTGACGCGCCACCAGTAGACATAACCCATGCCCGCATGGAGCAGCGCGTTGTCACCAATGATATCGTACGCCGCCTTGAGAAGCTCTTCTGCCCGGGCCAGCGCGTCGGGCGTGGCCAACCAGCTGTCCTGTCTAGCTCTTAGATAGCATTGGTACGCCTGGACGTTCTCGATCGGGTGCGAGCCCAAGTGACGTTCTTCCTCCGGACCGAGGGTCAACTTGAGCGCCTCGGCAATGGCGCGTGACACTCCCTCTTGCATGGCAAAGACATCGTCCAGCACGCCGTCGTATTTTTCGGCCCAGAGGTGCCGGTCGGCTCCGGCGTCGATCAGCTGCGCAGTGATGCGCAGCCTGTTGGCCGCTTTGCGCACGCTGCCCTCGAGCACGTACTGCACTCCCAGCTCGCGGCCGATCGTTCTCGTATCCTTCTTCGTTCCCTTGAACTGCATGGCCGAGTTGCGGGAGATCACCCGCAGGGACCGAATCTTGGAGAGATCGGTGATGATCTCTTCGGTCAACCCGTCGCTGAAGTACTCGTTCTCTGGGTCCGGGCTCAGATTCTCGAAAGGCAGGACGACAATCGCCTCTTGTTCGGCATCTACTGTGTCGGCACGGAGCCCTTCAGCGAATGCTGCTGCAGATGGAAACCTGTCAGCCGGGGCTTTTCCTAGTGCCTTCGTGATCGCTGCGGCCATTGGCGGCGTCACGCCGGGACGCACGGTCGTAATCGCCGGCACTGGGTCGGTTACGTGCCGGGCCAACACGGCCTGCCCCGTCGCCGCCGTGAACGGAGGCTGACCAGCCAACATCTCATAGAGCACGCACGCCAAGGAGTAAACGTCACTCCTCCCATCGATCCTCCGTTCTCCCGCCACTTGCTCGGGGCTCATGTACTCCGGTGTACCGATCGAGAGACCCGTCTCAGTCAGCCGCTCCCCACCCGCCGCCGTCATCGCAAGGGCGATCCCGAAATCCGCCACCATGGCCACACCTTCGTGCAGCAGGATGTTCTCCGGCTTGATGTCACGATGTATCACGTCGCGCCGATGGGCGAAGTCGAGCGCCGAGGCCACTTGCTCCGAGATACGGACCGCGTCTTCCACGGGCAGTTGCCTCTCGCGCCGCAGTCGATCACGCAGCGACTCACCCTCGACGTAAGGCATGACGTAGTATAGGAACTCGAAAGCCTGACCAGCTGTATGTCCAGCCGCGTTACCGCTGTCGTACAGCGGTAAGATGTGCGGGTGTTGGAGGGTGGCGGTGACTCGAATCTCCTGCAGGAACCGCTCTGCGCCCAGTGCTGCGGTGAGTTCAGGTCGGAGCACCTTCAGCGCGACTTGGCGACCATGCTTCAGGTCCTCGGCGAGGTACACCCGGGCCATGCCGCCGCGTCCCAGCTCCCGCTCAACAGTGTAGCGGTTGGCCAGAGCAACCTTGAGATGTTCGAGCTGGTCGGTCATGGGAAAACGGCCTCTGCTCAGGCATTGAATATGATGAGGTTCGTATCTGCCGGAGGCCAGCGGCTTAACAGAAGCTGCAACTGATGGTTAGAAGCAAGCCACGAAACCCACTCGCCTCAGCAGGTTTGTTCTGGGCCGGCCGCAGCCACGTCGGCACTGTTATGCAAGATTACTCCGTGTAGACCCACCCCCACCACCGCATCACCTCCCTGGCCTACCGCCCCCATTTCGGGATCTTCTCCGCTCCAGTTCTACCATCTCTTGTTTGACATCGCATCTCACACCGCCCTCCGGGCTCGTGTAGAAGTCGCACTCTCTGTTGAGGGCTTCCTTCAGCCTGGCTTTGGCGCGGTGGATGCGCACTTTAGCGGCGCCGACCGAAGTGCCCATGCTGCTCGCCGTCTCGGCAACGGAAAGACCTTGGAGATTCGACAACACGATTGCTGCACCATAATCGGGCGGTAAACGGTCAATGACGCCGCGAACACAGTCGTTCATCTCGTCAACCACGAGTCCATCCAACCCTCCACCTTCTACGCCGACGGACTCATCATCAAACTCCTCGAACTGCGCCTTCTTCTTTCTCAGGAAGTCGATGGCCACGTTTGTGGCAACTCGATACGCCCATCCCTTGAATGCATCCCGGGAGCGCAGGTCAGGTAGTCGCCGGGCCATTCGGATGAGCGCTTCCTGCAGCAGATCATCAGCGTCCGCAGAGTTTCCTATCATCCGCACCAGATATGCGAGTAGGGGCTTCAGTAACTGGTAGCGAGATCTTCAAACGTGAGCTCGGTGTCATCCGCCATGGTCGGTGCTCCTATGGATAACATGCACCACTAGGTTCAGGTCTGACAACCACACCCACGCTGTGCGGGCTCATCGGCCTTTGAGTCGCCGGCAGCGCCAGTCAGTTCCTGGTGGGCCGCATTGAGCACCAGCTCTGCAGGGACTTGTTTCGCCTTGTTGGCTGATTCCACGGCGTCCATTATCTCAGAGTCTGTCAAGCCGCGATCTCTTGCCGCGCGTATGTGGAAGACCACACACGGAGTGCAGTTGCTGGCAACCGCAGCCTCGGACACCCACTCCATCGTGAGAACACGCCTGTTGTCCATAGACAACGGCTCGCATCCGGCCACGATAGACTTGGTAGGCGCAATGTGCGCGACGCCCCAGACAGCGATGATGATCGAACCAGTGTGGAGCATTATCAAAGCAAGCATGAGAAGCCTACCTTCTAATCAGCCGGACCGACTCGCGGCTTATCGCGGATCGAAGGGTGGCGCCGTGCGCCGCCACAATCGCACGGGTCGCCGTGCACGCGAGTCAGGCTTCGCATCACCGTCGATCTTCCAACGCAGCAGTCGTGCGTGTTTCATCCTTCCGTATCCGCTCAGCGATGAGCCATGTGGCACTGATCGCAGGGCGCGTTCTCGCCGTGGTTTGGGCTCACCATCAGTTGGGGCGTCATGTGTATTTGTCCGGATGCCACACGTGAGTTTGGCAAAGGCCTGAGGGAGGCGTGGCAGCTGCGGCACAGCAGACGGGTCAGGTGCGAATCAGCGCGACAAGCTACACCTCCCACTCCTTCCCCTCGATCATCGCCTCCACCACTTCGCAGACCTCTCGCGCCGCCTCGATGTCCGCCGTGAAGCTGCCGGGCACGCCCGTGATCGGATCCGCTGCGCGCAGCTTGTCGAGCAGCGACTGCAGCACCTCGAGCTGCCGTTCCAAGTTCTCTTCGGACTCGAGTTCCTCGCGCGAGCGGCTTTCCGGCTTCCTGATCGCGGGCCGTGAGTCGAGACGCGCGCGGATGCGGCCGATGCACGACTCGGTGCGGCCGACGACGTCGGAGAGTTCCTGGACCAGATCGGGCGCCGCGCCGCGTCCGTTCCCCGACGGGCGAGGCAGCCGGGCGGCGTCGGCAGGCTCGTCCAGGGCCACGGCCTGCGGTTGCAGGGCAAACGCATCGGGTTCCAGCCCGAGGCCGACGCAGGCGAGCTTCGCGGTCCACTCGCCCAGCCGGCTCTGCCAGAAGCCGAGCCAGCGATTGCCCACGAGCTTGTTGCGCCAGCGTTCCCGCCAGGCGATGACGCCGCCGCCGAGGGCGCTGCCGAAGGCACCGATGAGGATGCCGCCACCGACAAGGTCCCCCGGAAGACCGACGTCCAGTAGCGCGGCCAGCGTTCCCAACCCGAACAGGCCCGCGCAGAATCCCGTTACCCGGCGCGCCCACGTCGCCTTGGCGAAGCTAACGGGCCCCTTGCGCGAGACGATCTCTTCGCGCTGGCGGTCGAGATCGATGTTGAGCGCTTGGATCATTTTCGCCCGGCCATGGCCCTGCTCGAGCAGCTGCCGGGTCGGGAAGAGCGCTCGGGCGACAGGCAACACCGCGAGCAGCCCGAGGAACCCCAGGGCACCGGCGGCGGTGAGCCAGTGGCCGGATTCGAGCGCGCCGCCCAGCAGCAATACGCTCAGCAAGGCTAGCCCGATCCCTGCAGCAGCGTAGCGGGATTCGCGCGTCATGTCGGCGACGAAATCACGGAGCGGCTTCGGCAGGTCGGAGCGGATCTCGGGCGCCTGGGAGAGGGCCTGAACAAGCTCCCCCGCGGACTGAAACCGATTCTGGGGGTCCTTCATAAGGCAGCGGCCCACCGCGCCCGATAGGGTCGTGTCTAGGTGCCGGCCGAACACGGGAAGTGGAGGGGCCGGGCGCGAGATGTGCTGCTCCAGGACCTCCTTGAGCGATCCGTCGAAAAGCGGCTGCCCCGTGGCCATGACGTACCCGACTACGCCGAGCGAGTAGACGTCGCTCGGGCGATCGGCGGGAAGCCCGGCTGCCTGCTCGGGACTCATATAAGGAATGGTGCCGGACATCCGCGCGTCAGCGACGGCGGGAGCGAGGCCGTCGTCGAGAACCCGCGCGAGCCCGAAGTCCGCCACGTACGCGCGGCCGTCGTGGCTTCGGAGCAAGATGTTCTGCGGCTTCAAGTCGCGGTGCACGACGCCCTGCTCGTGCGCGTACCCTACCGCGAGCGCCACCTCATAGAGGATGCGCGTCACGTCTTGGACCGGGAGCGCACCCTTCGCCGCGATCCGTTGAGCCAGCGTCTCGCCCCGGATGTACTCCATGACGTAGTAGACATAGGGGCCGGCCTCGTCGACGGCGTGGATCGGCACGATGTGGTCGTCCTTGAGCCCGGCCGCGATGCGCGCCTCCTCGAGAAAGCGGTCGCGGCGGCTTCTGGTCGCCAGAGCCGGCGGCAGGACCTTGAGCGCCACGAGACGCTCGAGCGCGTTCTCCCACGCCAGGAAGACGACGCCCATGCCGCCTCTACCCAGCTTGCGCTCCAGCACGTAACGCCCGTCCAGGGCATCTTGCACCGCCGCGAGCGACTCGGCGTCTCGCTTGCCGCGGTGGTCGGGTGGAATGGGTGAGTCGCTCACGTTACCTCCTCGGGGCCGGTTGGTTGATATAGTCGTGGAAGGACCAGGCGGTAAGGGGCGGGCAGCGGAGGTAAGAGACGATTTGAGATTCGTGATTAGCGACTAGCGATTTGAGACTCGAGGCTTGCATGGCGGTCACGCTTCACTTCCTTCATGCCGTCTCCTACCGCCCTTTCTCAGCCTCATCTCGCCCGCCCTACCGCGGTGCGTACGCCGTAAACCAGATCGAGCACGTCGTGCCAGAACTTCGACCCAAAGGCGAGCGAGATTCCGGTCACGATCGTGCCGTTGATTGACTGCAGGAACAGGCTCACCGTCCATTTGTCTCCCGCGGCGCGCACCCAGCCCAGGGTGTCCCACGGTGCGTCGAGGTGCGACAGGATCTCGAAGAAATCCGCCTTCATTAGCAGCGCGAGCGCGACCGATGCAGCCAGCGCGCGGAGTGCGATGCGGCGCTCGCGCGCCTTTTCTTCCCGCGCGCTTTCCTTCTTCTCGCGCAGCTCCGTGTCACCGAGCTTCATCGCGTTGGCCAATCGTTCCGCCGCGAGGCTCAGCGCACTCAGCAGCACCAGCAGGTTGATCAAAGGTTGGAGCGTCGTCATGGGGGCTCCGTGATCGAGTGAATGACGATGGCTCAAGTGAATGCAGATTGCAGAGTGCAGGTTGCAGAACATCAATTGGATCAACCGCGCCATTCTGCATTCTGCATTCTGCACTCTGCATTCGGCCCGTCCCCCGCTACAACACCACCGTGATTGTGGCACTCGGCGGGCCTTCTCCCGCGTTGTTGACGGCGGTGACCCGGAAGTTCAGGCTCTCGCC
>JBDGXD010000129.1:0-11152 GCA_039584755.1 Gemmatimonadota bacterium
CTGAATGTCTGCCAGCCGGGCACTCGACATGGTGTGTGCTCGTACTCCGTTGGGATTGGTCGTCCCAGCATGATAGCCTAGAAAGATCGCGGCATCGAACGTCGAATCGATTCCCTCCATCATCATCAGGGGACGAGGCCAGGAGCGGACAACCATCACGTCTTCCGGGAGCATGTCGATGAGCAGGTTCTCACCGTTTCCGTGTGAGTCGCTTATCAAGAACTCGGTGACGCCCGCGTCGCGGGCTGCCGCAATCGCGGCCAACACTTCCTCTGTCATGAACTTCCGCGTTGTCCGGTACTCGAATCCTGCCGGACCTAGATGATCGGCGGTCACCGCACCGACTACACCCTCCATATCGACCGAGATATAGAGCTTGAGACCTTGGCCGCGTGCCGTCACAGGTACCGAGAGTACGGCGATCAACAGCAGGCATTTAACCAATTGCGATGCACTAGTCGACATGTTCCACTGCTCCCATGGTGTTGGCCGGACGGAGGTGTATTATCAGCTTGCTGGCTGTCGGCCGTCGGCGAGATGACAACAAAAAGAACACAGCCTCCAAGCTGATTTAACACACGAGCCTGCAATGTCCATAGCGATAGATACGGACTACCTCATCACCACGCTAACCGACCTGGTGCGGATCAACTCGGTGAATCCGAGCCTCGAGCCTGGCGCTCCCGGTGAATCCGCAATAGCCCAATACGTCGAGCAGGCAATGCGAGAGATGGGTTTGGTGGTGGATCGACACGAGTCCGTTGCAGGCCGCCCCAGTGTCGTAGGCCGGCTGAAGGGCATGGGTGGAGGTCGATCGCTCATGCTCAATGCACACTATGACACGGTAGGTGTCACGGGAATGCCAGATCCGTTCTCCGCTTCGATCAGGGACGGAAAGCTGTACGGCCGAGGTGCATATGACATGAAGGGTAGTCTTGCGGCATGCATGGCCGCGGTCAGAGCGCTGCAGCAAGGTGGCATCGGCTTGGCCGGTGACGTGTTGATAGCGGCCGTCGCCGACGAAGAGCACTCGAGCATCGGCACGGCCGAGGTGATTGATCGATATGAGGTCAACGGAGCCGTCGTGACCGAGCCGACCGAGCTAGACATCTGTCTCGCTCACAAGGGGTTCGTATGGTTGGAGGTCGAGGTCGAGGGTCGCGCAGCTCATGGTAGCCGACCCGATCTGGGGATAGATGCAAACATGCACATGGGACGAATTCTGGCACACCTGGAGTGGCTCAATCGCGAGCTGGCAGATCGCCCGCCACACCGCTTTGTCGGTGTACCCTCACTCCATGCTGCACTGTTGCACGGTGGCACCGCCGCCAGCGTCTACGCCGCAGCCTGCCAGCTCACGATCGAGCGGCGGACCGTACCCGGTGAGAGCGAACCGCAGGTGGCACGTGAGATCCAGCAGATCCTCGACGAACTGTCGAGCGCTGATCCCCAGTTCACGGTGCAGCAGCGAACAACGTTGGTCAGAGAACCGTTCGAGGTGTCAATCGACTCACCCATCGTGAGGAACGTGGAGCGCGCGGTCGAGCAAGTAACCGGTGACCAGCCGATACATGCCGGACAGGGTCCATGGATGGATTCTGCCCTCCTGGCGGCGGCGGGGGTGGACACGGTGGTAATCGGGCCGGCCGGGGGCGGGGCGCATTCCGACGAGGAGTGGGTTGAGCTGGAATCGCTCGAGAAGCTGGTTGCGATAGTGGGAGAAACAGCCATCCAGTACTGTGGATGAACCGCTGGGCATTCAAGACCTGCCTGGTGTATTCAATCTCGAGTCAGGAAGACCGCACCTCGACCCGTTCCGAAAATGTCCTCACTCTGGGGAGCAACAACCTTACCGATCACTCTACCCTGTTCGTCATACACGAGCTTGTACCGCAATGGTTGGCGGGTGGTGAGCAAGCCGGAGATGCCTTTGACCAGAGGAGCGAGCAGGTGCCTCGAGGGAGCATCCGGCAGCGTGTGAGCGATTAGCATCGACTGACCTCCTCTCTGACGTGGACGGTGTGTAACCGGCTCACAGGCAGAGATCGTGCCGCAACGGTCGCGACACCTATCCCTTTGTCACACAATCACTTGGCAAGGCAAGAACTCCGGAATCGGGGCCATCCTTGTCCGTTTGCTGGACAGTTGGAGTACCGAAAAACGGACAGTGAGTATCGACCGTTAGGTCTCTTGGTCGGTTGGTCGAACCAGCAACTCGTTCACGTTGACACGCTCAGGCTGAGAGACGACGTAGAGAATCGCCCGCGCGATGTCATCCGACTCCAGTTGCCGTTTGCCCTTCCAGGCGTTGCTGAGCGCTTCTCTGATCTCGCGATCAGCAATGTGATCGGTCAGCTCGGTCGCCACCATGCCGGGTTCCAGATCCGTCACCCTGATCTTGTCCGCGGGTGAAAGTTCAGCCCTCAGCCCTGCCGAGATCGCGCGGACGGCAAACTTGCACGCACTGTAAACCGTCCCACCCGGGAAGGGTCGCCGACCCGCTAGGGATCCCACGTTGACGATGTGTCCCTGGCCGGTCTGCAACATCGCGGGTAGAAACGCGGCGATGCATTAGAGCAGGCCCTTGACATTGACATCGATCATGCGGTCCCACTCTTCCACCCTCAACCTGCGGACCGGCGAGAGCGGCATTATGCCAGCGTTGTTGACCAGAACATCGACCTTGCCAAACTCTTCCAGAGTCCTGCTGGCGAGCTTATCGACCTCGGCGCGGTTGGCTACATCGGTCGGAAATGCTGCTGCCGTTCCGCCGGCCTGCCGCACCTGGTCGACCAGGCTTTCGAGACGATCGTGCCGCCGTGCGGCAAGAACAACGGCCGCTCCTTCCGAGGCGAGGAGCGACACGGTTGCCGCGCCAATCCCGCTGGATGCACCGGTTACGACAACAACTCGATCTTGAAGTAGTGTCACCGTGCTCGTTGTGTTACGGAGCGAGTCATGGCCGCTGGAGGATTTGGGGAGCGGGGAGTTACGCTAGTGCAGTCCGGCACCACGGGTCACGCACAAGGTACGGGCCGGACCCAATCGGTGACCACTTGTTCACAGCAATGGCGGTGCTCGTCGGTGACCGGCGTACCGGGCTCCAGCAGCTCCCCTAGAATCGGCAGCAGGGCCTCGGCGAGATCCGCGCGATCGCTGCCGCTGCGGTGGGCCCAGTGGCGGTTGATCAGACCGGTGATCCGGTCGATCGCTCCACCACCTGCCTGGGCAAACTCGTCGGGCAGTCTTTGCGCAATCTGCCGATCTAAGTGTCTTCTCCGATCGACACCGACTCGTCTGTCCTCTGGTTGCCGCCTCTCTCCGTGTCGGCGCTCAGTCTCTGAATGTTCTGCCATCCTGTAAAAATAGACAGGGATCCGCACAGCGGAAGCGGGAGTATTGCGGTATTAGCAGACTTCCGGCTCTTGATGGTCAGGGACTCTGGCCGGATCAAACAGTTTAGCGTATCATAGCGATCCGAAAACGTCTGCCACACAATGGGACATCGTCTATGCCCTATGGAATCGTCTTCATGTCCAACGTCCTGCCGACCCTCATCCTCACGGGGGGTGGACTGGCTGCGATATGGATCGTCACACACGGGTGGTTGAAGTACAAGAGCCGGCCGACGCCGGAGGAGCTTTCCCGAATCGCCGAATCGATGGAACTGCTGGGTCAGTCTGTGGAGGACATGCGAGACGAACTGCGAGACCAGATGATCGAAGTTCGCGGACTATCTGGACGGGTCGAGTTCGCCGAGCGTCTGCTTACGCAGGCCCGCGAGGAAGAGCGATTGTGAAGCACCCCCCATCTCCTTCCCCCCGAGATGAGGGGGAAGGAGAGTGAAGGAAGGCAACGAGACGGTTACCTCAGGGAGAACCTCTGCTCGACAGTTCCCCCTTTAACGCTCGAGTAGATGATGGTCACATTCCCCGACCCCCTGAGTAAATACTCCACAACTCGAGTCGTGTTGCCCGGGGTGCCGTTGCGGAACATGATGCGGGTGAGGTCCTTCTGATCGATCATCTCGGACGGTCCCGGGATGAACTTGTTTTGGACTACCCCCGCCGAGATCACCTCAACGTTGCCGGCGAGAGTGAGCAGATCCGGCCTGACAACTTTGTTCTGCGCCGCTTGCTCGAGGATGGTGGGAGTGATCTTCCCGTTGGTCAACTCCACTCTGACTCTGAACACGCCTCCCTCCATACGCTCCACACTGGGCTGAGCCATCGTCATCAGCGGCATCTCGTTCGCCTGATACAAGGTGAACGCCATGTTCCGGTGGGCAAGCTCTTCGTTCATGAAGCGGGGCGGTACCCTGCCAAACGTCTTCTTCCAGCCGCCCACCTCGACAGTCCCGTACTGAGGGTGCTCGAACTCCTGCCACTCTACATATTGGTCGCCGAATTCCAAGTGGTCGTCGAAGAAATAGCGGTCCCGTGGTGACGCAATGGGACTATCGGGATCCTGTTGTTGCCGCTTGAGGTCGGGGCTGTTGAAATACTGACCGCGGTTCCACAGTTCGTTGGAGAAGGAAAGGGCACCGATGCCATCGTTGGTCCAGTCGATGAAACCGCCATGCACCGTGTACAGACTGTCCCACAGCACGATGTAGCGGTAGTAGGGCAACATTCGGGCTCCCTGCTGTCCTAGCTGGTCGTACGCCCTCACGTCAGCCGCAGGATACTCACCGTGCCACTCGGCCCCGGGACCTCGCAGTATCATGCCACCCGAATTGTGGTATGACTGGACACCCGCGACGTTGGGATGTGACAGCAGGAAATCGTTGACCGCACGCGACTCGGGGAGTTGGAACGGATAATCCATGGCACCCCCCTGTATGTAGTTGGGCTGCCAACCGGTGCCCCAGTTGCGATTGGGATCGTAACCGCCAATCGCATCCTCGTTCACCCGACCATCACCGTCATCGTCCAGCCCTTCAGAGCCCAACATCACCCAGTCACCCGTCTCTCCGGCCGGCACCCGCTCCAAGATCCGGTAGTCGTCGTGACTGATTCGATGGGTGCCCTCCCCCGGCACGTACTTGCGGATTTGCTCGATCGTTCCGTTGCCATTCAAGTCGTTAGGTCCGTCTTCATCGAACAATCCGTCGTTGTCCTGATCCACCGGTACGTGTCCCGTGCGCGAACCCGATCCCGTACCGTCCATGAAGTAATCGCGGCCATCGGGATTCACACTCGGAAAGATGTAGAACACACGCTCATCTACCAGCTTGGTGACCTCATCGATCCGGCCGTAGTTCTCCATCAAATACCAGACGGTATAGAGACAAACCTCACCGCCTTGAATCTCATTGCCATGAATGTTGGCCTCGATGTACATGGCAGCCTTGCCCATCTCCGGACCCGTTTCAGGATTGTTGATGGTCATGAGCATCATATCGCGACCGCCGTAGCTCTGACCGACGGAGGAGTACTTCAGAAACCTCGGGAATGCTTCCTCCAGCCTCAGCAAATCGGACTTGAGCTCGTCGTAGTCGTGCCAGCGATTGAAATCGATCTTGACTCTGAACTGTGGGTCCGAACCGGATTGGGCTCGTCCCGCCGGAGCTGTAACCATCAGCAATGAGGCTGACAGCACGCACAGCATCACCGCCCGATACATTGCATTCTTCAATGTGCTAGTCATGGTTCACCTCACCTCAGCGTGATGGTTGCGGAATCGGAGCCGCCCTTCTGCGATCTCACCTTCAGCTCGACGCTGGCTCCCTGTCGCCCCTGTATGACCCAGGTATAGCTCTCCCGGGTACCCGACCCATTCAGTCTCGAGAAGAAACTGGTCTTGGCAGCGCCTGTCAGGAGGTTGGCCGGATCGATTCCCAGCTGCACCATAGTGGGCGCCACAGATCGTGACGTCACTCCTTGTGACGTAGACGTCGGCAGGAACCCGACGTTCTCGATATCGGCCTTGATCTCGAACACACCGCCGCCATGGTTGGTCACCTGTACATCGGCAATTCGCACGTCCGCGAAGAGTGACGTCAGGTAGACCGCGAAGCGAGCATGTGATTCACCGAGCTCAGTCAACTCAGAGACTGGTGGATTCGCTGTGGCGTACGGCGTGAAGCCACCGATCTCCACCGTGCCGAGCGTGGGATGCTGGAACTCTTCCCACGCGACAAAGCCGGCCACACTCTGCTCGTCCATCCACTTGAGAACCTTGCTGTCTGTCTGCACGTCGCCTCCACCACCGCCCGTTCGCCGGGCTCCTTGGGGGCCCTGACCGGCTCCAGCTGTACGTGTGCGTGTTAATTGCGTGCGCATCGGTGGATCGCCGCCCGCCTCTCCGCCACCGGGTGCCGCTGCCGCTGGCAGCCCCCACCCGGGAGTCGAGAACGACGGAACACCAAACTGGAAATACGCGTATTCGAAGAACGCTCCCTTGGGAGCCCGAGTAGTCGCAACCTGCTCGACGCCGGTGATCTCGCGGTATTGCTCACCTATCGTGCTGTAGTAATCGATGTCCGCCGAGTTTACCGTCGTTGCCGGTCGCCGCGCCGGGGGGCGTCGCCCGCCACTGGAGGCAGCCTGTGCCTGTCGCATGAAAAACCCGAAGCCACCGAAACCACGGATCTGTGGTACGCGAAACATCCCGACTTGATCCGCTCCAGCGTTGCTCTCGTCTGCGAACGACAGTAGTGCAATGGGAGCTGCCGGAGCCAATGCGCCGCCCGAGGCTGGCGACGTCACGAGATTGTCGCTCTCACCAAAGGTCAATACCAGGGCGATGTTACGATGACTCACGACGAAATCCATCAGCGCGCGTGACTCTACTTCGCTGACCATGTGATAACCTGCGTCCGCATCGTAGTAGGGATATTCGTGTTGGAAGTTGCGATTCATGTCGACGCCACCGAGCGGGTCTTCGTTGTAGAAGTCGTCTCCGTCGTTGTCGACCCCTTCCCAGTAGACCTCGTATGCTCCCGACTCACCCTTGGCAGCGTCGGCCTTCCTCATCAGGCGCGCCTCATCCGGATCGATCATGTATTGGCCGGCCGGATCCGCTACGCGCATCTGAGTGATGAAGCCATCACCGTTCAGATCTTCGGGACCGTCCTCGTCGGTGCGGCCGTCGTTGTCACCGTCATACGGTTTTGGATTCGTGCGGCGGCCGGTCTTGATGTCATCCCACATCAACTCAGCCGCGTCGGGATTCAGCCGCGGGAAGACATAGAACGCATGGTTGTCCACCCGTTCTTTCACATCGGGATCTGAGTCGTAGTTGTCCAACAGATATTCGACTGTGCGTAGCGCAAGCTCACTGCCAACCAGATGGTTACCCTCGAGGTTAGCCACTATCAGCAAGGCGGGTCTCTGTTCTACCGGTGTCCCGCCACGGTTGGCTATCTCGACCATCCAAACATCCCGGCCCTCGATAGTCTCACCCAGAGACTCCATCCGTGCGATGTCTGAGTGGGCTCTCACGGCCCGCGTCAATGCCGCAGTCAGGTCGTCGTAGGAGTGATACTGCGAATCGCTACCCTGGAAACCAGGCAAGAGAAGCAGCATCCCCGCCGCGAGCGCCAACCTGCCCACACGCGCAGGCAAGCGTTTCAGCGCCAGACGCCTCTTTGTCATCCGTTGGTGCACTTTGATCCTCCCGGGAGGTGGGTCAATGGACGTGACTCTCGAGCGACGCCCTCGAACGGCGGCAGTGCTAGTGCACACCACTGTGAGCGGCTGTCACCTGAATGCCATACCAAACTAAGGCAATAGTTAACCGAGTTGAAGCCTGTGTGTCCGTGTTCCTATGCTACCGTGACCCTTCCTGAGTGGTGGCTCCCGCTGCGGAGTGGTCGTGATCCGGAGGCGGCGCGGAGGCTTCTATTTCGATTTCATTGCCGGACCTCGTCCAGCACCAAGCCGACATGCGCCAGTCCTTGGGCCAGCTCATCTGCCGCTCCACCATAACCCAGACGAAAGAAGTGATTGTCCATCTCGAAGCAGCGGCCGGGAATGACAAATGTTCTATAACGTTCCACCAACCGACGGTAGACGATTTCCGGATCTGAAACTGCCGTCGACTTGATTCGCGGCAGGGTCACCACGCCGGCTTCCGGAGCTATCCAGTCCAAATCAGTTCGACCGCCTATCCACGATTGTACAACCGCATAATTGGCAGCGACGTGTCGTCTGGCCCGCTCAATGAATTCGTCCTTCCTCTCGAGAACTTGCACGGCGATCTCTTCACTGATCGCACCGTTGGTGATGCTCACCTGTTCCCGGATGGCAAGGGCGGCATCCAGGATTGCCTGAGCCTTGGTTGCTAACCAGCCGATCCTGATCCCCGGAAGACCGTAGCACTTCGACATGCTCGAAATCGATATCACCTTCGGGCTCAGCGAGGCTGCGCCGGGTAGCCGGTCCCCAAACGCCAGCTCCCGATAGGTCTCATCGAACATCAGATAGACATCGTGGGATTCGGCCAGCCCAATCACCCGATCGAGCGTCTCCCGATCGATCATCGACCCGGTTGGATTGTTGGGATGTGTGAGGCTGATGAGTTTGGTCTTGGGCGTAACGAGCGCCCCGAGTTCAGCGATATCAGGCCTGAACGAGTTCTCAGGCCTCAAACTGAATAGGCTCACGTCGCATCCCAGTGACCTGGGGACTTCGTAGAGCGACGGATAGTTGGGGTGCTCCACGATCACATGGTCACCGGGCCGGACAAGCGCAGCGACTATCGCGAAGTTCGCTTCGCTCGCACCGTTCGTGACAATGACTCGATCCGCATCCAAGTCGTCGTACTGTTGGGCAATCCGTTCTTTCAGCTCCGGCCGTCCCGTGTGGTAGCCGTAGCGGAGTGGCAGCCTGCCGAGGTCCACATTCAGCTCCGCCAGCGTCAAATACTTGACGGCGCTTTCCCCAACGTCGTACTCGATCTCGTACTGGTGGGTGTCGAACCAGTCTTCGAGGGGCATGCGGTTGAACCACATGGTTCACGCGTCTCGCTTTCGTTTGGAATCTCTGGTGCGTGTTACCTCCGTTGCTAACAATAAGCCCGCACTCGTCAATCTGCCCTCTCCTGAATTGCAGCCAGCCAGTTCTGTCAGACTGCGTCCGTTACTACCATTTCAGACAACTGTCGCACCGTGGCAACAGGCAGCGGCCAGCTGATCCTCGGGGCGCGATCACGATCCTGCAGGCAGATACCACCGGCTGGTTGGCAGGCCGTTTTTGCTTCGTAAGTCGTTATTTTACAAGGGACTACCAGTGTTGCCCGGCGCCAGCGAGAAACGGTGGCCCCTAACCTGCTCTTGACTGTACGGACTGCAGCTATGCGCGCCCCGGGGACACCGATCAGCAGCGGCTGCCGGCGAGAATCAACTGTGGGACACGGGAGCCAAATGGACAAGACAGACCGACCGCACCACGCGAATGACGGCATTCGTGTGGTCGCCGTGGGTGATTTGGACGAACTCGCGGGTTTCGAAACCCGCTGGAACGACCTGGTGGGTCGCTGCCCGACGGCGACGCCAATGTCGTCCTTCCCCTGGCTCTACTCATATTTCCGCCACTTTGCCAAAGCGCCGACCACTTGGGTATGTCTGTTCGCACTCCGGGGTGACACCCTTGTTGGCGTGCTCCCGCTCATTCGATCCGGAACGTCCAGCGCCGGTACCATACGTTTGCCCCACAACCCTCACGCGATAAGTGTCGACGCCGTGCTGGCACCCGATGCGGCAACCGAGGCGTTTCACGCATTGCTCGAGGCGGCCCGTAACCAGGGTGACCGCACGACAGCCATATTGTTTTCGCGTGTCCGCCACGACTCGCCGACCTTGTCCCTACCCACTCCAATGCTGTTTCGATCGTGTCAGCTGGCGGAAGAGGGTGCCTACCTGCCGGTCCCCGAAGACTTCGACGAATACCGCGCGTCATTGAGCCGGAATTTTCGCAACAACCTGAACAAAGCGGCGAACAAACTGAAGCGTCTTCCCAACGTCGAGACTTCGATCCTTGCTGGAAGCGAGTCAGATCCCGAATTACTGCCCCGGTTTGCCAGCGTCGAAGCCGCGAGTTGGAAGGGTGAAATCGAGACGGCGATCCAATGCTCACCGCTGCTGCTCGATTTCTACCGGGACCTCACCCTCCAACTGCATCGCACGGGGTGGTTGGAGTGGCAGTTTCTGGAAACCGACGGACATCCGATTGCCGCGAACTTATGTATCCGTCTGCGTCGGTCGCTGTTCGTGTGGAAGTTGGGATATGATGCGGAGTACTCGCGTTGCTCCCCGGGCAGTTTGTTGCTGGAGCACGTTGTGCGTCAGGCATCAGTCGACCGAACCATCGACGAGATCGATCTCATGACCAACCAGCCCTGGTACAACAACTGGGACATGACCTGGCGCCCATACAATGATTTTGCTGCATATTGGAAGGGTACGCTACACGGAACGGCCTCGTACTGCGCCATTCGCCTGAAGGACCGCTTACGGCAAAACCCGGTTCTCCGGCGAATCAAGGATCGAATCCAGCGCGGAGCAGCCTGATGTGTACCGCAAGCGGACGCGTTGAACTGACGAATCCGATATGCCACCGGGATGTTGGGTTTTCTGGCCGGGAGAAAGCAATGTTCAACATCGAAAGCCGACGGCAAGAAAAATGGAGAAAGACGAACTAAACGACTTCCAGGAAGACATCGATGGTCTGTTCGTAGAGAACGGATCAAGTGTCCATCCCCCGGCGGCACCGGCCGCCCCACCTGAGCTGCCAGGACTGGCGGGACTGGGAAGACCCAAGCGGATCAGGAAGGTCGGATTCCGCGAGACCCTCATGCGGTCCTCGTTCTTCGTCGCTGTCACGGCCGTAGCAGCACTGGCGTTCTACCTGTACTTCACAGCAAACGAAGAGGCGGTCGCCTTGGAGGCTCCGGTTGCAGAGCAACCGGCCACACAGTCAGCCGTGGTGTTGGACTCTACCCCGCAACAACCGGTGGCTCAGCCACAAGAAGAAACACTACCGGCTGCCACCGATCCGCCCACTGAGGGCGAATTCGGTGTCCAAGTGGCAATCTGTTATTCGTCGGCATGCGTAACCGAGTTTCAGGACCTGTTACACCGCCACAATCTCACGTCTCTGGTCCAGGAGCTGCCTGGCACCTGGGAATCAGTGGAGGTGTATTCTCAAAC
>JBDGXD010000130.1:0-11052 GCA_039584755.1 Gemmatimonadota bacterium
GACATCCACTGCAACCAGGACACGTTTGATGCTCGCCTCGTGCATGCACGAAACGAGAACTGGGATCTTGGACGTGCGGACAACACTGTGCACCGTACTGCCACCGATCCAGCGCGTTACGGCTTGGTGGTGCTTTGCCCCGAGCACCACCAAGCCGGCATCATGTTCTGCTGCGATCTGTCTTATCAAGACGGCAGCGCGACCCAGCCGCACCTCCAGCCGAGATACCGCTTCCTCGGACATCGTCGGAGCCAAGGCCTCGGCCAACCGCTCTTGACCAATCTGGAGAACGGCGCGGTTCATCGCTCCCACGTCGATTGGAATGTCTGTACCTCCGGAGATCGCCCAATGCTCTCGTGCCGCGTGCACTAGGCAACACTCGACCCCGGCAGCGCGTGCAATCTCCCACGCAACGTTGGCAGAGCGGACACCTTCTGGACTGTCGTCGACTCCGGCGACTATGCTCTTATAGGTCATGGCCGACCTCCATTACTCCGATGACAGTTCGCCGTCTTGTGACCGCGCTGCACCGGGAGCAGACTTGGTGAGGTTAACCTCAAGTGCGGCAGTACTCAAGAGAGCGATCCCGGGGTCTTTGCAAGCTATGCGTAGCTCCACGGGACGGGCTAAGGCAGCAATCAGTGGGATGTCGTCAACCGAGGCACTAGCTTAGAAGTCAACGCGGAAACCGAACACGGGAGGATTAGATGATCTGGCGTTCCTGGAGCATTGGAGACTGGTTCATGGCCCTGGCAGTTGTCTTTTTCATGTTGGCCGGTGCTGCCAAGCTGGCCGAGCGACAGGGGAGGTTGGGGATGGCACTCATTCTGCTCGGCCTTGCCAATGCGTTGCTACTGACTCTATCCCGCCGCTGAGTTCGCCGCCACCACTCCCACCAGAAATGGGAACCTCGAACCCGGCCTCACAGCGGCACTGCAATTGCCAACCCCGCCACGATCACGATATCGTATTGAATCCGGTTGTACCCCAATCCTCCAACGTGGTAGACCCAGGTGTCGAGCTCGAGCATTAGTGCCAAGAAGCTGTTGTCGATCACATAGTTGATGCCGGTCCCCAGGTGGGCCGCGACCTTTGTGAACTTCTCGATCTCGGCGTCCTGCGGATCGATCTTGACCCACCCAGCTCCCGCGATGAAATAGGGAACGAAACCCGAGACCAATGGGGCGCCTGCTTGCAGGTCAAAGCTCACGAAGGTCCGCTTGAACGTTGAATCGGACAACTCAAGGCTCGTACCCTCCCAGCTGCTCTTCACGGCAGAGAAGGATCCCCTAATTGCAAAGTTGGTGCTCAGCTGCAAGGCGGCACCACCCCCAGCCATCCAATCAGCGCGAAAGTGGTCACCCTCTTCATTCAGATTGCTGAGGGGGAGATCTCGACCTGCATAGCCGAAAACAGCAAGTGCTCTACTCTGAGCCTCCACTGCCCCGGACAGGATACACAATAGTAGACCGGAAAGCGTGAGCAGTTGGATGCGATGCAATTCAGGTGTCCTTCTTGGTGGTTAGAACGGTCTCGATACTGAAGCTACCCCCACCGGCTGCTGCGAGAAAGAGAAAGGCGAAACTTAGGCGCAATCTCCATCATCTGTTACATCTCGCCGCTATCGCCACGATCTGCTGTTAAGCCGGACCTACGAGACTGATCACCGCTTGTCCTTGCTTGGGAGACGGCAGGCCAGTCGTAACTACTACGTCCAACGCACCCGTATCCTTGATGATGAACAAGGGTAACACCGTATCCCCATGTTGCGTGAGGTAGTCCTCGAACTCGAATTCGTCGCTGAGTGTCGTTTTCTTGAACACGCCACCTGCCCCGATTCGAGTAGCCAGTGTATGGTAGGTCGCAGCGTTACCGAACAGAAATCGACCACGTAAATGTTGTGGGATTGTAGGATCATCGCCGCCCGCAGTCGCGCTTTCGGGCACTAGCTGGAAGACGTTTGAGCTCCCAAACATCTCTTTGAAATGCAGCGCGGCAAGCGCATTGACTTCGTCATTGGGCGTCATCGCCAAGAGGCGGCCAATACCATCCAACTCGAGTTCGTCCATGGCCTGTTCTGCCAAGATGTTGCCATACTGGGCAGTAAGGCCTGTGCTGCGGGCTGCGGCTACGTGACTCCAGTTCGAGTCCACCAAGACTACTCTGTATCCTTGTGATTGGAGCAGCTCCGCCAGCGAGCGGACCCAGTCATCTGCACCAGCGACTAGTAACCCTTGAGGGTTGGGAGAGGCGAGTCCTAGTCTGCGGGCAACGTGAGCTGCGGAGATACCGTATACGATCACGGTTCCCACGATCACCAGGAAGGTGATCGGTATGAGCCGTTGGGCCTCGGGGTGCCCGATCCGAGCGAGTTCCAGGGCGAAGACAGATGAGACAGCTGCAGCTATGATGCCCCGTGGCGCCAACCATCCCAGGAAACAGCGCTCGCGCCAGTTCAGTTCTGTCCTCCAAGTCGCTGCGGCTACGGAAAGCGGCCGGACCAACAGAATCAAAGCTGCAAGAAAGGCGAGGCTGCTCCCTCTGGTGCTCGCGAGCACAGAAAGCGGCACCCGGGCCGCGAGCACAATAAAGAGTATTGAGATGAGTAGGACGCGAAGGTTCTCTTTGAATTCGACAATATGACGTACCGAGACCTGCTTCTGACTTGCCAGAGTAGATCCCATGACCGTCACAGCGAGCAGACCAGATTCTGTCTGTACCGTGTTCGACAGTGTAAATGCTGCTACGGCCACCGCAAGAGCAGCCGGGTTCTGCAGGAAGTCTGGGATCCAGTACCGCCGCAGGGGGTAGACGAGTGTGCCGGCCCCAAGAAGTCCAAACACGATGCCCGCGCCAAGCGCCTTTACAACTCCGAGAACGGCTCCGCTCATGTGGCTGCCGCCACCGGCAACGATTGCCTCAAAAACCAACACGGCAAGGATGGCACCGATAGGGTCGTTGACTATCCCCTCCCATTTGGCGGTGGAGCCAATCCGAGCCGCTGGCCGAACGTGCCGCAGCAGCGGAATGATCACAGTTGGGCCGGTCACCACTAGGATTGCTCCCAGAAGGGTGGCCACACCGAGACTGAATCCCAGCAGCACGTGAGCCAGCGCCGTAGCACCAACCCAGGTGACGAGCACACCTATCGTGGCGAGGTTGCGTATCACACGTCCGATATCTTTCAGCTCTTTGATATCGAGACTCAGACCGCCTTCGAACAGAATGATCGCAACCGAAAGTGAGACGATTGGAAAGAGCAGATCGCCCAGCAAAGCATCAGGATCCAACACGCCGGCAACTGGACCCGCGAGAAAGCCGGCGATCAACAGCAACAGAATTGAGGGGACCCCAAGCCGCCAGGAGAGCCAGGTGGCTCCGATTCCCAGGCCGATGAGGCCAGCTAGCTCGAGCAGGTGTCGTTCCACCCTAGACTGCACCTCCGGTCTGGCCTAGCGACAATCTCTTGAGCACAGTGATCATGCACGGCTGTCTCCTGCGTGTCGAGCACTTCGGATTGCGCCAGCAGTGTTCCCAGATCGCGATCAGTTCACCCCGAGTACGCCGCAGTCCATGAGCCAGAGCACCAGCCGTGAATCCCACGCGGTTGCCTCGCCGCAAATGCGCCAGGGCCAACGAAGCCCGGATGTGGATCGCAAATGAGAGTACGACTAGTGCGCTCACGACCGGCTACTGATCGGAATCCTGCGGCAGCTCAATGACGAAGCGGGCACCACCCAGTGGACTTTCCTCAGCCCAGATCTTGCCGCCCAGTTCAGCCACTACGCCGTGGCTCAGGCTGAGTCCCAGTCCCGAGCCCTTGTCGGGATCCTTGGTCGTAAAGAACGGGTCGAAGATGCGTTGACGCATCTCCACTGGCACGCCGGATCCTGAATCGGACAAGCTGACACGGATACCGGACTCCACCAATTCCGATCGCGCTTCGATCACCGCATTTGTAGCGCCTTCCACGGCATCCTCCGCGTTCACGACCAAATTGAAAAACACTTGTCTGAGGTCGGAAACTGGCCCTGTGACGGGCGGAACAAGAGGGTCCAGTTCCAGATGCAAATCGATGTTCTTCCAGTGGTCCATATGAGATCGAAGGTCGACAACTTCCTTCATGAGGTCGTTCAGCTGAATCGGCCGCAGCTCTCGATCTGTTCTGCGAGTGAGGTGGATCAACATCCTGGCAATGCGTGACGCTCGATCGACTTCTCTTATTATGACTTGGGCGGATTCTGCGGCTTCCTTACTATCCGTGCTCGATAGCAGCAATTCTGCCTCGATACGGATGGCTGCGAGCGGATTGTTGACTTCATGCGCGACTCCACTGGCGATCTCGCCTGCAGTAGCGAGCTTTTCGCGCGCTATGGCTTCTCTCTGCACCCGCAGCTGGTCGGTACGGTCATACAAGGTAAGTAGCAGCTCGTTGGGTTCGTCGCGGACCATGCGAGCGAGCACCGCATCGCACGGTCTTCGGTCTCCTTCCGTTTGGATCGTGAGGCCACCCTCCCATGCGGTGCCGGAAGCAGCTGTTTCTAGAGCGCGTTCGAGCGCTGTGACCTCCACGATCGCCTGCGATGAAATAAGAGACCAGCTGTCACGTGCATGGTCCAACCCAATAGCAGTCAGTTCAGAGAACGCGTCATTTGCGCTCAGTATCACACCATCGCTGCGAATAACGGCCGTAGGCAGTGGACTCGATTGAATGACCGACCTGACATTGACGTCGATCCGTCTCCTATCATGGTGTCTCTCCAGCAGAGTGGCTAGCGCGGTCATGACGGACAGAACCACATCGGTGAATGACGGTCCTGAAACGTCTGATCTGGAGGAGATTCGGAGCACAATGCCGGCATCGGCTTCAACATCATGCCAGGAATAGGTCTCCGGGCTCACAGCCTCATCCGGCAATAGACCCGCAGTAGCTGAGACCACCGTCTCGGCGCCGTGGTACTCGATTGACACACGCGCATCAGCCGCCGATTCGCTCGTGTCGGCGGCGACACGCCCAAGGAAATCGGAAGTGTTCTCGGCTTGCAAAGCGGCCTCTACGAGCGTG
The DNA here is from genome assembly GCA_039584755.1 of Gemmatimonadota bacterium. GTDB lineage: Bacteria > Gemmatimonadota > Gemmatimonadetes > Gemmatimonadales > GWC2-71-9. Next base: position 5,066 of record JBDGXD010000130.1, read on the forward strand.
GACAAGGGGTGTACTGGATCCACTTTCCCTCTTGGGGCGGTGTGTGGCACCAATGTAACCGATCAGGAGATACACGATAGAGGGATGGGAGTGCGACGCGATTCTGCTCTTGCTCGCTGCTGGCATGGAGTGGGGATTTGACAATTGGCGTCCCTTCCTGCGATGTTCCCGTCCCCTGTTTAGGAGGTGTGACACATGCGTGTCTATGGAAGTGAGGCTATCCGCAACGTGGTGGTGGTTGGCCACGGTGCGAGCGGGAAGACTACCCTGGTTGACGCACTCGCATTCGTGGCCGGTAGCAGCAAGAGGCATGGCTCGGTTCCTGACGGAACAGCTCTTACCGACTACACTCCCGACGAAATTGAACGGCAGTACTCCATCAGTCTGGCCCTCGCTCACGCCGAGTGGATGGACACCAAGATCAACCTGATCGACACTCCTGGATATCTCGATTTCACCGGCGATGCAATGGCCGGTTTGTACGCCAGCGATGCCGCCTTGGTCGTCGTCGGAGCTACATCGGGCGTTGAGGTAGGTACTGAGAAGGTATGGGAGTATGCGACCGATCGTGAGATCCCGCGCTTACTGGTGGTCTCGATGTTGGACAAGGAGCATGCAGACTTCGAAAGAGTATACAAGGACATAAAGGAGCACCTGAGCTCCAAGGTCGTCCCCATCGAGATTCCCGTAGGCGAGGGGCCGGATTTCCACGGTATCGTCAATCTGTTCTCGAGGCGCTGTCACCGGTTCAAGAAGGGAACGAAGAGCGGAGAGTACGAAGAGACTGATGTCCCTGAAGCATACCAGGATCTGCTCGAGCGATACTCTCAGGACCTCATAGAGACGATAGCAACCACGGACGATGCGCTGTTGGAACGCTATCTGGGCGGCGAGGAAATCTCACGTGACGAGGCCATTTCGGCCATGAAGGCAGGCATGGCCCGAGGAGAGGTGTATCCTTTGCTATGCTGTTCTGCCGAGAACACATATGGGACACGGGCGCTCTTGACTAAACTCGTGGAGCTCGTTCCTGCCCCAAGCGAACGTCCCCCTTTGGCCGCCAAGACGTGGGGCGATGCTGCCGACATCGGTGTAGAGGCAAGGGACGAGGGCCCGTTCATAGCACAGGTGTTCAAGACTGTGTCTGAGCCACACGTTGGGGAGGTCTCACTCTTCAGGATCTACTCCGGGAAAGTGAGTAATGGAGCGGAGGTGTACAACGCGCCGCGTGAGTCGCTGGAAAAACTCAACCATCTGTCCGTCGCTCAAGGGAAGGATCGTACTGAGGTCCCGGAGCTCCATGCAGGTGACATCGGCGTTGTGGCGAAGCTGCGTGACACGCACACCAACGACACATTGTCTACACAGGGGAAGCCCATTGTTTTCTCGAAGATCCCATTCCCCGAACCTCTCATCATCCTGTCAGTCGCAGTGACGAAGCGAGGCGAAGAAGACAAGTTGTCCACCGGACTCCAACGGCTGCACGACGAGGATCCGACTTTTGACCACAAGTACAGTTCTGAGTTGAGGCAGACCCTGATAAGCGGAAGGGGTGAGCGGCACCTCGAGGTGGTGGTCAAACGATTGGAGCGAAAGTTCGGCGTTCATGCGGAGCTCGGGAAACCGAAAGTTGCGTACCGCGAGACCTTCAGGAGCAGGGGTGAAGGTCAAGGCAAACACAAGAAGCAGACTGGTGGCCGCGGACAGTACGGTGACTGCTGGATTCGTATTGAGCCGCGACCCCGGGGCACGGGCTACGAGTTTGGCAACTCGATCGTTGGTGGTGCTATACCCTCCAAGTACATCCCAGCTGTGGACAAGGGTGTCAGGGAATCTGCCGCCCGGGGTGTCCTGGCTGGCGCACCGGTGGTTGACTTCAAGGCAGACTGTTACGACGGAAGTTATCACAACGTGGATAGTAGCGAACAGGCATTCAAGATGGCGGGGATCATGGCCTTCAGGACCGTGGCGCCGAAGTGCAAGCCGGTGATTCTCGAGCCGATCCACGAGATCGAAGTCTGGACACCCGAGGAGAATCTCGGTGACGTGATGGGTGATCTCTCGTCGCGCCGGGGTCAGATTGTGGGAACTGAGCCGGACAAGCGCTTGACGAAGGTAAAGGCATTCGTTCCCGAAGCCGAGATGTATCGCTACTCGACTCAGCTGCACTCGATGACACACGGGCGGGGAACATTCAGGTGGCACTTCTCCAGTTACGAGGTAGTTCCACCCGACGTTGCGAGCAAGATCGTCGAGGACAGGAAGAAAGAAGAGGAGGACGGGAAGGGTTGACCTCTCAGTAGGTCACGCTAGGATTGACGGCCCGTGTTGCTCTCAGGAGCTACATGGGCCGTTTGTCGGCACGCAGATATAGTCTGAAGGAAAAAGAGACCCTGTGTCTTCCGTCCGACTCGTGTCTGACTTCCTCTGCCAACTCCCACTCGCCGTCATCGATTTCGGGAAACATCACATCGCCCTCAAACAGTGCATGAACCACCGTCAGATAGAGGCGGTCGGCGAACTGCATTGCCTGCTGGTAAATCTCTCCACCTCCGGCGACAAACACCTCATCCTCTCCCTCTGCCAAGTGTAGCGCTTCTGAAAGCGAGTGCACTACACTGGTGCCTGCTGGCCGGTAATTACTATCCCTCGTTATGACGACATTGTGCCGCTTGGACAGTGGTTTGTTGAGACTATCGAACGTCTTGCGTCCCATGATTACGGTGTGACCCGTGGTCAATTCCTTGAAGTGCCTCATGTCCGCAGGAAGATGCCACGGGAGTGTTCCCCCTTTGCCTATGACACCGTTCTCGGAGACTGCAGCGATTAGGGAAACGATTATACGGCCACCTTTGCAGATATGTGAGGATGCGGGTCGTATCCATTGAGCGTGAAGTCATCGTACACGAAATCAAAGACCGACGCGACTGCTGGATTGATCGCCATAGACGGCAAGGGCCGTGGCTCGCGACGGACCTGTAGTCGTGCCTGTTCAAGATGATTCACGTACAAATGTGCGTCGCCGAAGGTGTGGATGAACTCCCCGAGACCAAGGTCAGTGACGCGCGCCACCATCATTGTCAGTAGGGCGTAGGATGCGATATTGAAAGGCACTCCCAGAAACAGGTCCGCGCTCCTCTGATACAACTGACAAGATAACCGGCGATCGTGCACGTAGAACTGGAAGAATACGTGACACGGCGGTAGCGCCATTCGGGGGACGTCGGCGGGATTCCATGCGCTGACTACCAGACGTCTCGAGTGCGGATTCTGCTTGATTTGCGATACGAGGTCGGCGATCTGATCCACCGTTCCACCCGTGGCGGTTGGCCAGGACCTCCATTGGTGCCCGTAGATAGGGCCCAGTTCTCCGTGCTCGTCAGCCCACTCGTCCCATATGCGCACGCCACGATCATTGAGGTAGCGAATGTTGGTATCCCCTCGCAGGAACCATAGAAGCTCGTGGATGATAGACTTGAGATGTAGGTTCTTTGTGGTGATCAGTGGGAAGCCGTTGTTCAAGTCGAACCTCATTTGGTAACCGAACGTACTGATCGTACCGGTCCCGGTACGGTCTTCCTTCGACGCGCCGTGCTCGAGCACGAATCGTAATAGATCTAAGTACTGCTTCATCTGTTGAGTCGACTCTTCATGTTGCTACCTGAGGAACGGTATCTTGGTCCCTACAAGTCTTCCACCATAGATCTCCCGCAAGCAAGCGAAAATACAGTTTCACGAGCCAATTGACCGGCGCGATCAACTGGGTAACGAAGATTGTGCGATAGACCTGGGCACGCGAGATCTTCACCTTCTTGTCGGGATCGAGTAACCGTGGATCGCGATCCGCGAGTCGCAACGTGGCGACCGCGAAGAAGAGTGAAGTAAGACAGAACTTTCGGATGCCATAGTGGCGTCGTGGTAGTGCCGTAGAGTAACGCAAGGCATCGCACAGATGCCCCTTTGCCTTTGAGATCAGCAACAGCAGCACTTGCTTGGACTCGCCGACATATGCCCTGTCCTGGATTTCTGCGGGGCTGATGCCCGCATCACGACACAGCTGTCGTGGTAAGAAGCTCTGCCCCCGACGCCGATCATCCGCCACGTCCTTGATGATGTTAGTGAGTTGCAGACCGAGTCCGAAACTGGTGGCGAGTGAGTTCATCCGGTCGGACTGCTTGGCTGTGGGATGGGGCGTGTGTTGCTGGAACAGATCCGTCAACAGGTGGCCTACGGTTCCCGCGACGTAGTAACAGTATCGTTCGAGGTCTTCGACGGTAGCAATCGATTCATTGTCCGAGGTCGCACTCGTACGGCCGGCGAAATCGGCCATGCCAGTGCACATCTCCTGAACCCATGGGCGTACCGCATCTTGCTGTTCCTGCGGCAGTCGCCGGAACTCCGCCAGCACCGTATCGGCCTCACGGGCGAGCAACTCTTCGTCGGACTCATATGACTGGAAAGTGTCCCGTAGCAACCCGGCGTCAGATCCATCACTTTCGAGGCACTTGCCAAAGACCTCCAACAGTCTCGCCTTTTCCTGCGGCATTAGCGACGCGCTGTCCTCGAGCGTATCGGCCACACGGCATAACAAGTAGGCGACCAACACAGCATGCTCCAGATCGCGTGGCAGCAACCGAATGCAAACGGCAAAAGTGCGGGACACCTTGGGCAGCATGTCCTCGCAGAACGCACGGTCCGAAACCTCGAGTGTTGAAGCCACGATGGTCATGATCATCTAATCCCGGCCGAACCAGCGAAGCCAATGCGGAAGCAGAACTCGCCAGGTGAAGACGGATCTAGGGTCAGCTGTTTCGTTGATGATTCCGGTGGTCAGACGCTGCAATCTTCTGCTATGGCGAACCCTCATGGCGATCAGATCGCTCAGCCAGGGCTTGGAGATCCAGCGTTGAGCTACATCGTATCCAAAATACCGCGGCTTGAGCTGTTCATCGACCCTTGACTTGAACTCTCGCAGTGGCACTCGGCTGGTGTCCCGCAAGGCTGTCCGGATCTGACTAGCGGCTAGCGATCCAGTCTCCATTGCCTTACCGATCCCCTCGCCGGTGAACGGATACGTTGTACCAGCGGTCTCGCCGATTGACAGTATTCCACCACCATTATAGAAGGCCGATCCTGCAAGACCAGCCCTAAGGCGAGCACCCTCCAGTTGGGTGATGAAGCTGGCCCGGTCCATTAGATCTTCTGCTATCGGGCTGGACGCGAATCTGGCAAAGGCAGCTCGTAGGTTGATACTGCCGGCATTGTTCCCGTTGAAGAACACGCCGCATCCCACGTTGTACTCGTTGTTGCCCATGGGAAAGATCCAGGCGTACCCTGGAGCGATGGCTCGGTCGAACGACACAACCAGATCGTCGATTCGCACCGGGGAATTGACGTAGCAGCGTGCCGCAATCCCATTGTGTTGTCTGCGGTCAACCATGCTCAGGTCTTCGAGCAGGGTGATGTCAGCACCTGTGGCGAGAATAGCGATACGGGCTCGGATCGGTCGTTCGAAGTGCGCCACGTCAGCGGAGATGTTTCCGTCTTTCTCCTGCCGAATTCTCTGCACCAGCGCTACCTCGAACGTGCAACCACGCGCAACCGCCTCGTCGACGATCAACTTGTCGAGTTGTCTTCGCTTCAGTGTGACACAGTGGGCGGGTATTTCGACGCGAATACCGGAGGGGCTCAGTACGGTGATGCAGTCGACCGGGAATCCTTCCTGTCGGACGCGGTCGTACAGGCCCAGCGTTCTCAGGCTCTTCAGTGCGTCCGGGATCAACGCATCACCACACACCTTGTCGCGGGGAAACGGGTGCTTGTCGAGTAGCAGGACGGAATGCCCGGAGTCGGCCAGGTGAGTGGCTGCGGTGGCTCCGGCTGGTCCGGCACCGACAACAACGACATCCCACAACCGGTCGCCATTCGGCGATTCTCTGATCATCGGGTCTCACGCGACATACAACGCGTCTCGAACCGTCTCTTCA
>JBDGXD010000131.1:0-16731 GCA_039584755.1 Gemmatimonadota bacterium
GGCCGGTGGCCTGGTTGGCGCCGGAGTAGCTCTGCTAGTAGGAGCGCCGGCGGCCATTGGTATCGGGATGATGGCCGGTGCGGGAACCGAGGAGGTCTTGAGGAGCGCAGGACCCGACCGAATCGAACGGCTGCTTGGACGCATCATCGCAAAGGTGCGCATCAATACGTTGGACTATTCGTTTGTGCGGACCGGGCACGCTCCAGAGCTCCGCGTTGCCAGCACGGACGTCGGATGGCGGTTGGAACTCCCTCACTCGGTAGGGTGGGAGGGATACGAGGGAACTCAGGCGACTCATGTCCTCGGGCTGATGCTTCCGGTTGCCAACGGTTTCGGTGCATCCCAGAGCCAGGTTTTGGACGCGGTCAGGGAGCTCGAGTACGTCGGGGACGCCGCGGAGTACATAGAGGCAACGGCCAGGCAATTGAGGCGAGAAGGCCTGGGAAGGAAAGGCCTGAGGGAATACCCCATTCACGTACGCCTCGCATTGGAGATGGCAGCGCACGAAGAGACCGAACGTCAGGCGTTGCGAGGTCAGTTGAAGTGGCTGGAACGGCGCTGGCGCGAGGCGGAAGAGACAGCGGAGATCGCGGACAATTTGTTCACGGCCTCCGCCAGCGATCTCAAATCCGCCACGTTGCTGACATCAGGCGACTGACGACACCTGCCATACCTACCGGTACTGCCAGCTCTCGCCTGGCTCCATCACCTTTACCTCAATGCCTGCGGGAGTGAACCCCGAGGTGTCCGGCACAAGTAGCGGCCACGTCTTGTAGTGGATCGGCACAGCGACCTTCGGCTTGATCCACTCGGCAGCCTTGGTCGCCAATTCCGGTCCCATGGTGAAGCGGTCTCCAATCGGGATCAGTGCTATGTCGGGCTGGTAGATCTCCCCGATCAACTTCATGTCGCTGAACAGACCAGTGTCACCACAGTGATAAACCGTCTTGCCTCCCAACCTCACCACGACACCGCACGGCATCCCCATGTAGCGGCCCTCATAGGATGAAGAGTGAAAGGCCTGAGTGAACGCGACCCAGCCGAAATCTCCCTTGATCTTCCCGCCGGGATTTGCCGGCTCAGTATTGCAGCCCTGATCGCCCAGATACCCGGCAATCTCGAATGCAGCATAGACCGTCGCGCCGTTTGCCTTGGCAATGGCCACGGTGTCACCCAAGTGATCAGCATGACCATGGGTGAGTACTATCGATTGGCAGTGAATCTCTTCCGGTTTCAGGGTGGCTACTGGATTCCCGGTCAAGAACGGATCAATGGCCACTGAGTGTTCACCATCTTCAAGTACGAATCCGGCATGTCCCAAGAACGTAAGCGTGACTGGCATCGGCCCTCCTCCGTCTCCTCTTTGTGCTGTAGAATCCCGAATGAATGACCCAACACGGTGTCCGCATAGCCGTGTCTTCTCTCAGTCGGCGAAACGAGGCAAAGCTCACCCGCAGTACGTCGTGAGGCAAGTGTTGCCATGTTTTCAGATTAGCATCCATTGGCAGACTTCTTCACAGCCGGTATAATCCCCGGGTACGAGCCACACGCGGGCCACATCTACTTCCAGCCTCGAGTTCGTAAGGATATTCTGACCGTGACCCTCTCATTAAGTAATGCAGAACTACTGAGTTGTCTCGTGGGCTTTGACTCCACGAGTCGTAATAGCAACCTGCCCATCGCCGACTTCATCTGTAACTACATGGATCGACCGGCAGTCCGTATTGAGCGCAACCCGTCGTCCGACGGCAATAAGACCAATCTGGTTATCTCCCTGGGTCCTGAAGCAGACGAGGACAGAAATGGTCTGGTCCTCTCCGGCCATATGGACGTGGTGCCCGCCGATGAACCGGAGTGGCAGAGCGATCCGTTCAGACTCACTCGCAGCGGGAATGAGTATGTTGCGCGCGGTGCCTGCGACATGAAGGGCTTTCTAGCGCTAGCAATGAATGCGGCCCTCGAATCAACATCTGCCGATCTCGCAAAGTCCCTGATGCTGATCTTCACATATGACGAGGAAGTCGGAACGATCGGCGCAGAGCGGCTGGTCAAGACATGGAGTGATCCTGCAGTCCTGCCAAGAAACGCGATCATCGGAGAACCGACGGGTTTGCGAGTGATAAGGATGCACAAAGGGCACCTCGAGTTCAGGATCACTGTAACCGGCACCAGTGCTCACAGCGGATATCCGCACCTAGGACGTAACGCAATCGAACCAGTCGGAAAACTCATCGCTGGTTTGTCATATCTGCGAGAGCAATTGGAAAACGAGAATCCCCCGTATGGCGAGTATTTCCCGGAGGTACCTTACGCCGCATTGAACGTGGGTCGGGTGACCGGTGGATCGGCAATCAACATCGTTCCTGACCGCTGCGTGTTGGAGTGCGGCATAAGGCTGCTTCCGGAAATGGACAAGCACAGCATCATCCAACGAGTTACCGGTGTCGTTTCTGTCGCTCTCGCCGACAGCACCTACGAAATCGACCTCGGCGGGGAAGCCCCTCCAATGCTGCTGGACGACCAGTCACCGATCTATCAAGCGCTCTGTTCTGAAGTGGGACAGACCCAGACCCTAAGCGTGTCCTACGCCACGGATGCCGGGTGGTTGCAATCGTTGGGGTTAGACTGTGCCATATTCGGACCCGGGTCCATTGAAGTTGCCCACAAGCCGAACGAATCGATTCCGATCGAGCAACTTGAACGTGGTGGCCACATCCTCGAACGGGTCGTCTACCAATTCTGCATGATGCACTAGATTGAGGAACAAGACGCAAAGCGGGTACTCAACTACAGAGGAAAGCATAGATGACACAGCAACTGATTGAGTGCGTTCCCAACTTCAGTGAGGGGAACGACCTGTCAATCATAAGACTGATCACCGATGAGATTGAGAGCGTTGAAGGAGCAACTCTCCTGGACGTCGACCCCGGAAAGGCTACCAACCGCACAGTTGTCACTTTTGTAGGTGCACCCGAGTCAGTCGTTGAAGCGGCAGTCTGCGCCGTGGCGAAGGCAGCAGAGTTGATTGACATGTCGAAGCACAGTGGTGAACACCCTCGTTTCGGTGCAGCAGACGTCTGCCCGCTGGTGCCAGTCTCCGGCATCACCATGGAAGAGACAGTTGAGCACGCAAGAGTCCTGGCGAAGCGGTTGGGGGACGAAGTCGGCATTGCGGTCTATTGCTATGAGAATGCCGCATTCCACGAGCAGCGGCGCAATCTCGCACACGTGCGATCAGGTGAATATGAGGGGCTCGAGGAAAAACTGCGTGATCCCAAATGGCGACCTGACTTCGGCCCCGCCGAGTTCAACGCGCGTGCCGGAGCCACGGCCGTTGGCGCAAGAGACTTCCTGGTTGCCTACAACGTCAACCTGAACACGACCTCGACTCGCCGGGCCAATGCTATCGCGTTTGACGTGAGAGAGAGAGGTCGCACGAAGAGGAGGGGTGATCCGCTCACCGGCGAGATCGTGCGAGATGACAACGGCGAGCCGTTGTGGACTCCCGGTACCCTGAGATGCGTCAAGGCGATCGGTTGGTTCATCGAAGAGTACGGAACTGCACAGATCTCTATGAACCTCACCAACATAGATGTGACTCCTGTTCACATCGCGTTCGACGAGGTACGGGACAAGGCACGGGCACGAGGAATACGGGTTACAGGATCGGAGTTGGTCGGGCTCATTCCGCTGAAGTCGATGTTAGATGCCGGTAAGTACTTCCTAAGAAAGCAAAAGCGTTCGATCGGCATACCCGACCACGATATAATCAAGATTGCCGTCAAGTCTCTGGGCTTGGATGATCTCGGTCCGTTCAAACCCGAAGAGAAGATCATCGAGTACGCCATTGCCAGCGGGCTCACCAAAAAGCTGGTTGACCTGTCCGTGACCGAATTCGTGGAGGAAACCGCGTCGGAATCTGCCGCCCCTGGCGGTGGATCCGTGGCTGCAGCAGTTGGTGCGATGGGGGCCGCTCTGGGAACAATGGTCGCCAATCTGTCATCTCACAAGCGGGGTTGGGACGACCGCTGGGAGGAGTTCTCAGATTGGGCCGAACGAGGCAAGGCGTTTCACAGCGAACTACTGCATTTGATAGATGAGGACACCGAAGCATTCAACAAAGTGATGGAAGCATTTGGACTTCCACGAGGAACAACCGCCGAGCAGGAATACCGCAAGAAGGCCATCCAAGAAGCAACCAGAGGGGCGATCCGGATCCCCTTCGACGTTCTACAGAAAGCCTACGAGTCGATGGATGTCATGAAAGCCATGGCAGAAACTGGAAACCCGGCATCGGTTTCCGACGCGGGAGTAGGCGCCCTTTGCGCGCGCCTTGCGGTTCGTGGTGCTCTGCTCAACGTGAAGATCAATGCCAGCGATCTCGATGACAAGGAATTCATCAACGAGATCCTCGAAAGAGGTAGGCAGATCGAGCAACAAGCCGATGTCCTCGAGCGCGAGATCCTGGAAATCGTTGAGGCCCAGATGTGAAGCTTGCACCCGGCTGTCGGTGTCCAGCTGGATAGAGGTGTACCGCAAGAAGCAGGAAGTGTAGAGAAAGGGAGGTATTCGGCCACGACGGTACGATTGACCAGAGAAGAGACCGATATCGCGAATGGCAGCGCCGGTGCGGCCGCCCAGACGGCCATGCGGGTCGTTGCTGAGATGGCCCGGCTCATGGGTGCCCAGGAGTTGGTCACAATCACATCAGCGCATATCGACGGTTGCCTATACCATGGCGATGGCGGAGTGGAGTTCGCCGAGCGTCTAGTGGACTTGGAAGGAAAGGTCTGTGTGCCAACGACGTTGAATGTCGGAGCGCTGGATCTTCTAACCCCCCAGCGAGTACGCAGCGCCCCCCACGAAAAGAACATGGCGCGTCGTCAAATGTCGGCGTACGTGGAGTTGGGTTGCCGGCCAACATGGACTTGCGCACCGTACCAGGCAGGTCACCGTCCTGGCCTTGGAGAACAAGTGGCCTGGGGTGAGAGCAATGCAGTAGCGTTCGCAAATTCTGTCCTTGGAGCACGAACCAACCGATACGGCGACTTCTTCGACATCTGTTGCGCTCTCACAGGGCGTGCTCCTCTAGTGGGCTTGCACCTCGACGAGAACCGACGTGCTAGGATCGTCGTGGAAACCGCTGCACTTTCGCACCGTCTGCTGCAGACCGACGTCTTCTATCCCGTGTTGGGGACGTGGCTGGGAACCGCCTGCGAAGGGGAAATCGCAGTGATCGACGGCTTGCCATCGGATTTGTCTGAAGATCGGCTCAAAGCCTTTGGCGCAGCCGCATCTTCATCTGGTGCAGTCGGGCTGTTCCATATCGCCGGCGTGACCCCGGAGGCACCTGACGTCGCGGCTGCTCTGGGGGGTATCGCACCATTGCAGACCATTCGGTTGACGCCAGAGATGATCCGTTCTACCCGTGACCACCTCTCCACAGTGCAGACTCACGAGTTAGACGCTGTCGCGGTGGGAAGCCCGCACTTTTCGCTAGACGAGTTCCGCCATCTCGTGGAGTTATCGAGCGACAAACGGTTTGTCGTACCGTTCTACGTCTGCACGGGAAGGAGTGTTTGGGAGGAACTCGAATCCAGTGGTGCGGCTGCTGCACTCATCAACCGCGGTGTCGAGATCGTGGTTGACACTTGTGTTGTTGTGACTCCGATTCTCCCGGCAAGTGACGGAGTGTTGATGACAAATTCCGGAAAATTCGCCCACTATACACCGGCCAACACAGGGTATGAGGTGGTGTATGGTAGCATCGAGGACTGTGTGGCGTCGGCTCAAGCCGGCCGTATCGTACGCGACGAATCGCTCTGGAGTTGACAGTTGACGAATACAGTGTCCGGCAGAGTACTAGTGCGGGGTGAGGCCGAGGGCCGGCTCTTGAGACTCGCGGCACCAATCAGTTTCTGGGGCGGAGTGGATCCAATTACAGGGTGCGTTTGCGATCCGCGCCACCCAGACCACGGCAACTGCATCAGCCACAGGGTCTTGGCAATCGGGGCGACTATCGGGTCCAGTTCCTCGAGTGCAATCATGCTAGAGCTACTACGGAACGGGACTGCGCCGGCTGCGTTGTTGTTAGCTCGGCACGATGCCATCCTGGTGCTCGGAGTCTTGGTTGCGCGCGAACTGGGTTACCCCACCATTCCCGTAGTGGAGCTGACATCAGCAGCTCTGGCTGGGCTGCCTACGGAAGGAAATGCCACTGTGAGTGAGGACGGTAAGCTGCGGTTCACACCACCTAGCTGAGCAGGTTTTCCGGATCACTCATCCCTTTCAGTCTTATCCTCCAGTTGGAGAGCGGCCGAGTTGACGCAGTAGCGTAAGCATGTGGGCTCCGGTCCGTCAGGAAAAACGTGTCCCAGATGGGCGTCACATCTGCTGCATACGACCTCGGTTCGTGACATGAACAGGCTGTGATCCTCCGCGGTTGCAACCGCCTGATCCTCAACAGGTTGGAAGAAGCTGGGCCAGCCGGTACCACTGTCGAACTTGGCAGCGGAATCGAACAACTCGTTCCCACAGCAGACACAGCGATACACACCGGAATCCTTGCAGTCGTGGTACCGACCCGTGAAAGGGGGCTCGGTACCCTTGTCTCGAGTTATCCGATACTGTTCAGCCGTCAGTTGCTTCTTCCACTCGGAATCCGGTCTCTTCACGTTAGAACTCCAGTGCTATCAATGTCGCAGGTTCAAATCACAATACGTAACGCTACAAAAAGCTAAACAGGTTACACAGTCGAGTCGACCTCGGCGGACCGAGCAAGGACGACGTACGTCGGTTGCCTCGAGCGAGTTCCGGATTGACACGCTGCTACGTGACCTGGATCACCGGCAAGCAAGGGGCATCCTGTCATATTCCCCAGCTTTGGGTCTCCGGTCATCTGGGCTTCCCCCAATCGAGTCAGGCGGAGTAGATGCTCTTTCCCAGAACTGCCCTCACAGCGGCCGTCTCCCTAACCTGCGCTGTCGGACCCCTCTCGGCCCAGCAACAGCCAGGTGGTATATGGATTACCGGCGGCATTGGGGCTGGACTCACTCGGGTCCATTGCGAAATCTGCCAAGGTGATCGTAAAGCCGGACCGTCAGTTCAACTGGGAATCGGCCTGCGCCTCAACCAGGAGCTCGCTTTGGGTGGTGAGGCAAGCGGGTGGAGAAAGAACGAAGAAGACATAACGAGCTCCGCGGGGACCCTGCTAGCAGTGATCTATTGGCATCCGGTACCTGACAAGGTACGCTATTTCTTGAAAGGTGGCATCGGAGCGGTCGCGTACAAGGCCAATGCCAACGAGGACGAGGATACGGATCCGTTTACGTTCAATACGTTTGGAGTACAGTTGGGAGTCGGCTATCAGTTCCGCCTTGGTCGAGATTTCTCGCTCAGCCCGTATTTCACTTTCATGGGATCTCTCAGTTCAGATCTGGAACAGGGTGATGACCGAGTACCCGACGTGAGTCTCACATGGATTCAACTCGGGATCGCGATCGGGTGGCGGTGAGTTCAGCAATCACTGGAGTGTTTTGAAGGGGGACCACATGAAAAGAGAGCTCGTCTTTCGACTGCCGTGCATCTCGATCCTGGCGTCGGGCTTGGCTCTGACAGGCTGTACCACTGACGGCACAGTATCGCCTGAAAGTGCCTCGGGACTGAGCCAGTCCTACGACGTCTGGCAACCCGGTCCAGAGGACACTTGCACGCCAGAGATCCACAACACCTACTCCGTGGTGGGACCGGATGGTCTGCTGTACCCGACTTGGCACCCCCCGGTGGACCCAGCGACCGGGTGCACGTTTGGACATGACCACGGGCGCGACCCCAGCGGATCCGATCTGTTTGGCAAGGTAGGTCCCATTCCATTTGGATACGCAAACCAAATATTGGACATATACGATCCCACCACACCGCGGCACGAAGATCACGTGGGTCACAAAGTCGAGTGGGAAAACGACATGGAAATGAAGTTCGGTGACGCTGTGGCGACTAGCCTGTTCTCGGTGACATGCGATTTCCTCACGAAAATGCACCAAGGCTCGCACTCAAAAGATGCTTTCACCAACAACCTACACGAACTCTCCTACCACATCCGATGCAGTGATGGGACCGAGATGCACGTGACCATAATGACCACCATTGGTACACCCGGTGAATTCGTTGCCTCGTGCGACAGAGATAGACATGTGACGGTCGGAACCGCAGTACCGGCTAGCTCACCAGCAGGTGGGGGGAAGCGCGCGATACCCGACCGCTCCTGCGTTGAACAGCATATCCTGGTGGGCGCCGGAGAGGAATCCAATTTCGGGTCGGGACTACGCGAGAGTTGGGAAATCTCTCAGAGCATCAGGACGGAGAGTGGTCGCCGTCTGGCCTCCTTCAATCCCTACTTTCAAGTGTTATTCCCCAGCAGGTATTATGACCCAAGCCAACCCGACGGAGTTGGACGCAGCATCGACCTGTGTTACGAGATCGAGGCCAACGGGGATCTCGCGCGCGCGGAAGAATGCGAGGAATCAACTGCAGGCTATACCATACCGGACCTGCTGTACTCCGATTCACGTTCGCTGTTCAATGGTGTACGCCGCTTCGTGGATATCAACAGCAACACGATCACCAATGAAGACGGTCCCGACACGTGGTACACCGATCCGTTCGGTAAGAATGGACGAGCTGAGCCGTTTGCTGGTTCTATCAAGCAAACGATAGCAGTGATGAACAACGACCGTGGTATCCGCATCTCCGGACCAGCGATCGGTCGTGACCGCAATTACGGCGGGACCGGTACCCACTCCCCAAACTGACGGCAACGGCCGAAGGCTACGTGTGGCAAGCGCAAGTGGGGTTGCTGTTCAGCGGCCCCGGTGATCGCTCAGCCACTCGGAAAGACGGCGGTAAGTCGACAGCGACATGAGGCCACTGCCGTCGATTTCCAGATCGGCGCGTTCCTGCAACGCTGCAATCGCTTTGCCGGTCGCATACTTGCTATGCGGCCAAACCTCGAGGACCGGCCATCTTTGACAAAGCCAATCGATCAACTCTTCCAACACCGCCCCGCCACTCGAGATTGACAACTCGATCTCGACCTCGTGATGCCGCACGTTTCTGCCAGCCATGTGGTAAATGACTTCATCCACGGCAAGTTCAGCTATTGCATTCCCACTCAGCGGGGTCTGTCGCACATGTCCCAGCCTTCGGCGGGTTTTGCGGTCCTGTACTGGCACCAATCCCAGAGTGGTAAGCACGTCGTGCGGCTCCCGCGAGGCGCTGTACAAACGACATTCTGGGATCTCGATTCCCCAAGAGAGAAGCCGGTCGCTGATACGATCCAGTGCGTCACCTGCCCATGCCAACTCCAGTTCTTCCCGTTGCAGAGCTCGTCCAACTCCGATCTCTGGTCCCTTCACCGCTATCAGCACGTCGTCCGCCATCGACCTCAACCGCAGGGCGATCCCCCGCTCTTCCAGAGAACGAGTAGGTAGGTCGAAGTAGATATCACGGGTGGCAACAGACCGGCGGTCCGTCAGCGTCCAGCCGGATATGGAGGTCAACAGAGCGATCTCGTCGGCTACCACCTGGGGGCCCTCCGACATGATCACCAGTTTGGCTTCAACTTCAAGATGGGGTTCGACCATGAGGCTGTGGATAGACGATCATTGCCCCCGGCGAATCCGAAGCGGTCCGGAAGACCTCGCTATCCAAGGAATCGGCGACGGATCCAGCCCAGGGCTATGAGTACAACTACCGCCACGATCAGGTACATGACGAGTCTTCTCACTTTGCTCGCCGGCCACTGACGGGCTCGCTGCCAAATCGCTCGGTTGATCAAGTACGCTGCAATGATCTCAGCTGCGAGTAAGCCAATGGCAAACCCGGCCGGAGGGAATGGGACGGCTACCGCCACCCCGAACAGTAGCACACCATATACGAGAACTGCCGTGACCCACCACGTCGCCACCCCTGATGGGCTCTCCAGATCCACTGTGGGAACCGGTGGCTCCACCAGCGGCTGGGTGCCACTTCCTGCTACCACCCCCGGCAATGCAGATTCAGCGGCAGGGCCCTCAGACGCAACCGGACTCGTGTCAGGCAGCGGGTGGACTTCTTTGCCGCAGTGATCGCAGCTAGTTGCAGCCCGTGCTATCAGCTCCCAGCACCACGGACAGCGACGCTGGTTGTCGTCTTTCGCTACTTCCTTAGGAATGACGTGGCACTCCCGTTGAAGCTCTTCGGTTACCTGTGCCCTTGCGAGCATCCAAACAAGGACAACGCCGCCGGAACCGAACTACCGACGGCGTGTCGCTCTTACCTCCGCAACCCGGACCGATGCCACACTGGCACTCGCCGGCGCAGTGGAGATCATGCGATTCGGTCCGGATCAAAGATCCGTGCGGCGATCGCTTGCCCATGCCAGGTTGCGGGCGGTACCTAGACTAGACAATGGATCACCTCCTTTGTTGGGGTTATTGCCTCGGGCGCGAACAAAACGCTAACGACCAGCCCACGAGCCGTGCGGACCGGTCAGCTTCCTCATCAGAAACTATGGATTTCCCAAAAACGAGGCAATGCTTGCTAGAAAGGAAAGCGTCGGCGTACCTAGCGGCGCGCCGACGGCTCTAAGTCATTATATGGCTCAATCTTGGGACTATTCCGGATACTGTCCGCTAGTCCAGCAATCTGCGATCGGAGCTATCCCGTCGCTCATCCTGACGGCGCCAGTCGCCATCGCGTCGGTCATCCCCACTCCTCTGCCCTACCGGAAGGACAATCGCATCGACTCTACGCTCATCCTCCCGGCGATCGTCGTTTGATCGACGATCGCTCTCCGCTCTCCGCTTGTCCTTGCGACGTTCGCGCTTCCGCTTCCGCTTCTCAGCCATTGGCGCCCCTCCAGGCACTTGCGATAGCCTGCCGAAAACGGCCCAAATCTAAGATCTCCCCGATGATAATACCAGAGGAACTTCGCTGCACCGACGCATCCCGCCATTTTTTCAGCTGCAAGTGACAGGCCGAGCCTCCAACACAAGCGACCAGCCTTTGGCAAAACCGTTGCACCCTAGCAACACGGACGTAGTACGGCACCCGGCCCTCCACTCGATCAGCTGCTAGTGTTGCCGGTTGAGTTCCTCCCGCAGGGCCTCAACCTGCAATCCACTCTCACCACGGTGCCGCTCAGTCATCCTCTCGGCTGCCGCCAGAGCCCGCCGGGCGGTGCGATCGGAACCGGCCGCCATGGCAAATCGCGCCACTTCAAGCGCTTCCTGCACTGCGGTCTCACTCGGGTCCGTCCTTGAGCACAGCTCGATTGCCAGGACCCGCGACTCCAGATCCTCGCGGCCTTGGAGCTCACTCAGTGCTTGTCTGCGGAGCCGTTGTCTCTGGCCACGAGTGAGACATTCCGCCCTGACCACTTGAGCAAAGAGGGGCGCCGTAAAGGCATATCTCACACGGTTGTAGGCTATGAAGCGTCTGCTCTCGAGGGTGTCCAATGATTGCTCGAGTTCTCCATCGGAGAAACCAGTCAACGCCTTGAGGAGCTCTTCGTCCAGCGCCGTTCCACCTATTGCTGCCGCCCGCAACACACTAAGGCTCTTCTCATCGAGATCTGACACACGGGCCACAATCGCCACTTTCACCAGATCGGGGACGGAGAACGGCAGTGGCGAGTCCAGTGTCGCTCCCTCGGCAGGCCATTGTAGTAGGTCCTCTTTGAGCGTGGGCGCTCGGTCAAGGCTCTGCAGCAACGTCACCGCGATGAACGGATTTCCTGCCGCTTCGACGTTGATCCGCCTCGCCAACCGGTCTACCTCGTTAGAGGAGGTACACCACTCTGACAGCTGATCCACTAGTCCCCGGATTTCTTCAGCGGCCAGTGGTTTGAGGGAAACAACCGCACCCGGCAGGGTCCTGCCGACTTCGCCTCTCAGCCTCATCAATTCTGCAGAGACGCGGTTCTCGCGGTAGGTGTCTGCCGTCATGAGCAGACAGACAGAGCATGATTCCAGTTGACCGATTGCCGCACTCAGAGCGGTGACAGTGAGGTCGTCGGCCCAGTGCGCATCGTCCAGAGCCAGACAAACCGGATGCTCATCGGCAACTGCTGAGAGCAGTGATCTCATTGCGGCAACCACCTCCGCCGTATCGCTCGGCTCGGTTGGTTCGAATCTCTGTGCAAGCTCCGGCACGACCGCCGCCAGGATTGACAGCGCAGTTGGATCCGCAGCGGCAATACCCGGCGCCTCCGCCAGGCCGTTCCGCATTAGGAGTCGCAACGTGCTCCACGGAGCGTCGTGGTCACTTGCCAGAGGTCGAGCGGTCGCTACCATTGCTCCCCTCAGAGCCAGCCGTTTGACACACTCACCCAGTAGTCGTGTCTTGCCCAGCCCCTGATCGCCCACGATGAACAGACAGCGGGGTCCGGCAGTTACCCCCTGTTCCACCACAGCGAACGCAACCCGATGCTCGGCGTCCCTGCCAACCAGCCTAGGTTCCAGATCTACTTCATCACCGGATGCACCACGCCACGTGTCTTCCCGGATCCGGTCTGCCAGATCCGTCAGCTCCTTCCCCGGCTCTTCTCCGATGTCACCCTCGAGTCGCACCGCAAACTCCCTGAACGCCGCCAGGGCTCCGCTGGCATCACCTGACAAGGCGGCTGACCGCATCAAGAGACCCGCGGCAGGCTCTAGGAACGGATTGGACTTGAGCGCGGCTCTCGCGTCCTCCTGAGCCTGGTCGAACCGACCGGCCGCAAGCGCAGCATCTCCTCGGAGCAGCAGCAATGCCGAGGTCTCCCTGCCAAGCTGGCTCCGTCGCTCGGAAACCCAATCCTCGAAATCCGGTGCATCCTCTACGGAGAATCCCTCCATGAAACTGCCACGCACCAGCGCCAGAGCGGCCTCAGGATCGTTGTGATGCAAGCCTTCGAACTGCAATACGTCGACTTCAAGTGCGTCCCTGGACAGTCGGATAGTGTCGCCGTGCGACAGCAACCGCTCTGTGCCCAACCCGGAGCGTAGACGGCGGATAGCTTCATTGAGTGAGTGACGGGCGTTGGATTGGGGCTTGTCGGCCCACAGCAGCCCCATGAGATAATCCCTCGGGCGCTCGCAATCAGGTGAGAGAGCCAGATACGCAACTAGTGCAACATGTTTGCGCCATAGCACATCGCCCGCTGGTTCTTTCCCTTCTACTAGTATAGTAGGGGAGCCGAACAGCAGCACGTTGAGCGGTGGAGAGCGGCTGGTGCCGTCAGTAGTCATCACCGACCTAACCCTCTCCTTTGGCTTGCATTCATCGCGCAATCACGGCTGAGGTGGATGACTGCTGTGCCGTGTCGGTCAGATATCGCAACGCCTCGAGAACTCCCTTCTTTGTCAGAATCGTCGGCAGTATCAGCGGAGGCCGTTCCTGATCGGCTGGGTAGAGGACATAAAGTGGCACACCACTGCGACCAAAACTCTCCAATGCCTCAGTTATGGCCAGATCGAAGCGGGTCCAGTCGGCCTGCAGTGCAGCTACGTTGCTCTCTGCAAATGCCGTTTTAACCGTGCTCGATGAGAGGACAACTCTTTCGTTGACCTGACAACTCAAGCACCACGCGGCCGTGAAGTCCACAAAGACAGGCTGTCCTTCTGAGCGAAGCTGTTGCACTAACTCTTGGGAAAACGGCTGCCAGTGCGAGCTTCCAATGACACCATCCTCTCCTCTCGAACCACGAACAACCAAGGCCACACCCAGCGTGAGAGCCGCGACAGCAACTGATCTAGTCAGCAGTCGCGTGCGCATCCCAACTACTTGGAACTTCCAGCGACCGATAATCCACCCTGCGAACGATAGCAGCATGAGTGCGGCTAGAAGATGGGCTGCACCGTTCACTCCAGTTTGACGTCCAAACACCCAGATCAGCCAGATGACCGTTCCAAGAAGCGGAAACGCCAACAGTTGTCTCAGGGTCTCCATCCACGCACCAGGGCGTGGCAGCAGCCCCAAAAGCGCGGGCGACATCGACAAGACGACATACGGTGCTGCCATCCCCAACCCGAGAACGGCGAAGACGAGCATGGTTTCCCAGGTTGGCTGCATCAACGCGAATCCCAGAGCGGCACCCATGAAGGGGGCTGTGCAGGGCGTGGCAATCACGGTTGCCAAGACTCCGCTGGCAAACGAGTCGCCGAGCCCCTCCGGCTGCGCGACTCGGCCTCCAAACCGTGCCATTAACGTTCCGACCTCGAACACACCCATCAGGTTCAGCGCCAAGCCGAAGAAGAGGATCGCCATGGCCGCAACGAAGACCGGTGACTGAAGTTGGAATCCCCAACCGAGGCGCGAGCCCCCCGCTCGAATCATGAGGATCATGGCGGCTAGGACACAGAAGGAGAGAATCACGCCGACCCCAAAGGCCAGGCCATGAGCACCGGCTTTGAACCGTGCTTCGCCGCCCCGGTGGACGAACCCGAGAACCTTGATCGAGAGTATGGGGAAGACGCACGGCATTAGGTTCAGCAACAAGCCACCCAGGAAAGCAAACACCAGCGCCATAGCGAACGTCACGGCAGCCGCCTCACGGTTCAGCGGCGTCGGCCCGCCGGATGTCTGAGACACGGGAACATCGACCGCCAACGCCCTGAACCGGCCGGCCTGGTCCCAGGTCTCACCTTCGGGTGCAACCAACACCCCGTTCAACCGCGTGGCCGGACCGGACGCGTAGCTAGACTCGATCAGGTGTATTGTGAGAGATCCACCGTCTCGGATGACCGACTGTGGCGCCGCCGCAGCCACAACGGCCTCGTCGATCGAGAAATAATGAGGACTCCCACCCCAGAGGCTCCTCCCGTCCACCGACCGGACCTGCAGCGTGTACCCATTTCCTGTCGACTGCGCCTCAGTTTCCCATCCGTCGATCAACTTCGGCAACAGGTCCCTGGTGGCTGCGAAGGTGGATGCCCAGCGCTCGTCTAGTCGGGCCGACTCCGCCACGGGCAGCTCCAGGGTTACATGCTGCTCGGCCGGAAGACAGATGTCGGTACAGATCAACCAGTAGGCTTCTCCTTCAAGCAGCAACGTCGCCCCCGACACCAAGTCCTGTGGAGGTGTGATCTCTACGAGAAGAAAGACCTCGTCACGGTAGCCAAAACTCATCAGGGGTGGAGCAGCGATCGCCTCAGGGTAAGGCCATTGCATCGAATCGGCTTGAAAGCCAGGGTCCAGACTCCACTCTATCGAAGTTGGCGTACCGGCATCTCCGGGATTCCGCCAATAGCTGTGCCAGTCTTTGTCCATCAGCAATCGCAGGGCGACGGTGAAAGCCTCCCCTGGCCTGACGGCTGAAACCTCGGCAACGAGCTGGGCTTCGCTGTGAGGACTGCGATCATCGACATCCTGCGCAAACGCCTGCCCCACCGTGGTCAATGAGAAGATCAGAGCGGTGCTCGTCCTCATGGCAGCCACTTGGGATTCAATCAGCAACGGATCGGCTCACAGGCATTGGTCTTGTTAAACGCGCGCGTCGTAATCCCCCGTCATGATGTGCTATTTAGTCGCACGATGCCCATACAGCTTACACTTGTCCACGCAGGTCCGCCACCGTGGCAGGCACATGGCAAGTCACGTTGCTTTTACACATGTTACGCCCGATCGAGCCTGTGCATACCGTCGCTCAAGCGCCTACTTTCGAGGACCTCGTGCTCGCACGAAAGTCTGCAGCGAAGCGGCCACACTAGGAACAAGCGTGGCTTCCTATTCCGATCAGCATCGTATGCTATTATCATCCTCAACCTGCTGATGAGTGACTCAACTTCACGTTCGCGTAAGCCACCCCAGGCGAAATGGGCCAAGGCCCTGACTGTGGTCGATGCCCAAGCCGAGCTCGGACCGTTGAAGACGACCGATGACGTGACGCGATGGCTCGAGCGAATACCGCTAATGGCACGCGTCGGCCGTCTGCGATCCAAGTACGTGACATCTTCGTTAGTGAGTACGATCCGCACATGGTGTCGCAACCACGGACGCGAACTGTCGTCGGAGACCATGAAGTCATTCGAGACCAAGTTGGCTGCGATCGAAGCTACCACCGGTCGCCAGGTAACCTCAGTGAGTCCGCAAGCCACGCTGCGTTCCGCCGGCGCTGCGGCGCGAGGCAAGCTAAAGGATCTTCGCGTTCGACAGCGCAGGAGGTTGGCAGATCGGCGCAGCGGCAACGAGTGCAGGTCTGGTGAGGACCGACGGGAGAACTCCAGGCGCCAACGTGAAAGCAGTGGTCGTCGCGGCGGGCTGGAGCGACGAGGCACCGACAGATTCAGACGAACCGGAGGGGAGCGGCGCAAGCTCAACGACCGAAGAGGACTCGCTCCTTAAGGATCAGCTGAACTGGGTCAACCCGGCACCCGATCCAGGCTGCGGTACTGTACTGCCTCTCCCACGTGATTTGGCTGCATCTTCTCGCCGCCATCGAGATCGGCGATCGTGCGTGCGATCTTCAAGACTCGATGGTAGGCACGGGCCGACAGCTTGAGCCTTGTGATCGCTGTCTTCAGCACGGAGTCCGCACTATCAGTCACCTGACAGAATCGCTTGAGATCGCGAGGGGCCATGTGCGCATTGGCGAATACACCTGGTCGCTTCACAAACCGATCGCGCTGCCAGTTCCGGGCGCGGTCGACTCTCTCTCTGATAGCCTCACTCGGCTCACCCGATCGGTCCGCGGAGAGGTCTCGATAGGGTACT
>JBDGXD010000132.1:0-10984 GCA_039584755.1 Gemmatimonadota bacterium
GGTGTTGGCAAACACCGGCATCAGCCAAGCAGAATCGCGTCTAGTGGCACTCATCAGGGGAACAAGCACCAGCCCGCTCCAGGGGCTCGTGTCAGGATCACTCGACCTGGACAAAATCGAGTATCTCACACGTGACGCCAGGATGTGTGGTGTCCCCTATGGAACGGTCGATGTCGACCGACTCATTCATTCGATCACACTTGTTGCTGACGGAGGTCACCGGACGGTCGCAGTACACGAGAAGGGCGTCAGCGCCCTCGAATCTCTGCTGTTCGCCAAGTATCAGATGTACCGCAACGTGTACTGGCACCACGCCGTACGTAGCGCCACAGCCATGTTCAAGCGGCTTGTCACTGAGACCCTGGCGAGCGGAGAACTAGCAGTCGATTCGATTTCCCACAGCACGGACGAGGCGTTGATGGACACCCTCCACGCCTTACCGAATGCGCCACTTGCGATGCGTTTGACGCAGCGGCAGTTGTACAAACGAGTACTCGACATTCCAGCAAGCGACCTGAGATCAGGCGCAGGAGGTTGGATCTCGGAAGATCCTGAGTTGGCAAGCCATGTAGAGGACCGGATCGCCTTTGAGCAGGGTCTCGAGCCGGGCGGCGTGCTACTGGACTTCCCCAAGAAACCGGAGATGCTGGATGTTGAGCTTCCCGTCCGCACGCGTAGTGGTGCGGTAGTGCGTCTGGACAAGAAATCCGGCACCGATTGGATGGGCATCCAACGTGTCAGCCAGGAGCTACACACCAGCGCACGGAGGCTGCGAGTGTTCGCAGCCGAACCGATCGAATTCGACCAGCACGACCTGCTTGGCCTCGTCGAAAAAACCGGCGACGAGGTCCGAGACTACCTGTAAAAGACCCCCCAGTAGTTTTCTATTGCGAAGTAGCCTCAACACCATTGGACGGTTCCCGCACAGATCCTCCAGCACCCGCCAGCTTCGCCGCTACAGCCCTGTAGTACGACGCGTCCTGGGACCTTCCCACTTCATCCATCGAAAGCGCGCACAACTCGAGTGCATAGAGTATAGGTCCCATGTGCTCAGCAGCCACGATACCTACAGCCTCAGGATTCGGGCCTTCTCTCATCCATCGCTCGATGTGTCTTAGAGGTTCAACTATTTGAGTTGGCTTCGTCTACTTGATCGATACGCACGACAATGACAGTGATGTTGTCGAGCCCACCGCGGCGGTTTGCCTCAGTAATCAGCGTATCGACGATCACGGCGGGTGCAGTATCGGAATTGAGAATCCCCAACAACTCATGATCCTCGAGCATACCCGTGAGGCCGTCGGAGGCAAGCAGGAAGTAATCGTTACCACGCAGGGTTCCAACATAGATGTCCGGTATCACATCGCTGTTGGCGCCCACGCACCGGGTGATGACGTTGCTGTAAGGGTGGGTACGGGCTTGTTCCGGGGTCAGGTACCCGGCATCGACCTGCTCCTGCACATAAGAATGGTCCTTAGTAACCTGTTCCAACTCTCCATCGCGCAGCACGTAGGCTCGACTGTCTCCGACCTGACCGACGATGTAACGCGGCCCGTTGACGACCAGTGCGGTTGCTGTCGTCCCCATCCCGCGCTTCTCCGGCTCGTCGACGGTGCGCGTGAAAATCGCTCCATTGGCCTCGATGATCGCCCGTGTCATCATCTGCGCCGCATCGTTCTCTGACTTGCCAACGACACCGTTCAAACCACGTGCGATGGTCTGAACAGCCATTTCGCTGGCAACCTCTCCCGCTGCATGCCCACCCATTCCGTCAGCCACGATGAACACACCCTGGTCCGGGAGCATCAGGTAGTTATCCTCGTTCCCGGATCGGATGATCCCCACGTCAGTGCGACCAGCGCAAGTGTACTGGATGTTGAGACCCAAGGTCACGGCCCTGAGGATGAAGAACCGCGCCGCCGGGGGTCTGCTGGCGGCGGCAAGTTGATTGATTGAATCACTCTCGTGGCACTCCCCTTCTGCACCTCTGCAGAATCATCCATCGGTTCGAACACGGTACTTATTTGACCAAACCGGACTATCGCGCCAGGTGCCAAGGCTGTTTCCGCCTTTATCTTCGTTCCGTCGACCACGGTGCCGTTGGTCGAGTCCTGATCCACCAATACCCATACGCCTTCGCGACGTTGCAGCTTGGCGTGGACCGTTGACACACTGTCATCAGATAAAACGATGTCGTTGTAATCTGCTCGGCCAATGTTGACCACCGGAAGTCTCACCATCATCCGTTCGCCCTTGTTA
Source organism: Gemmatimonadota bacterium (assembly GCA_039584755.1). Lineage (GTDB taxonomy): Bacteria > Gemmatimonadota > Gemmatimonadetes > Gemmatimonadales > GWC2-71-9. Next base: position 2,260 of record JBDGXD010000132.1, read on the forward strand.
GGTCCTGAGCGCATCACGAACGTGGCAAGGGCACGCGGTCGTTCCTCTTGGACGTCCGCGGACCTCTGTTGCTCTGCACTAGCCGGCGGACCCGATTCAACCTGCCCTGAGCCCGGTTGTGCTTCCAGCGGGATCCCGTGCATCGTATCCTGCAGCCGATAGTGCGCTCCCGCTGGCTGACCTGTAGCTGGTGGCTTGGTCGTGGGAATCCCATGCATCGTATTGGCCAGTCGTCTGTCGGCCCCATCCGGCGGTGTCGGCGTCGCCGACTCCTTGGGCTTGGACGTCCCGCCGGGTCGTACCTTGTCACGCAGACCGCGTAACGCCGCCAGAGGACCGCGCTTGGCACCCTCTCGGTGGGAGACAGGCTCGGCTGGCCGGGGAGATTGCGGTGGATCACTGGTTCCCGGTTTTGGCCTTGGCACAGCCGGGATCCCATGCAGCGTATGTGCCAGCTGTTGGGCGGCCCCGGGGGGCGGAGTCGGCACTCTAGCAGCATGGGGATCTGGCGCCGTTACGGGCGGAGTCGCCTCCGGAGAAGCTCCCATACCGGGTGCCGCCGGCTCCGGCGCTCGGGCTACCGACTGTGGCGCTGGTGAAGCGGCCATTTTCCCTTCCGGCCCTGGACCATCTTGTGCAGGCTCGACTCTCTTGTCGTCCGCTTCAGCCAGTGCGTCCGCGTAGAAGCGGAACTCATAGTCACCGCATCGGATAACGTCGGCCTGTGCCAGGAGCCGCTGCCCCTCCACGCGCCGGCCATTCACAATGGTTCCGTTGGTACTGCTGTCGATCAAAAGGTAACCTTTAGGTGTAGCTACGATCTCAGCATGCCTCCGTGACACGTTCTTGCTCTCAACTACAACATCACAGCCGGCCTCACGGCCAAGCAGGAGTGAACCCCCGGCAACCGTGTACTCGCGGCCATCGGTCAATGACACCAGGCGGCCGCCAGTACCAGCTGTCGCTGCTTTCACATCCCCGGGGGGCTGCGTTGCCGCCATCGTCCCCACATCCAACGCCTGAATGAACGACGTACTTCCACCACGGCGGTCATCAACGAACAGCAACTCCCGTCCAGCAACCTCGATCTTGTCACCGTGTAGCAGCGGGGTTGGCTGAGGTCCGAGCCGTACTCCATTCACCCGGATCTCAAACTTGGGATCCGAACTCCGGATGGCAACCTGCCCGTCGGGAAGCCCCTGAAGAGTAGCTCCCTTTGACTGCACTACCTGTCGACCTAACGCGATCTCGTCATTCGAGTCGCAACCGATGGTCACGTCACCAGCTGGTATCGGATGTCGCCGGCCATCGATTTCAAGGTACGACATTCAAGAGTTTCCCTCTCTCACAGTGCCAATCGACAAACTTACCGCACAGCACAGGGGCATGCAACTCGATTACTCGCGGGTCTCTTCTGGTATCTCCTGTTGCTGCAATGAGTTGGCGGCACCACTCTCGGCTCCCTTGAGCCACTTCCAAAAGACGAATGACCCTGTACCCACAGTCAGATAGGATACCACTATGCGCCATAGCAGAATGTATGAAGGCGTGAGCTCTCGAGGGACGTAAATGGACATCACCGCAGCCGAGAGCAACTCCGCCAGGCCAGAGCCTCCCGGTGTGGGAGCGAAATAGAGCAGAAAGACTATCAGTGTCTGTAGTAGCAGGACATCCACAAACGGCGCATGGATGTCGAGCATCCGCAGTACCACATAACCTGCCAGCAGGCGGTTTGCCTGCGCTGCTCCCGTAAGCACAACACCGATGGCCAATGCAATCCAACCTCGCCCGCGCGTGAATGCCTTGAGGGCCCCGTGCGCCCGGTCGATACCATCTTCGAGGTGAACGACTCGGGAAGCCAGTTTCTCGCTGCCACGCCGTTTGAGACGGCTTACCAGTCGCCGCGCTATCCGCCGCGCCAACCCTGGGAAACTGATCAACAGCAGAATCACGAAACCCACCCCGATGAATCCGCCGAGACTCAACCGAAACAGGTCGTTCAGTGTCACTGCCTGGCCCAACACCCCGTGCTGAGCCAACGATTGACCTGCACCCAAGAAAACCGCCAGGGGACCTGCCACCGTGAAGAAAAGCACTGTTGCCACGAAGGTCATGAGGGCAGCTATCATGGCCTCGGGCAGCGGAATGCCGCTACGGTTCATCGTGTAGATCAGCATCGGGCCCGCGCCCGTCTGTGATGGCGTCAGATACGCCGCCCAGGTGGCCATACCGCCCGCCAACACACATCCCTTGAGGGGTGCCTTGGGATAGACATGTCGCGCCATCACCCAGGCCCGCAGACCCCCACCCCACCAATCGTGCGATGCCAGCAGCACCCCCGCCAACAACCAGCCCCACTTGAGCGAGACCATGGTCTGGAGGAATTGCTGCAAGTTGTTGCCATACAGAAGCATGGCCCCAAACCCGAGCACCGATATCAGTGCAAAGAGCTCAAGGCCCCTGCGGAGCAGACGCGGCGCAAGGTTGTTTGCCATGAGGAAGCCAAGCTACGCCTTGGGAAGGTGGGTCGTCAACGCCGGGCTTGTAGGCATCCGAGTATCACGGCTATGCTTCTCACCATGTCGTCTGACACCATCGTGGTCCACGGCGCCCGCCAACACAACCTCAAGGGCATCACGGTACACATACCGCGGTTGGCACTGACCGTGATAACCGGTCCTTCCGGGTCCGGCAAGAGTTCGCTCGCCTTCGACACACTCTACGCCGAAGGCCAGCGAAGATACGTCGAATCGTTGTCGAGTTATGCCAAGCAGTTCCTCGAACGGCTTTCCCGACCTGCAGTAGACCGACTCGAAGGGGTCTCGCCCGCTGTTGCCATCGAGCAGAAGAATCCCACAACGTCGAGTCGCTCTACTGTGGGCACGGCGACAGAGATCCATGACTATCTGCGCCTCCTGTGGGCTCGGGTCGGCCGGCAATACTGCCACGTGTGTGGCGCACCGGTTGCGGTCGACTCCCCGACCAGCGTGGCCGACCGAATGCTGAACGAGCACGACGGTGAGAAGATCATCGTGGCTTTTGCCATCCCACGATCTGCCCATGTGAGCCACGATCTCCTGTTGGAGAACCTACGTGCAACCGGATTCGTTCGAATCCTCGTCGAGGGTACCATCCACAGGCTTGATGACTTGCCCCCCAAGACGAGTTTGGACAGCGACGGTGTTCTGGTAGCCGTCGATCGGCTCGCCGTGTCGGCGGCTAATCGGGGGCGCGTAGCTGATTCAGTTGCCCTGGCGTTCGCTGAAGGAGACGGCCGTGCTGAGATCGTCATCGCCGAGGATCGATACCGATTCGCGCAGCAGGCCCGGTGCACCGGGTGCGACACTGCGGCAATCCAGCTCAACCCTACGCTATTCTCGTTTAACAACCCCCGGGGAGCCTGTCCCACCTGCAACGGCTTCGGAGCAGTCCTGGAATACGACGAGTCGTTGGTCGTGCCGCAGCCAGATCGCACGCTTGCCCAGGGTGCGCTGGATCCCTGGACCAAGCCGCGATATACCGGCCGCAGGAGGATGCTCAAGGAGGTGGCGGAACGCGAGGGTATTCCGTTCGACAGTCCCTGGCACAGGCTCTCGGCAAAGCAACGCCGCCTCCTGCTGCACGACAAGGCCGGTCGATTCGTGGGAGTGTTTCCCTTCCTGCGAGGGCTCGAGCGGAAGCGCTACAAACAGTACATCCGAGTCTTCCTGCGCCAGTATCAAAAAGCGCTCCCCTGCCCCGACTGCGGTGGTGCCCGCCTGAGGCCAGAGGCACTCGCGGTGCGGGTGGGCGACTCGTCGATCGGCGACGTCGGTTCACTGACCGCGGCGGAGCTCGCACGATGGTTCGAGAGCCTGCGACTGACACCATTCGAACGCGGCGTATCCGCCACCATTCTGCGTGAGCTGGTGGACCGGGTGGGATTCCTGTGCGACGTGGGATTGGGATACCTGACCATCGACCGTCTCACACGCTCGCTATCCGGGGGGGAAGCGCAACGAATCTCCCTGGCCAACGCCCTCGGTGCCAGTCTGGTGGACACATTGTATGTGCTGGATGAGCCGTCGATTGGACTTCACCCGCGGGACATCGGCCGATTGCTGGAGCTACTCAAGCACTTGTGCGATGCGGGGAACACCGTGGTGGTAGTGGAGCACGACTCCGCGGCCATTCGCGCGGCCGATCACATGGTCGAACTGGGACCTGGCAGCGGGGAGCACGGCGGTGAGCTGGTCTATGCCGGTTCGGTGGATGGATCGGTGGCCGTGGGAACCCTGACCGGTGCGTATTTGGGCGGTGCGAAACGAATTGCGGTTCCGAGCTCACGACGTGATTCCGGGCCGCGCTGGATCACGATCAAAGGGGCTCGACTGCACAACCTCGTCGACGTCGACACGGCTATCCCCCTGGGTACCCTGACTGTGGTCACCGGGGTCTCGGGGTCGGGAAAGTCGACGTTGGTGCACGATATCCTCTATAGACAACTCGCCGTTCGGCTAAAGGGAGGTCATGGAGCCAAGGAACACTTGGGTGAGGCGGTGGGTGCGGTAGAGAGCATGACGGGACACGAACACCTGGACGACGTAGTGCTAATCGACCAGTCTCCAATAGGTCGCACACCGCGCTCAAATCCCGTCACATATGTGCGTGCATTCGACGAGATCCGTAACCTCTTCGCAGCTCAGCCCCTGTCACGAGCCCGGGGGTACACGGCTACGACCTTCAGCTTCAACGCAACCGGTGGTGGCAGGTGCCACGCTTGTGAGGGAGCCGGACACCTGCAGATCGAGATGGTGTTCATGGCAGACGTGTTCATCCCCTGCGAGGCATGTGAGGGATCACGCTTCGAGCCGGAGGTGCTCGACGTGACGATCAAAGGGCTCTCAATCCACGACGTTCTCAACCTTACAGTCGATCAGACGATCCTGCGGTTTCGCCACCAGGAACGCCTCGGCAAGACCCTGTGGTATCTGCAACAGGTCGGCCTCGGCTATCTGCGTCTGGGCCAACCTGCCACGACGCTATCGGGCGGCGAGGCACAGCGTCTCAAGATCGCCCGTCAGCTGGCGGCTGCAAAACGAAAGGGTCAGCGAAGGCTGTATATCCTGGACGAACCGACTACTGGCCTCCATATGGACGACGTGCGCACTCTCATAAAGGTGCTGGACCGGTTGGTGGATGCGGGACACACCGTCCTCGTGATTGAGCATCAACTGGACATCATCAAACGAGCCGACTGGGTGATCGACATGGGCCCTGAGGGTGGAGCGGGTGGTGGGCACGTGGTAGCAGAGGGCACACCGGAACAGGTGGCGGATGCAGGGACTCATACCGGCCGGTATCTCAGGGAGGTGTTGCAACAAGCGGAGTACCCTGCTGTGGTGAAGGAGATGGCTTAGGGGCCGAAGAGGCAGCGGGGGCAGAGGGGGGCAGGAGCGGCTGGGGTGAGGCCTCTGCCCCTTCTTGCGTCAGCAGAAGTGATAAATTAGACTGCCGTCCCGTCCGAACGCCTTGTATGGACGGTGCGATCCGGAGTAGCTCAGTTGGTAGAGCAGACGGCTGTTAACCGTCGGGTCGGGGGTTCGAGTCCCTCCTCCGGAGTAGGGTCGCGGATGAGCGCGGAGAGGGCTGGCAGAGTGGCTAGCTCTCTTCATTTGCCACCTACCCTGGCACGGCACCGTCAGCTGTGCGCTCGGGGGCTTCGCCGTTTGGCAGGGCGCTACTTGACCAGACATAGGGATATAGCTATACTAATATAGTAAACATGATTTCCATTCGTGAACGAGTCAACTAAAAGTGCCAACTTACGACTACAAGTGTCAGGATTGCGGCAAAGCGTTCAACGTCCGCGCATCCATTGCCGCGTACTCTGAGGGACTGAATGCTGAATGCCCCGAGTGCGGATCTGACAACCCGGTGCGGGTATTCTCTGGTGTGAACGTTCTTACGGGATCCGTACGTGGAGGGTCGCCGTCCAGCGCTTGCGACCTCGGCGGATGCGGTGCGTCCGGCTTCGGCTGAGCGAACTGACATCGCCGCCCAGGTGCTGGGCGGGAGTGACCACACATCAGGCAAGGATCGGCCATGGCAGCATACATAATCGTTGACATAGAAGTCACGGACCCGGTGCAGTACGAGGACTACAAGAAGCTGGCGGCTGCTACGGTGGAGGCCTACGACGGACGGTACATGGTACGCGGTGGGACCGCCGAGAGACTCGAGGGCGACTGGACGCCAAAGCGTGTTGTGGTACTCGAGTTCCCGACGGTCGGGCGCGCCAAGGAGTGGTGGGCCTCGGAAGACTATGGACCTGCCAAGGCCATGCGACACGCATCCGCCACATCTCACATGATTGTCGTCGAAGGCATGTAGCCTCAGACGGTCTCAATCGGGATATTCATCACGATCGCCTGCAGTTTCTTCATGGTCTCGATGTAGCGTGTGAAGTAGATCTCAGATGTCCGGGTTTGCAGCGCATAGCCCATCATGAGGTCCTTGTCCATCAGATCCCTGAGTACAGGGCTCTTGACCTTCAGTAGCACGGTGTCGCTACTGCACTGAGCCGTTAGGGCATACTTGTCACGGTAGAAGCACACGCACGAGCCGAACATCTGCCCTTTGGTCAACTGGTCGATGACTACGCTCACACCTTCTCGTCCGGGCATTCTCAGCGTCACCTCCCCATCCAGCACGACGAAGAAATGATCGGCGGGGTTACCGCGCTCGTAGATCACATCCCCCGCAGAATACGTCATCTTCTCCGAGGCTTCGCTGATCGCATTCACCTGCTCTGACCGGAGTGCTCCGAACACATCCTGGGCCACTAGTGTTCCAGCCATGATCACCCTCCCTGTTAGCGAAAGACTGCAGCAGCATTGTGACAAGTCATGCGGACGCGAACGCCGGTCCTACCGCTGTCTCACCGCGGTAGGCCACTCGGCACACGTCCGCCCGGAAACAGATCGTGCTTGATTTCCTGCCATACCGAGTCATCCAGACTATCACCAAACCCCGCGAGCCATACATCGTCCGCGAATGGCTTTTCACCCAGAATTGGGCACAGCTGCTCGTTTAGCCGCTGTCCCGTTGCAGCAATCCACGCCGCGCCTGCAGCTGCCGGCATGAGATTGTTTATCGCTTGGGGGAGATCACGCGGCCGCACACGAAGGATCCAGCCTTCGTCGAAGGGGCAACGTTGTGCCAGTCCCGGATCGCTTAGGAGTTCATCGTTGACTGCGAGGACCTTCCCATCGATCGGCATGGTCTGAGTCAGTCGTCGACCATTGATTGACGTCAAAGTCCAGGCAACGTCACCGCATCTGAGACGATGTTGCTCCTTGGGCAGGTCTATCGCCACAACCTGGCCGGCGAAGTTCAGGGCGAAGTCGGTGGCACCGAGTGTCACCAACTCCTCAGCGAGAACTCGGGCCCATGAATGGCCAGGATGATAGAACAGGTCCGGTGGCGGCTCAGATGCCAGCGCATCACCCGCGGGCCACACAGCGTTGCGAGCCCACTTGTTGATCCGCTCGCAGCGGCGATCGCGACACCATACCACGAACATGACTACAGCACACGTCGCAATGAGCAGGCAGATGGACATCTGGCCCCCCCTCAGGCAGCGCCGCTACACCAGGATACTACAGACGAGAACGCACTCAAAACGCTCGCCCGACTTCTCTTCAAGCAAGCAGCTCCTTTACCTTGGCGAGCAGTGCGTCTCGGTCGATCGGCTTGGGAAAGAAGCCGTCGGGCTCCGGTACGATCTTCATCTGCCCGAGGAACTTCTTGTAGCCGTAAGGATCGCCACCGTACCCCGTTACGGCGGTCACTATGACCACGGGAGTGGCTGACAACTCAGGATCGGTCTTGACCGTCCTGTAAAACCGCGTACCTGAAGATTCCGGCATGGTGATGTCCAGGGTCACAAGATCGGGCTTCTCACTCTTGAGTTTGTCCAGTCCTTCGTTGCCGTTGCCGGCGGTGACCGTCTCATATCCTCCATCGTGGAGTAGCATCTCCAGATAACTGACGATGTCGGGTTCATCGTCAACGATCAATATCTTCTTTGCCTGTCGTGAGTCAGACATGTCATAGACTCCTTAGTTGTTCATAAACGGCTGCCGCACAGCGGTTCCCCGGTGCTTCATTGGCTCTTCTTCTTGAGTGCGGCAAGGGCACGGCGCAATGCGTGCGGCTCGGCTTTGTTGAGCTGCTGTTGCAGCTGCTCCTGCAGGTCGATCCGCTCCTCGTCGTCCGGCGTTTCCTCGATTCCCACCGCGCGTTGTACGCAGCGGACATAGTCCAGAGGTTTGATGGGTTTCTCGAGATAAGTGCCTGGGCCTGAAACGACCCTGTTCTGCATGATGTCGTCTAGGTCGTCCTTGCCGAGTTCGTCCTGGGCATGCGCAGTCACAACAACGAACGGGATGCGTGAGAGCAGCTTGTCCTTGCGGAGCTCGTAGAGCAGCTTGTGTCCGCTCTTCTTGGGCATCACCAAGTCCAGCGAAATGAAGTCCGGTGGTTGGGCCCGGATGATTTCCAGTGCCTCGCCGCCATCTGAAGCAGTCACGACGTTGAAGCCAGCATCGCGCAGGATCTGAGCCAGATAGTCCCTTACGTTGGGCTCATCATCGACTACGAGTACCGTTACATCCTTATTTTGAGGCATACCCTTCTTCTCCCGTTCACACGTCATAGCGAATTGCCGATGGGGCTGATTCTT
>JBDGXD010000133.1:0-13484 GCA_039584755.1 Gemmatimonadota bacterium
GACCCTCCCGCAGGTCTCCCCTCCCGTCCAAGTATGAAACCCCGGCCTCCAGGGACAGGTTAGCGAGAACACCCTCTTCCATACCCTCTATTTCCTGTTGATCCATGAACTCCACGATCAGGTGGTCCACGAGTTGAGGGAGACTGTCGGCCGGCCCAAAGCGTTCCAACCTCGTGAGCAGCTTTCTCCCCACGGCATCGTGCACCTGAATCTCTATCTCGAGATTGTCCATCGTTCCACTGACCATCCCCATGAGCGCCAGGTTGCCGTTGTGCGCTCGCGCCAACTCGCGCCTCTCGTCTACGCTTTGCGCTTCCGTATGGTACTGGGCCAGTACCGTGTACTCCTCGGGCAGGTACTGTAGCCCGAGGTCGAGCATCCCCAGGATCGTCGTCGACACGTCGGTGGTGTCATCTTGTACCTCGTTCTGCAGCGGGAAGAGCACAACGGTGGAGACACCGCTCGTGTCGGGGGGAACACGGATTCCGTTGCGCCCGAAGATGAACACCCCGCTGCCGATCAGCAGCGCAGCGATTCCCGCCGCCCAAGCCCACCAGAATCGCACAGTTGTGCCCTCGGCTTTCTCCAATGCCTCCAGCCATTGTTCGGCGGACTCGGGTCGATCCTCGCGCGCGATTTCCAGCGGCCACGAGAGAGCGCGCACTACCTCCGGCTTGAGCTTCGGCTCCGCATCGCGGATAGCACGTTCTATCTCAGGCCTGCCCTTGGCCAGTTCGTCGGGAAGCTCCTCGGTGGAGGTGCCACAGATGGCCTGGTAGGCCACGGCGGCGAGCGAGTAGAGATCGGAGCGACCGTCTACCTTGCCGCCCCAGCGCTGTTCCGGAGCCATGTACGACGGGGTCCCTATCACCACTCCAGTCTGCGTGATCTCGGTATCGCTCGGTCCGGTTACATGGGCAATGCCGAAGTCAGTGATGAGCCACCTGGCTGCCGCCTCTTCCCGCAGGATGTTGGCCGGCTTGATGTCGCGGTGTACCACGTCACGGGCATGAGCGAACCCCAGCGCACTGGCAATCTGGCCTATCATCCGGCGGACCGTCTGGTAATCCACCTTGTCTTTCTCGGCCAGCTGATCCCCGAAGGTCTTTCCCTCGACGAACGGCATCACCAGGTACGCGAGGCCCGGCGTAGCATCGAACTCGAAAACAGGGACGATGTTGGGGTGCGACAGATTGGCCGCGAGAGCTGCTTCGCGCTTGAAGCGAGCCAGCCGCACTGCACTGGATGCAACCTCTGCGGGGAGTACCTTGATGGCTACACGGGACCCCAACGAGCGGTGGCGGGCGGTGTAAATGGCTCCCATGCCGCCTTGGGCCAGGAAGCCTTCCACCTCATAGCGGCTGCCCGCTGCTGTCTGAAGCTCTTCGATGCTCATGTTCCCTCTCCCATTGAGGGACTGTGCCCAGCTATATCAAGCGACACCCCGGATGGCCGGTTTCATCGTCATCGAGCTCCGGCCACTCATAGCACAAAGATGGCTTTGCGCGCTGTCCGTTGGGAAGGACTCGGTCGTGCAGAGTGCACGTGATGCCATCAACGTCAAGGAAGCCACAGGTGGAGATGACCTCGCACTCTGCGGTGTCGTCATCCTCGCGCTTCGCCTTGCAGAGGTAAGGTGCCTTGCGCGATCGGAGCAGGGCCTCCGTCCAGGTGTGGCTGTCAGGGAGGAACAACTCGAGTGTCAAGTCACGGCAACAGGCCGCACCCTTCGCGTTGTCACCGGTACGGCATGGCGCATCAATGCAAGGATTGTCCGACTGTAACACCGGCAACGCCCGTTTTGCTGCTCGTTTGAGGCGCAATTTGAGATTGTCCCGTTTCCCCTTGAAGTACACCGAGAAAGCATCGTCGCCGAGTTGTACCGCGTGACGCTCATCTGGTGGAGCTTGAGTGCCCTGTGGTAACGGGCCACGGAATCGGTGTGCTGCACAGAGCACTACGGGTCGTTTGCCGTTGAGTCCGGTTGCCGGCATCCCGTTGGGTTGAACCGCAGGTCTCCCATCGAGCGTCTCCAGGTACTTGCAGGGCACATGCACGGTCGCGTCGACTCGCAGCTCGTCGTCGGCGGTGTATGCCTGGCCAAAGGTCATCCGTTGGGTGTGTCCTGAAATCCATGTTACCGACGCATCCTGCATGGTCTGGCTCTCTTCTTCCAGGTCGGACACGCGGACGGTCAGTTTGATTTCCCGGCAGTGTTTGCCGAGCGAGTTACACGATGGTGGTTTGGGCATGAGCGCAATCAAATTGTCCGATCTGGTTGAAAAAGCAAGACCGTTATTGTCAGGCTCTTCCGTCGACCGGGCGGGCCTGTACATTTGGAACAGATTCACCAGCGCTCGCCTGGCCGACCAGGCGGGCGCAAATTATGAGCGAGTTCTGCCGACCATATGATTGCAATCAAAGCTCTTGGCCCGCCTCTGGTGACCGTGGATGGTGCTGACCCACCCGCGGAACTGATGTGGCGCAAGCATCTGGCTTTGCTGGTGTATCTCGCGCGCTCACCCCGCGGCCGGTCCCGCGATCACCTGATCGGGTTGCTCTGGCCCGAGAAGGACGAGACCAAATCCCGGCACTCACTCAACGAGGCCCTGCGTGTCATAAGACGTGTTGCGGGTGATTGGAGGGGTTCGGTCTGAGTGACGCGCCGACTTTCGAGGACTGGCTGACCGGGGAGCGCCAAAAGCTCCGCTCGCTGTCGCTCACTCGGTTGATGACGGATGCAGCGGAGGCGGTCAGTGCCGGAGACCTGGTGGTGGCCCGCCGCCTCGCCCAGCGGGCACTGGGGATCGAGCCGCTGCACGAGCCGGCTGTCCGGGTGCTCATGAGGGCGCATGCCCTGGAGGGGTCGCGGACGCTGGCGATAAAGTCCTATGATCGTTTGGCAGAATTACTTCGCAGGGACCTGAGTCTCGAACCGGCAGAGGAGACGCAGGCTCTGGCACAACGCATCAGAACAGAACGGATTGTGCGTGGTGCGCCGGCAGTGGAAGGAGCCCCGCACGATGTCGTTCCGTTGGTGGGTCCGGGTCGGGTGGCACTCTCACAATGTCTGGATGTGTGGGGCGAAGCCCAACGAGGAAAGCCGGGTGTGGTGGTGCTGCGGGGGGAGCCCGGTACCGGCAAGACCCGACTGGGTGACGAGATGGCCGCTAGGGCGCGGTTGGACGGTGCGGTAGTCGCACAGGCAAGGCTACTGGAGAACGACAGTGAGGAGAACATCTGGTCGGCGTTGCTGCGCGGCGGCCTCACGGTGCCAGAGCTGGGTGGAGCGGCCCCCCAGGTCCTGGCTGCGTTGGGGAGACTCGTGCCTGACATACTCGTGCGGTTCCCGGCAGCGACCCAAGCCGATCCCGCCGACGTCGTCGAACCATTCCGTCAAGCCGTGTTCGCGATCGCAGAGGTCCGCCCGGTACTGATAGTTCTGGACGACGTGCACCGCGCTGATTCCATCTTGGTCGAATCGTGTAGCGCAATGGCTCAACGAGCGGAAGGTGCACACCTTTGTGTGTTGTTCACTGCCACCATAGGTCCCGCTGCCCAAGGTGTTGATGCCCTGAACCAGCGGATAGGGCGAGATGTTGCCGGTCAGTTGGTCTCCACCGCACCGTTCGGTGACAGCGATGTTGCCGAGCTGGTAGCGTGGGCTTTCCCAGAGTACAACGGCGACGAGGTCGATCGGCTGACACGCAGAGTGATGGTGGAGACTGCCGGTATTCCTTTCTTGTCAGTTGAGTTCGTGCGCGCAGTAAGAGCTGGGCTCGAGGTGAAAGAAGAGGAAGTACCTGCTGCATGGCCCGACAAGTTCCGCACGCTGGACCAAACCATCCCGGGCGCTCTGCCTGAAACTGTCGCTGCTGCTTTGCGTTTGAGGTTTAGGGGCCTCACGAAGGATGCGCAGGGAATGCTGACCGCGGTAGCAGTGATTGGCGGTCGCGAACCGGCCGAGGTCCTTGCCAAGGCCGCGGATCTCCCGGTCAAGCGGGCCGAGAGGGCGCTCGATGAACTGGAATGGCAACGTTGGCTGGCTGGTGACGCGCACGGCTACGCGTTCGTAACGAAATTGGCCGGAAACATCGTTCTGGCGGATATGGTGACCGCAGGTCAGAAACGGCGGATTCTGAAGCGGGCGTCCAGGAATAGGGATTAGGTGGCGGATGAAATCTGTGCTTCACGCGCTGTTCGTTAGACGTTACGGCAATCCGATTTGGGATGGGGTGTTGCGGCTGAGCGGTGTCATCGCTCTGCTCTCCATTCCGCTAGCCATATGGGTGCCAAGGGCAGGTGGGATGGTCGGATTCGGTGTGCTCACTGTTTGGGTGAACGGGCCGATCTCACCGTTCCTGCCGGCAACGTTCGAACCAATGCTCATGTTGATGGGGCGTGTCTACCCACCGGTGTTGGTTGCAGTAGTTGGTACTGCGGGAACTCTCTACGTCGAGTTCCTGAACTACCAGCTGTTCGATCGAGTCCTGAGGTTGTCGGCGCTTGAGAAGATGAGGACAGGCCAGACTGTAGAGTGGGTGCTGAAGTGGTTCAAGAAGGCACCGTTCCTGACCGTCTGGGTATCGAGTTGGTCGATTATTCCCTATTGGCCGGTTCGGTTCATTTCACCGCTCGCTGGCTACCCCATTAACCGCCACCTGTTTGCCACATTTCTGGGCCGCTTCCCGCGCCTGTGGTTCTTTGCCGCACTCGGCTTGTGGTGGAATGCGAGCATAGGCATGCTGGTCTTGATATCCATGAGCTCGATTGCGTTGGGGCTCGCCATCTATTTGTATAAGAAATTCTGGGGCGAATCCAAGCGAGAGACTCAGGAACTCGCTCCAGCGAACGCTCCAGAGGTGTGAGGGAGGGACAACCTCAAGCTTTCAGCCTTGACCCAGCCAATCCGGCCAGGACTCCCACGAACAATCCGGTCGCCGCGTCGACGCCGTAATGCATCTGGCAATAGATGGTTGAAATGATCAGCAGAATGGTTGGTACGAGCACGACCATCGCGAGCGGCCGCCATACATACCAGAGAGACACGGTTGCTGCAACTGTTGCTGCGACGTGCGATGAGGGAAACGCCGTTCCAAATGCCGATCCGCTGGCGAGGAGAGAGTAGACCAATCGTGCACTCCACACTTCGCGCACTTCAGCCACCGGGTGGTCGAACGCGTAGTTGGGTCCCGCTACCGGGAACAGCGCGAACACTATGTAGCAGGCCACAAAGGCAATCATTGTTGCCAGCAGTACCTGCCGGGCGTCATCTCTGCGACCGAGTGCGACCAGAGCGATCGGTCCAACTAGGATTATGGGGTAGTAGGCCAGGTAGGCCAAATGAAGTAGGCCGGACCAGAATACAGATGGCGCCTCCCGTATCCAGTTGTAGGATATCTGACCCCCGAAGATCGCAGCTTCCCAACTCTGGACCAGCTCGTCGCGCGCGTAAGTGGTGGCTGTTCCGAGTTCGACTGTCATCATGCCCAACTCAGAGTAGAACACCGGCAGGAGTATCAGCGGATACAGATCGTGCGCAACCTGGCCGAGCTTGTCGCCGGATTGCAGCCGGGTGAACAGGTAGAGCAAGAGCGCGATCAGAACGTGCACCGCAAGCAACCACCAATAGGCTGAATCTGTTAGGCCGCCGCGGACGACGATCACCAGCGTGATGAACGCCAGGTACGAGACTATCAGTTTGTCGATCGGTCTCACAGCCAACCGTGCTCCCTGTACCAGTTGGCCGTTTGCTGCAGTCCTTCCTCGTGGGAGATGCTAGCCTGCCAACCGGTATCTCTCTCTAGAGCCGCCGAACTACAGGTCCAGGCTTCGGCCAACAACTCTTTGGCCTTGTCGGGCGAAAGCATGGTAGCCTTGCCGACGAGTCGCGCGGCAGAACCGGTGACGTGCATCGTGGCGCGCGCAGCCCACGCAGGCACCCGCAGTACGAACGGTCTCGGCGCTCTACCTCCGGTGTGTTTCACCGCACGATGAATTGTCAGGGCGAATTGGCTGCTCGTAATGGTGTCGGGGTGGCAGGTGAAGTAGGTGTGCGAAGCCGTCACCGGAAGGCTAGAACGCAGTAGCGCGTCCACCAGGTCGGATATGTGAATGAGCGACAACTCTTGGAGGCCATCTCCGAATAGCGGGAGGAAGCCCAGACGTGCAAGCTTGAAAACCGTGAGGAAAGCGGTGTCATGTGGTCCATACACGCCGGGCGGTCGCAGCACCGTCCAAGGGAGTACCGATTGCTGTACCACCTTCTCTCCAGCCAGTTTACTCTCGCCGTAGTCACTAATCGGCTCAGCCGGATCTGTTTCCGTCTTGCACACACCGCGGTGCGACGGCCCGCCGGCGGACTGACTGCTGATGTAGACGAAGCGTTGCAGATCGGGCGCCGTCGCGGCGGCTGCATCTACGACTCGCTGTGTAGCCTCAACGTTGACCGAGAAGAACTCCGCGCGATTGCGTGCCATCGTGAGGGCGGCGCAATGAAACACTACGTCGGCTCCTTCGCAGCCGGACCGCAATGCCTCCATGTTGTTGAGGTCACCCTCTATGGATCCGGGGGCGTTATGTGGGAAGCGGCGTTTCAGTTTGGCGGGATCGCGAACCAGGCACACGACATCGTCACCCCGATTGAGCAACGCCTCGACCAAATGTGAACCGACGAATCCGGTGCCGCCGGTGACAAAGACCTTCACAGTGGTTTATCGTAAAAACGCAGCGTCTTGTAGGGATCAAACCCGAGGCGAACCAGACCATTCTTCATTGCGATGTTGTTCTCGAGTATCCAACCAGCCTCGGCCCAGCGATAGCCCAACGCGTATCCCTTTTCCCAGATCCAGTGGTACATCAGTGCGTCGGCTCCAGTGTTCCGGTATTCCTCGAGCAACCCGAGCAGCAGAATTCGGATTCTCTTGATCTTGCGTGACTGCCACAGGACCTTGATGATGCCTGGAAAGAGACGGCCGCTGGGATTCGATCTCAGGGCTACGGCTAAATCTGGCAGCGCCGCCGCAAAACCGATCGGTTTTCCTTCGCGCTCCACGAAGACAACCAGATCGGGCACGACCACCGGCTTGAGATCTTTCGCCATATGGTCGATTTCCTCGTTGGTCATGGGGATGAAACCCCAATTGCTCTCCCACGCGGCGTTGTAGATCTGCTTGATCTTCTCCACTTCATCATCGAACCGCTTCATGTTCAGACTGCGCAGCGTGATCTTCTTCCGTTTCATGATCAGGCGCGCGCCACGGACCAGGCGTTCCGGTAGCTGAGGGTTAACCGTTTGAAACTGATACAGGTCCATAGCCTTGGTGAATCCGGCATCCTCGATCAGATCCATGTAGTAACGCGGATTGTGGGGGTTGAGAATCGTAGCTGGAGTATTGAACCCGTCTACCACGAGACCGCATTCATCGTTGGTGGAGAACGACGCAGGCCCCCGCATGGTATCGAGTCCCTGCTTCTTGAGCCAATCCGCCGCCGCGGCAAACAATGGGTTGGCGACTGCCTGATTGTCGATACAATCGAAGAATCCGAAGAAGCCCACCGAGTCGTTATGGAATTCATTATGTCGGCGGTTGTGGATGGCGGTGATCCTACCCACCATCCCGTCTCTTGTCCGTTCGGCCAAGAAGTGCTGTACCGTGGCATGCTGAAAGAACGGGTTCTTCTGCTCGGAGAGCAGTTTCCTGACGTCCATACGCAACGGGGGGACCCAGTATGGGTCCCCTCTGTGCAGCCGGTACGGAAACGCTATGAAGCTCTTCAAGTCGGCGGCCGTTTCCACCGGCCGCACGACGACCCCAGAACTCAAATGACTCCCATCTCCTTCCCAAGTCGGCCAAACGTCTCCAGGACTTTGTCGATCTGATCGTTGGTGTGCGTAGCCATGAGGCTTGCACGCAGCCTGCACTGGTCCGGCGGTACGGCAGGCGGCACGACCGGATTGGTGAAGACTCCCGCGTCGTACACCCTACGCCAGAACATGAAGGTGTGCTCCAGAGTTCCAATCAGAATCGGTACGATCGGTGTGGTGGTGGGGCCGATGTCGAACCCGAGGCTGCGACACCCCTCCTGGAACCGATGCGTATTATGCCACAGATTCGTGCGACGCTCGGGTTCGGAAATCATGATCTCCAATGCGGCGAGTACTCCGGCGGTATTCGCGGGCGGCAAGGCGGCGGTGAAGATCAGCGGCCGGCTGTGGTGCTTCAGGTAGTGGATCACGCTGTCCGATGCTGCCACGAAACCGCCGATCGACGCTAACGATTTGGAAAACGTTCCCACCGTCACGTCCACTTCGTCCACCAAACCGAAGTGTGCCGCCGTGCCGTCACCATTGGGGCCGAGTACGCCAATCGAGTGTGCGTCGTCCACCGCCAATGCTGCACCGTACCGCTGGCTCAGCTTCACAAGCTCTGGGACGTCAGCGATGTCACCCTCCATGGAGTAGACACCGTCCACAATTATCATGCTGCCATTGCCGGCATGCCGTTGGAGCTTTCTCTCGAGTTGCTCCAGGTCTCCATGGTTGAACCGCTGTGTGTCGCCATACGACAGCTTCGCCCCGTCAATGATCGACGCGTGGTCGAGCTTATCGATGAACACTATGTCGCCGCGACCGATCAGCCCGGAAATCAACCCCAGGTTGGCTTGGTAGCCGGTGGAGAAGATCAGCGCGGCCTCTGTACCCAAGAACTCAGCGATCCGCCGCTCCAACTCCTCGTGCAGCGCCAGTGTGCCGTTAAGGAACCTGCTGCCGGTGCAACCCGAGCCGAACTGCTCCAACGCTCTTCTAGCTGCTTCCAGCACTCGGGGGTGATGTGTGAGACTCAAATAGTTGTTGGATCCCATCATCACACGTTCTTGCCCTTCAATTACGACGACAGTGTCTTCAGCTTTCGAGATCGGCTTGAAGTAGGGATACAGCCCTTGAGCGTGTACTTCACGTGCTCTGGTGAAGCCCCTACACTTCTCGAATAGCTGGACCTGTTGTAAGATCTGCGTTTCCACGGTCACCTGACTCGTTTTTAGTACTGAGAATGACCAAAAAACATGGCTTTCTAGGCCCTACGATAGTAAAGGTAGCCAGGTCAACGCACAACCCCTGGAGGGTTGTCGCTGCGCTGGTGCTGGTGACCCTAACTGCTGATGTTTCAACAGTTTGGGCGCAAGAGAACGCCCCCAAAGAAACTGCTGATTTGAGCCAGTTTCTGTCCGTTGGAGCTAGCGGCCTCGTCGCTCTCCTGGCACGCTCGCTGGACTTCAATCGGCCCCCGGCGGACTGTGCTCCCTGCAGCCGAGCAGACGTCCCCGCCTTCGACCGCTGGTCCATTCACGCTGAGATAGACCTGTACTCGGATATCAGTGACTATCTCCTAGTCGGCCTCGCCCTCGGAACTTGGATCGACTTGACGGTCACAGAAGGGTCCAAGGCCGCACTCACCTCGATCGAAGCTGTTGGCTGGACCTTGGCGGCCACCGAGATCACTAAGGTCGCATTTGGCCGTAAACGCCCTGCCCTGTACACTGACGAAGCTCCCGAACGGGCGGACGAGCGACAAAGTCTGCGGTCAATGCCCTCCGGGCATACTTCTGTCGCGTTCGCTCTTGCTACGAGCTATATCGTGAGTACCAAGGATCGTGACAACAAGTTCCCTGCAATTCTAGCCGGTGCGGCGGCCGTGTCGATTGGTGTACTTCGGGTGGCCGCCGGACGACACTTCCCGTCCGACGTGGTGGTTGGAGCGGCGCTGGGGATGGGTGGCGGGGCGGTGATGTATCAGATCAGGTTCTAGGCGCACATGTGCCCGGAAACCAGATTCTAATAGCTGATTACGCCGACATTACAGGACCCTATCAAGCGGAACGCTGCCCCCGGCTCGGTTTATATTCGTAAGACATGCTTGATCGAGGAATTCTAGACTGCGGGGCGTGGATCACGCCGGGTGCATTGCTGTTATCCGGCGTTTTGTTGCTACCCTCTGTGGCCGTTGCTCAGGCCGACGTCGAAATGCTGGGTAGACTGCGTGGTGGGGCGAGGCCGCCACCGGCGTACTACGAACTCATCCGGTCCAAGCCCGACGCGTTTCAGTTCTCTTCCCGCAATGGTTGGGTCCGACGGGGCCGGAGAGTTGCCGAGCAGCGACGGAACATACGTAGCCGTATGACACGCCCGGTTCGTGATGTCGGGGCGCGGCAGGCACCGGCAGCGCTGGTGCAGCAGGCCGAAGCCGCCTCGGTGAGCGGTACGATCGACATACCGGTGATGCTCGTTCTGTTCGAGAACACCGATTCTGTCGCTCTGGTTCAGAACGTGTCACGTTCGATACTGCAGACCCGGCTCTTCGGAACGGCTGCTGCGCCCCCCTATTCGGCTCACAGTTACTACCGCGAGGTCTCGAACGATTCGCTGGTTGTCAATGGTTCGCTGTTCGATTGGGTCTACGTGCCCCAACCCGACAGCATCTACGAAGGCAATAGCAACGGTCTCGGGGCTGACGGCAACATTCCGCAGCTTATTGGCGACGTTGTCTCTGTGTGGGACGGCTCGGTCGATTTCGGTCAGTTCGACAATGATGGACCTGACGGTGTGCCCAATTCGGGTGACGACGACGGCTATGTAGACGCAATTGCCATCATCCATCCCAAGGTTGACGGATCGTGTCAGGCTCTGAATCCAGAGGCTGAGACCGCCATCTGGGCCCACCGCTGGAGTCTCTCGAATTGGGGGAGTGCGGCGTTTGTCACCGACGATGTTGCGACCGGTGGGGGCAACATCCTGATCGACGATTACTTCATCCAGGGAGGGCAGGGGGGAGACGAAGGCTGCACCAGTGACGAGCCGTTGGCAATGGGTCTGGTCACCCACGAGATTGGCCATCTGTTTGGCTTGCCGGATCTGTATGACACCAGCGGTTCCGGTTCGGGAATCGGCCGTTGGGGGCTGCTGGGCTCTGGCAATCAACAGGAGCACTACCGGCCGGTTCACATGATGGCTTGGACCAAGGCCGAGCTGGGCTGGGTGACCGAGGTGCTGATCGACAGCGATACTACGCTCGATATCAGTCCCGTGGTGACGTCCGATACGAGCTTTATTCTTCCCATAAAAGCCCCGACCGATTCGACCCAGTACTTCATTCTGGAGAACCGCCAGCGAATCGGGTCCGATTCGATGCTGATCGCTCCGGGACTGTTGGTCTGGCACGTCGATTCGGTGCTCACGCGACAACGCGGAATGCCGTGGAACAGCGTAAACGCATTCAGTCCCAACGGTGTGGCGCTGGAGCAAGCCGATGGTCGCGGTGACTTGATGGCTGGCACAAATAGGGGTGACACAGGTGATCCGTTTCCCGGGCTGGAGAACAACACGGCGTTTGCCGCTTGTACGGTGCCTGGTAGCTCCGGCAACACCGGACGTCCGTCGTTAGTGAACGTGGAGAATGTCACACAGCTTGCGCCATTCGGGGCTGTGCGGGTAGATGTGAGCTTCACCAACCCGGATCCCCTGCAGATAACCGATTCGGCACTGCCCCCAGGTGTGATGGGCGCGCCGTACAGTTTCCAGCTGACGGCGAGCGGTGGTGTCGTGTGCTATCGGCGCTGGCTGCTCTTGGGTGGATCGCTGCCTTCCGGTTTGGTCATGGACTCCGATGGGTTCATCTCGGGAGTGCTTAGAGAGCAGGGAGATTTCTCCATCGAGGTCCGTGTGGAATCCGCAGTTGAGAGTACGGAGATCCTCACCTTGAGTGTCGTTGCGCCCGCGCTTGCGGTCGACAGTGTGGTGAACGAACTGCTGCAGTTGTCGAATCCACTCACAAATGATGAGAGGAATTATCTCGACATTCAAGGAAATGGCAACGCGCAGTTGGATCTGGGTGATTTCGTCGAGTGGATGAGGACCACAGGAGGTATCACCTCCGCAGCCGAGATTGTAGCGGTGCTCGATGCCGCCAAGGAGAGGGCAGCGAAGCCGGGAGGGGAACGGTGAACCGCGCGATCCTACTATCTCTTGCCTTGGTGAGTGTGGTCCACCTGTCCTGCAGCGACTCGGGTCCCACGGCCGGTGAACTAGCTATCGGTTTCGAGTCGCCGAGTGGTGACGACTGGGCGATCCGGTTCACCGTTACCAGTGCTGAGCCGCAGACTCTGGCAGGCCTCGCTGCGACCTGCTCGGGTTGCCAGGCCTTCGTACGCACGGTGAGCGATACCGAACTGCGAGTGATACTCTACGGCAGTCCCCTCCCGGCAGGAGAGGTGGCCCATCTATCTGTCTCCAACACGCGAGCGTTGAGTGGCTACTCCGTGGCACTGCTGGAAGTTGCCGGGGGAGACCTCGCCGCCTATCCGCCGGCGACGCGCAGTCTATCGGTCTCAGCGGTCCGCTGACTCATCGCTTCGTCAAGAACCACTGGCGATCTCGCTGCGGCAGTGTGTCGGGTCCGATGATCAGGGTGTCCACGTGAATCGTGTCTGCGCGGAGTAATCCGGCGACCACTATACCGAGTGCAGTTGGATCGCGCCGCTCCGCCTTGAACTCCACTCTCTTTTCCTGATCCAGCGACCCGGCGAACGGCTTGAAATCACGCATGTTCCCACCGACGTTTCCCGCGAAGTAGTGTGTCAGCCGGCCGAAATAGGCTGACTCCCGTACCGAGTCAACGGTGAACGCAATCCTGAGTCCTGGCATTGGCAGGGGAGGGTTACTATTGAGGCCCCACTCTCCAAGCAGCTGAGCCGCGGATTGGGGTGCGGCGGCTGCCGTTTCCGACTGCGCCGGCTCGTTCGATTTTGTACCGCTTGGGGCACAAGCAAGTGTGGTGATACACAACAGGGCTAGCAGCAATTGCGTTTGTGTCATTGGCTCTCCTCTACTTCCTTGAACATACCATCCCGTTTCAGCTGGGCTAGATTACCTGCCAACCTCAAACGTTGGAGAAGTTCCCATGTGTCGGAAGACCTTCACGAGCCTGGTCGGCTTTTGCCTAGCCATATCGTTCCTGATCGACGTGGCTTCTGCTCAGGAGTTCGAGCTGACCGTCGAGAACATAATGCGCGGCCCGGAACTGATAGGTGAAGGCCCAGTTCCACTGAGCGGTGGCGGGTTCCGTGGTGGTGGCGCATTCAGTTGGACCCCCGACAGCCGCTACGTCTACTTCCGCTGGAAACAGCCGGGAGTCGACACCATGCGGGTGATCTATCGTGTGAACCCCAGGAGTGGTGAGCTCGAGCGGTTCGAGGACGCGGACGCCGATACGATCCTTGCGGGCCCAGCCGTCTGGTCGCCCGACCGGAAACAGGCTATCTACAACATCGACGGTGACCTCATCCTGTGGACCGGTCGAGACAGACGCAATCTGACGAGCGGAGCCGGTTTCGAGTCGAGCCCAGCCTGGTCTGCGGATGGGCGGACCGTGTACTACCAACGGGATGGCAACGTCTTCGCCCTAAATCTCAGCAGTTCGGGTCTCACC
>JBDGXD010000134.1:0-10949 GCA_039584755.1 Gemmatimonadota bacterium
TGAGCGAGACCGTTACCCATGGCTGGTGGTAACGGAGCTGTCTTGGGTGTTGGAGCGTGGCTGGAAAGCAATGCTAACAGCATTGCAACACCAAAGGCCTCAGCCTGCACCGGTTCAGCGGAACTCGTGGGATCAGTCTGCCCCTTTGGAATCCCAGTACCTACAACGCCCGAAATCACGTTCATCTTGTTCCTCCCTCTTGAGGCACAGATCTGAGAAGTCTCTTGCTCAGACGGGCTGCTCTCTCCGCCGGCAATTCACTCAGCAACTTGGCGGCGTCACGAGCGGTCAGCTGGCGCAGAATCCCCTCTACGTCCGCGTCCTGTATGTGCGCCAAGATTTGTGCGACATCGTTTTCTCGCATGTTCGAGAGAATGCGAGCCACCTGGCGATACGCCTGTCTCTGTTGTTCGGCGCTATCGGCGTTCACGATTGGCGGGGTCGGGCTACGCACCGGTGACTGCACTGGTGTCAGTGTCCCTTCTGCTTGGGTCTCTGCTCGTGCCGCAACAGGATCCGCAGCCACAGTATCGGAATCGTCGACATGCTGCGTCGTGTCTGCATCCCCCGCTGGCTGGGTGGCATTCGGCTCGTCCGGTTCAGCAGCGCTGCTCGATTGCTCCATCGCTCTTGTTGCGTTTCGGTCTTCCCCTGATGTCGTCGCAGTCGAGTCTGCACCGATCGCAGTCGGATCAGCGTCGCCCGCAGACCTCAACGCGACGAAGCCAGCGGCACCGGCTGAGCTCATCGTGAACGTCAGCATAGCCGCCATTGCCAACCTCATGTGCCGAACCCTCTCACCCGGCGCACGCGGGCTGCAACCTCATCGGTGTCATTTTGTTCGGCTTTCGCAGCACTGGCTGCCCACTCGTCCGCGCGCCGTTCCCGCAATCGTTCGATCATGCGGCGCTCCACCCTCGCCTTGTTCCACAACTCTCTCTCAGCGTTTGTGGCCTTCTTGGCATCGCGGTGCGAATCTTCGGCGGATGCCGCCTGGTTCACAGCCGCTTCGAGCACAAGGCCTCGATTGCGAAGTGCACCGGCGGTGGCCACGTCACCGGCATCGTCCCGGACTCGTTCAACGATGGCGTCTACTCGCGCCGCTTTAGCTTCGGCCTCACGCCTTGTCTCTTCCTCTGCTTTGACCGCTTCTCCCAAAGACTCGGCACGCTCGCGCTCGGCGTGGACTCGCAACTTCAGGAAGCGTTCGAGGCGAAACACAAACGGGTTCATCGTAGGGATCCTTGGTGCCGTACCGAAGCACCTTCTGCTATCCGGAGAAGAGCATCGTGAACGTCGGCCAGAGTTGATGATTCGTCAGCGTGCTGGCGCAGGAAGGCGAGCACCTGCGGCCGCATTTCGATCGCGGTGTCCACCAGCGGGTTCGCCCCAGGCTTATACGCACCTACAGAGATCAGGTCTTCGTGCGATCGATATGCTGCCTCCAACTGCAGTATGGTGTTGGCAGCATCACGATGCGCCCGGTCGATAACTTCATCCCTCACTCGACTCACGCTCTCCAGCACGTCAATCGCCGGAAAGTGTTTTGCGCTAGCGAGGTTTCTTGCCAGTACGATGTGACCGTCGAGAATTGATCGTGACGCATCGGCCACGGGTTCGTTGAAATCGTCTCCCTCGACAAGCACCGTGTACAATCCGGTGATCGTACCGCGGACGCCGGTACCTGCCCGCTCGAGGAGTCGAGGTAGCTGAGCGAATACAGATGGCGGATATCCCTTTGTCGTAGGAGGTTCCCCAACTGCCAACCCCACCTCGCGCCACGCCATCGCCACGCGAGTCACGGAGTCCATCATCAAAAGCACGTCCCGCCCCAGATCCCGGAAGAACTCAGCGATGGCGGTAGCGACGAGCGCCCCTGTCGCGCGCACCACAGCGCTCTGATCGCTCGTCGCTGCCACGACCACCGACCGCTTCAAACCATCCGGACCTAGGTCTCGCTCGATAAACTGCCTGACTTCGCGCCCGCGTTCACCCAGCAGCGCGATGACATTGACATCCGCCGTGGTCCGTCTCGCGATCATGCCCAGCAGAACGCTCTTGCCCACTCCGCTACCTGCCATGATACCGATGCGTTGGCCCTTACCCAGCGTGATCAGCCCGTCGATCGCACGTACGCCGGTGCCCAACGGATTCTCGATTAGAGTGCGCGCGAGCGGGTCGGGCGGAGCGGCCATCAGCGGTCGCCGTTGCACCACGCCGATAGGTCCGGCCCCATCGATCGGCTGACCCAAACCGTTCAGGACGCGACCTATCAACCTCTCACCAGTTTCGGCGTACAGGGCACGCGCAAGCCTCACAACCAGCGCACCCGGGTGGATCCCCGCGGGATCGCCGAGCGGCATTAACAGGACGCCCCTCTCGTGAAACCCTACGACTTGTGCCAGAACACCGCGGTGATCGTCGGGCTCGATTCGACAGACCTCGCCTACGGCTACCTCGAGAGATGACACCTCCACCACCTGTCCAATCAGCCTGGTGACCCTTCCGTGTATCGCGAAGGGAGGTTCCGCCTTGATCTTCGGCAGCAGATCGGTGACGAAGCGCGTCGTTGTGGGACTAGTCATTGCGGAGCCTGTCATACAGTGCGCGGAGTACATCGTCGGTTCGTCCATCTACGACGCGGAGCGGTGTTTCCAGTAGGAAGCTGCCCCGATCCAGCGCCGAATCGGCCATCCACTGAGTGTGTATGGATCGGCCTCCGGCTCCCATGTGATTGAGCCGGTCACCCAACGCAGCGAGGTCATCGGGATTCAGTCGGACTTCAACGGTCACATCGTGGGGAACCAGATCGACTGCTTGCCGCACCAAGTCGCTTACAATCGTTGGATCCAGGGTTACCTCACGCTGTATCAGATGCCGGGCGACTGCCAGGGCCAAGGCATACAGGTTCCGCTCGAAATCACGAGTTAGTTCCGCTCGTGCCAGCTCGAGGGATTCCAGCAGTCCGGATAATGCTGCGAGAGCAGGTGCAATCTTCTCATAGGTTTGGGCTACTCCCTGGTCGAGCCCATCGGCAAAGCCACGGTCGAACGCCTGACTAGCGGCATCTGCATCTGCATCCGCCGGTGCGGCCGCAACGTTCTCGGCGGGGTATTCCCCCAGCAGGTCCGGCAACCGAAGCGCACCGTGTTCGCTGGCCGTTCGCTTCCGCCCAGCGGGCAGAGCTATGTCGGGCAGCGACAAGTCGGCGAATTCGCTCGATTGCTGGTCAGGCCATACCGGACGGAACTCACGCGATGATGTCATCGTCCCCACCGCGGCCGCTGATGATGACTTCTCCCGAATCCTCGAGCTGTCTCACCGCCTCGATGATGCGGGTGTGTGCCGCTTCAACCTCACGGGCGCGAACCGGCCCCAAGAACTCCATCTCCTCTTCGAGCGCCGAAGCGGCTCTCTCAGACATGTTGCCCAGTATGTGTTGACTCAGCTCGTCACTCGCAGCCTTGAGTGCCAGAGCCAGTTCCTTACCGTCGATCTCTCGCAGCAGTCGCTGCATGCCGCGATTGTCGAGCAACAGCAGATCCTCGAAGACGAACATCAGGTGACGGATCTTCTCCGCCAGCTCGGTGTTTCGAGCAGCGATTTCGTCGAGGAGCTCCTTCTCCATCTCCTCGCTGGCCTGGTTCAGTACCTTGGCAACGGACGCGGGTCCACCAGACAGAGTCATCTCCTGTGAGAGAGAGACGTCACCCTTGGTGGCCAATGCCGCTTCCACAACCGCCAACATGTCCGGTGAGATTTTCTCCATTCGCGCCACGCGGTACAACACGTCAGCCGCCAGCTCCGGCTCCATCTTCTCGATCACGCCGAGTGATTGTCGCACATCGAGGTGTGCCAGAATGAGTGCAACTGTCTGGGGATGTTCGCCGCGCAGCACGTTGGTCAGAACTTCCGGTGCGGTCTCCTTGAACCGGGTGAGTCCCGTGTCAGCCAACTGTTCTTCGATCCGTTCGAGCATGCTCTTGGCGCGCGCCCCGCCATATGTCTGCTCGAGGAGTTGAGCTGCATATTCGATCCCACCTCCGGCAACCGACTCGACGGCCTTGGCGACCTCGTGAAACTCACCGACCACCGCCTCGAGCACCTCCGGCCTCACGGTTTGATGGCTTGCTATCTCACGTGACACCGCCTCAACCTCTTCGGGGCTCAGCGATTGCAGCACCTTGGCCGCTCCCTCCGCACCAAGGGCCATGCAAAGCACTGCACTCTTCTTCGCACCGCTCAGCGTCTCGCTTGGCACAGAGGCCTTTGGGGTTGGATCTGACATCAGGAATCAGCCAGCCAGCTGCGCACGACCTGAGCGGTCAGCTCTGGTCGGTCGGCAGAAACCGCCTGCAGGTGGCCCTGGAGCAGTGCCGGTGACGGCGTCTCGGCAGCTGCCAGATCGGGGTTGGTGCTCGTGCCTTGCGGGATGGACTCACTGTCTCCAGTTGCCCCCTTTGGCAGGGCCGGCACCATACGAAGTGCACGCCATGCGAGCACCAGCATTGCTATGATCGCTGCCAATGCCAGCACGGGACGGCTCAGCTGCTGAATCAAGCGGATTAGCTCGAAAGAATTGACCGGTTGTCCCGCCGGGCCCAGTGGTTCCACTGGGATCGAGACCGACACCGGCTCGAACGGAATGGAGGTGACTGTGATGCGATCCCCACGGGCATCGTCGATTCCGATCGCATCGCGCACCATGGCCTCGATGCTCGCCAATCGGTTGGCGGCACCACCCTGAGCCATGTCGCCCGACTGCAGAGTCCGCTCATCAACCAGAACCGCCACGGTCAACCGGGTGATTCCACCCACAGCACCAACGATGCGCTCCATGCTCCGTGAATTCTGGTACGAGTTGTTCATGACGGTCTGCGGCCCGGTTAGCTGGTCTCCCATCTCGCTGCGGGCCTCGGAAAGGACGACCTGACCCTCGGGATCAAACGACTCGATGGTGCGATCGACCTGCTCGAAGTTGAGCATGGCCGCTACTTGAGCCCGCGCCTGCCCGGTTCCAACTACCGTGGCCAGTAGCTCTTCAACCTTCCCGGAGAGGTGTTCCTCGACCCCACGCTGGATGTCCAGCTGCCGCGAGGTGAGGCCACTCGCCGATTCGCTTGCAGCGGGCATAGATAACACCCGCCCCTCGCTGTCCAATACGGCTACGTTGTCGCTACTCAGCTGGTCCACACTGTTAGCGACTATGTAGGTGATTCCCCGCACCGTTTCCGGACTCAGGGATACTCCGGCAGTCGTCGTAAGGACTACTGACGCACCAGCAGGCGGCTGAGCCTTCCTGAACGTCGTGGTCCTTGGAATTACGAGGTGCACTTGGGCGTGTTGCACGCCGCGTAACCCACCAATCGTTCGGGCCAGCTCGCCCTCCAGCGCACGCTGGTATGTGACCCGCTGAGTGAAGTCGGTCATTCCCCAGGAGGGCTTATCGAACAGCTCGAGCCCGGGACGACCGGCTTGGGCCAACCCATCACGAGCCAGTGCGACGCGAGCGCGCGCAAGTTTTTCCGCGGGCACCAGCACTTCGGTGCCACCGGCGCCCAGGCGGTGCTGGATATCGGCCTTGTCCAGAGCATCACCTATGGTCCCTACTTCACCCAACTCCAGGTCGCGATAGAGCGGCACATACGTTGGGGATGTGGCCCAGCGCCCAACCATCCAGATTCCCACCAGTACCACGGCGGTGGCACCCAAAACCAGGAACCGACGGGTGGCGGTCATGTTGCGGATTGAATCAATGGCGTTTGCCGGTCGATCACTCATGTCGTCTCAAGGCCCTATGCTTGCATGTTCATCACCGCACGGTACGCGTCGGTGAGCTTGTTACGGATCTCAACCAACAGCTCCAGCGATATGGACGCCTCCTCTGCTGCGGCCATCACCTGATGCAGTTCAACCGGCTCACCTCTCACGAATGCCGCGATCATGTCCTGCGAGCCCTGCTGTAAGTGGCCGGCGTCGTTGAGCACGCGCTTGAAGAGCTCACCGAAGGACGCCTCGTCGGAGCCAAGCTCTAAGGGGATTCCCCGTCCCCGCTCGATTTGACTTACTACCGGTGCGTCAGGACGAATCGGAATAGTCATGCTCAAGCCCTCACGTCTATGCGCTGCCCGATTGGTGCATCGGCGCGGTTTGGCTTCGTGGAGTTGGGACCGTAGGTCAGGGGTCCCAGGTCTACCTGCTGGGCAAAGAATTCACGCTCTTCTTCCGTCAGGACGTCCCAGAGTGAGCCCTCACTTGCACCAAGCTCTTGTGGTGCGACCTCTCGTTCCACTTTAACTGGCCATGGCGTCTGGCCAGCTTGAGTCACTTGCTGCGGTTGAACTGGGACTGACGGACCGTAAACAACCATGGCTAGAACTTCCTTTATCTCAGATGTCTAAGGCACGCCGCAGCATGCTCTTGGCTGCCTGGAAGACACTTGCGTTTGCCTCGTGTAGCCGCCGAGCAATCATCAGATCGACCAACTCGGTGTTGATGTCCACGTTGGGATACTCCACGTATCCATCCGCGTTGGCGTCCGGGTGACCGGGGTCGTACTGCATCCGTCCAGGGCTCGCATCTTCGACTATCCTGGTTGTCATCTCACCCGTCATGGGGTCTCGCTCGGAGACAGCTATTTGCCTTCTGTAGGCACCGCCATCGGGAGTTCGCGTCGTTTCGGCGTTGGCGATGTTCTTGGCTATCGCTTCCAGGAATCTCTGCTGGACGGACATCCCCTCGGCACTGAGGCCGAGGGGACGCATCAACTGGCGCACTGGCCTGGGCCAGATCGGGAAATCAGGAACGCTAGGCACGGTCACGTACCGCTGTTCGGAGGCGCGCGTAGGCGGCTTGTAGCAGCTTGGCTTCAGCTTCATAACGAAGCTGGGTGTCGGCAAGCGCGGCCATCTCGCGTTGTAGATCCACTTCACCCGAGGCTGACTGTGCGGCACTGAGCTGAGCGGCGAAATCGCCCGAGGCACTCGCACCGGACGCGCTCGCAACTCGTCCCGCAATACCACGGTGGGTAGCGCTCGTCTCCTCGAGCGCCCCGCGCAGCATGTAGGTTGTCGTGTTAGGACCAAACAGTCCTCGGAGCATTCCCACCTCCATTATTGGAGCCCTTCGGCTGAGCGCTGTTTCGCAATCCGCGTACCGTTCGACCTCCGGCTCGAGATCGAGCCGACAGCTGTACCTTCAAATGGTTGCCAGAAAACAGCTTAGCCTGAGAATCATCGAGGTGGGCTCGGGCCTTGGTCGGCTCGGCTTTGCAGAAAAAAAGCCCGCGTTCGGCAGAAGTTTCCGGACGCGGGCAGGATGACCTTGCCGCCTAGGGCTAGGCCATGCGCAGGCTCATGACGGTCGGTTTAGCTTGTTCCGCAGCGTCCGCTCACTGATCCCGAGCAACTCGGATGCCTTACGGCGATGTCCTCCAGTGGTTTGGAGTGCCCGCTCGATGGCTATAGCCTCTAGCTGATCGAGATTGAGCGGCAAGGCGGCCTCCTGAGAGGCTTCAGCGGTCGCTGCTCCGTCACTAATTGGCCCGGCCTGACCGGTTGCCGCAACGGCCTGCTGAATCCGGGCAAAGTCAGCCCGCCGCGGCTTGCCGTGCGACAGAATGACGGCACGCTCAACCACGTTGGCCAATTCCCGCACGTTTCCAGGCCAATCATACGCCATCAGGAGCTCCATCACGTCGGAGTCAATCGGCTCAGCAGGAGTGTCCATCTCGGCAATGGCCTTCTTCTGAAAGTGGTGCACCAACAAAGGAACGTCTTCTCTACGCTCTCGCAACGGCGGTGTGTGGATCGGGACCACGCTCAGACGGTAGTACAGATCACCCCGAAATCGCCCGGTCTTGACCTCCGCTTCGAGATCCCGGTTGGTGGTGGCAATGATCCTGACGTCAACCCGAATCGGTTGGTGCCCACCGACCCGCTCGAACTCCTGTTCTTGAATGACCCTAAGGAGCTTGGCCTGGAGGTCCTGTTTCATCTCGGAGATCTCGTCCAGCAGCAGGGTACCCCGATTGGCCCGCTCGAAGGCGCCAAGGGAGCGTGACGCAGCACCCGTAAAGGCGCCTTTTTCGTGCCCGAACAAGGCGCTCTCCACCAGCCCTTCGGGCATCGCGGCGCAGTTGAGAGTGATGAACGGACTGTCTGATCGCGGGCTCTCCTCGTGAATCGCCCGGGCAAACAGCTCTTTTCCTGTGCCCGATTCCCCCTCGAGAAGTACCGTAGCCTTGGTCGGCGCGACGGTAGCGACCATGTCCAGCACTTGCCGCAGGGGGGGACTCTCACCCACGATCGCTCGACGGCCCTTGAGGGAACTGATCTCGCGGCGGAACGAGTCGTTCTCCTTACGCAGCCGCAGGATCTCCAATGCCTGGTTGACCGCAATCCTAAGGGTCTCGTGGCGGAGCGGCTTGGTCAGATAATCGATCGCCCCATGGCGGATAGACTGCACGGCATTCTCGATGCTGCCATACCCGGTCATGATGATGACTGGGATGTCATGCCCCGCCTCATCCAACCGCCGCATCAAGTCAATCCCGTTGGCGTTGGGCATGCTGTAATCAGAGATTATGAGATCGCATGCCTCGCGGTCCAACGTCTTTATGGCCTCGTCAACACTCGTGGCCAAGAGAGAGTCGTGACCCATTCCGGCCAGAGCGTTCTCCAGAACCACTCCTACGGGAGCTTCATCATCAACACAAAGAATTGTTGCCATAGTCCGAGATTCACCCGCGATGACGGCTCAAGAATTGCCTGAAGTTAACCGATGACTGGGGAAACCGGCACCTTTTGCCGGACAGACTATTATGCGAATAACAGAACAAACAAGACTATTCAACGCCCTGCAGTACCTCCGTACCAGCCAGGAAGCGCTGGCAAAGGCAGAGGCGGAGGTGGCAACAGGCAGGCGGGTCAGGACGGTTTCAGATGACCCCACCGCCGCCGCACAGCTCATGCGTTTGGATCAGGGTCTACGCGCCAGCGAGCAGTTTCGGCGCAGCGCAGGGTCTGCCCGCACCCGACTGGCCGTGGAGGATGAGATCGTGACCACGATCCGCGACCTCATCGATCAGGCAAGAGGCCTCGCCTTGGGGACGACAGCGAATTCACCTACCGATCCAACCCGTCAGGCGGCGCTCAGCCAGGTCAACGTGATCATCGATCAAGTCATAGCGCTAGGCAATACCAAGGT
This sequence comes from Gemmatimonadota bacterium, assembly GCA_039584755.1. Classification (GTDB taxonomy): domain Bacteria; phylum Gemmatimonadota; class Gemmatimonadetes; order Gemmatimonadales; family GWC2-71-9. Next base: position 9,208 of record JBDGXD010000134.1, read on the forward strand.
TGGCAACGAGTACATCTTCGCCGGCTCAGCCACAGACACACCTCCGTTCCAACCAAACGGCACCTACGTCGGAGATTCCAATGTGCGTCAAGTGGAGATCGACGAAGGTATCCTGCTGGACACCAACCACGCCGGCGACCAATTGCTGGGGAGCACGATCCAGGCGCTGCAGGCGTTGGCTACCGAACTCCAAACCGGTACCGGAGCATCCATCCAGGCGACCGCGTCGCTGGTGATGTCAGCAGACTTGGACGTGCTGGCAAGCCAGGCCGAAGTGGGACTCAGGCAGCAGGAGCTGGACTGGGCGGAACGGCACATGGCACGCCGGATCTCGACGGCCCTGGACCGGCGCGACGAGCTGAGCGTGGCAGATCCCGCGGAATCAGCCGTGCGGTTCATGATGGCTCAGGCCGCCCTGGAACGGGCCCGCGAAGTCATCACTCAGGTAATGTCCAGCAGCCTGTTGGAGCACCTGCGCTGACACCGCTATGATCTTGGGTCTGTGACCTAAACCCTTGTCAATGAATTGGTTATGGGGACGCCATCCGCGACGCAGCGAATGGTGCTTCTATCTTCCTGACCGCCCGGCCAGATCCGTGACACGGCACACATCCCCAGCTCCAGTACCGCGTTAATAATCCCATTGACCTGCTATGGTCTCAAGTTCCGACGGGTCGCTCCGATCATATACAATGTCGGCAAGACCTTCGGACCTCTGGCAGAAGCTAGATCCACTACAGAAACCCTAGAAAGGGGAGCAAGACCATGGCTATAAGTGACATCACCCTTGGCGCAGGCATGAGAGAGAATCTGTCCAGCCTGCAGCTCACGTCGGCGCTGATGGCGCGGACCTCTGAGCGACTTGCCACAGGGCTCAAAGTGAACAAGGCAGTGGACGATCCTACTGCTTTCTTCGCTGCTCAGGCGCACCGGTCGCGTGCCGCTGATTTGGCTGCGCTGAAGGACGGCATGGGTGAAGGCATCCAGACGGTAAACGCAGCAAACGAGGGCATCGAAGCAATCACCACGTTGATCGAACAAGCCAGGGGTCTCGTTTCAGCCGCACGATCCATCGCGTCTGTCACGGATCGCGCCGACCTGTTTGCTCAGTTCAACGAGATCCTGAACCAGATCGACACCATCTCTGCCGACTCTGGTTACAAGGGCCTGAACCTCCTCGCCGCCGACACCATGACGGTGACGTTTGACGAGGCTGGCAGTTCGACCCTGGATATCGTTGGGTTCGATGCAACGGTAGCAGGTGACCTGGCGATCACGGCTGCCACAGACTTCTCGGATGGAGAGTTGGACACTGCGGTGACTGAGTTAGACGCCGCGGTTACCACACTGCGAACCAACGCGAAGACCCTGTCAGCCAATCTGGGTATTGTCACCGCTCGTCAGGAGTTCACAACCGGCATGATCAACACCTTGCAGGTTGGTGCTGACAACCTAACGGTTGCCGACGAGAACGAGGAGAGCGCCAACATGCTCGCGCTGCAGACAAGGCAGCAGATCAGTATTGCCACACTGGGTATGTCGTCCCAGGCGCAGCAGAGCATCCTCAGGCTCTTCTAAGAAAGGGGATCGAAACACTGAGCGGGGCGGGGGAAACCCCGCCCGCTCACCCCCAGACTACCGTCCATGAGGTAAGCCATGCCACTCAGGCTCTCACTCAAGCCACAGGAACGCGTGATCATCGGCGGGGCGGTAGTAAGAAACGGCGACTCCAGGACCGAAAT
>JBDGXD010000135.1:0-10940 GCA_039584755.1 Gemmatimonadota bacterium
ATTAAATGTTAACGCGGTTGACGATAGTTTCAAGTCCCCTCCGCAGCCACGCACCTCGCCTTCGCCGAGCAGTGATATTGGAGGATGTCTTGCCGCGCTGGGTGACTTGTCTGCAGCGATTAGAGTAGTGGCTACTTGCACACGCATCTCGGTAGATTGTACTCCCGACACTGAAGGCCGCTATCTCATAGGAGACCTACATGTCAACAAACACCGTGTTCCTTGGCCCGCAGGGCTCAGGCAAGGGAACCGTTATCGGCAAGATCAAAGACAGATTCCAGGTACCTCATATCTCGACGGGAGACATGTTCCGCGAGGCTCTCAAGATGGGCACTGAATTTGGAAAGAAGGCCCAAGAATACATGAACCGCGGGGAGCTCGTTCCCGACGACGTGACGTGCGGTATGGTGAAGGAGAGAATCGCCCGTGACGATTGCGTCAACGGATACATGCTCGATGGTTTTCCTCGTAACCTCCAGCAGGCCGAGGCACTCGCCGATATCACGAAGATTGACACTGCCATCCTGATCGACGTACCCGAGGAGGTGTCCCTGGAGCGCCTCTCCGGCCGCAGACAGTGCCGCAACTGTGGCACCATCTTCCATCTCAAATTCGTGCCGCCGCAAGTGGAAGGAGTATGCGACAAGTGCGGTGGAGAGCTGTATCAGCGAGACGATGACAAGCCTGACGCTATCAAAGAGCGCTTGGCGATCTATCGCCGCGAGACCATGCCTATAGCCGAGTACTATCAGAAGGCTGGAGTCCTGGTGACGGTCGAGGGATCTGGCACGCCCGACGACGTCGCAACCCGCGTCCTCGAGAAGTTGGGTTGAGGAGGTACTGCATCTTCAAGAAATATTCAGGATCTCTTTAAGGCTTTGATTCTCTCAATAAGTTCTTAAAGCAGTATACTTCGACCACCGAAATGCGCGGTTCACTGGCCCGTCCAGCGCCTCCCAGCTGGGCCTGCCCACAGGGCCGCGCGTTTTGTGAGGCACAAATACAGCTCGTTCACAGTCGATATTCTGAACAGCAACCCCGTGAAGTTGTGAAAGGAGTGGGAAATGGGGAGTTGGTTCTATCTCATACCGGCGGCGGGCGTCCTCGCCCTGCTGTTTGCGCTGGCGAAATCTGCTTGGGTCTCAAAACAGGATGCAGGTAACGAGTTAATGCAGGAGATCGCCGGGCATATTCACGAAGGCGCCATGGCTTTCCTGGCAAGAGAGTACAAGGTCCTCGCGATCTTCGTGCTAATAGTGGCGGTGCTGCTGGCCGTGGGAAATGCTGGCCTGGAGAACTCCCACTGGCTCATCGGAGTGTCATTCGTGCTGGGTGCGGTTTGTTCGGCTCTGGCCGGTTTCTTCGGAATGAAGATCGCAACCAAGGCCAACGTCCGGACCACCAGCAAGGCACGCGAGGGACTGAACGGTGCCCTGGGCGTGGCTTTCTCAGGCGGCGCCGTGATGGGGATGTCTGTGGTGGGCCTGGCAATAATCGGCATCAGCGTTCTAATGATCGTCTACTCCAACATGTTCATCGGTGATGTTGGTTGGGATTGGCCCCGCTTGTTACAGGTGGTGACAGGGTTCTCCCTCGGGGCTTCTTCGATCGCACTGTTCGCGCGCGTGGGGGGCGGGATTTACACCAAGGCTGCAGATGTAGGTGCCGACCTGGTAGGCAAGGTCGAAGCCGGCATTCCCGAGGACGATCCTCGGAACCCCGCCGTTATAGCCGACAACGTGGGCGACAACGTCGGTGACGTCGCTGGCATGGGCGCTGACCTGTTCGAGTCATATATCGGCTCGATCGTGGGATCCATGATCCTCGGCGCCGCGTTCATTCCAGTCATGACGAACGACGGATTCGGCGGTCTCAGCGCTGTATTCCTGCCACTAATCCTCGCCTCAATCGGAATCGTTGTCTCCATCGCGGGAACCTTCTTTGTCCGCACCAAGGAAGGTGGCAACCCTCAGGCCGCGTTGAACACCGGCACTTTCGGCGCCGGCATCCTCATGCTGATCATATCCTATTTCGTGATCCAGAGGATACTGCCCGAGACTTGGACCCTTGACGGCCGGGACTATAGCTCGATGGGTGTGTTCTGGGCAACGATTGCAGGTCTCGCCGGTGGTATTGCGATCGGCCTGATAACAGAGTACTACACGGCCGAGAACCGGAAACCCGCCCAGCGTATCTCCAAAGCCTCGGAGACCGGTGCGGCTACCAACATCATCGCCGGGTTGGCGCTCGGCATGAGAAGTACGACCGCTCCCATTATCGCCCTTTCCGCGACGGTGCTAATCGCCTATGAAACGGCCGGGCTCTACGGCATTGCCATCGCAGCACTCGGCATGCTATCGACCACTGGAATCCAATTGGCGGTCGACGCATACGGTCCGATCGCTGACAATGCCGGTGGTATCTCGGAGATGGCGGGACTGGGGCCCGAAGTTCGCGCACGCACGGACAAGCTGGATGCCGTGGGCAACACCACTGCGGCCATCGGCAAGGGATTCGCCATCGGTTCGGCTGCCCTGACAGCGCTCGCTCTGTTCAGTGCATTCACGACTACAGTTGGCCTCGAGGCGATCGATGTGATGGTGCCAAGGGTAATGGTCGGGATCCTGCTCGGAGCCGCGATGCCGTTCCTGTTCTCGAGTTTCGCGATGGAAGCGGTCGGCAAGGCAGCTTTCTCGATGATCGAAGAGGTGCGGCACCAGTTCAAGACCATTGATGGCCTCATGGAAGGAAAGGCCCAGGCCGACTTCCGCCGCTGTGTAGACATCTCCACCGCAGCAGCTATCAAGCAGATGATCATGCCGGGACTGCTTGCCGTTTCCGTACCCGTGTTTGTGGGCTTCATAGGTGGTACTGCGATGCTCGGCGGAGTCCTGGCGGGTGTTACTGCCACAGGCGTCCTGATGGCGCTGTTCATGGCCAATACCGGAGGCGCCTGGGACAACGCCAAGAAGCACATCGAGGCGGGCAACTTCGGCGGCAAGGGCTCCGATCCACACAAGGCTGCCGTGGTGGGCGACACCGTAGGTGACCCCTTCAAAGACACCGCGGGTCCGTCATTGAATATCCTGATCAAGCTCATGGCTGTCGTTAGTCTGGTAATCGCACCGCTACTGATCTGATCGCCGGCAACAAAGGGGGTCGTCCAAGACGACCCCCTACCTTTTCTCGTAGAATCCACGGCACGTTCTCGCCACGACGTTTCATTTGTGAACACGATTGTCGCTACCGTACGATAAGTACTTCATAGATACGATAGTACTTCATGAAAAGGTACGTTTTCACCCTTTCTTCAGGATAACTTCAGCAGACCCCAGCCATCTTAAGTCTAAGTCGTTATTGCAGCTAGCGCACTCAGCCCCGCCTAGTGGCTGAGGTATCTGCCTCTGTTCGGGGCCGGACGATGTGGTCGGAAGATGCAGTAACGAACCTCTCAACCAAGTACTTGCCGCCAAGGAGCGGTCGCCATGCCAGAAGCAGTATCCCAGGGCACACGAGTCAGCCAAACCACGATTCAACTCATCAAGGATGACATCACCGATTTGGAAGTCGACGCGTTCGTCTTCTACGCGCAATCCGACCTCGCGCTAGGATCGGGATTCGGAACAGCCATATCGGTAAGGGGTGGCCCCACCATACAGCAGGAGTTGGAGCGATTGGCACCGGTCGCGACCGGAGATGCTGTCGTATCGAGTGCCGCCAACCTCAAGGCGAACCACATCATCCACGCTGTCGGCCCAAAATTCCAAGAAGAGGACACAGAATCCAAGCTGCGTCACACTGTGGTCAACTCGCTCAAGCGAGCAGAGGAAAAAGGTGTTGCGAGTCTGGCATTCCCAGCCATGGGAGCGGGCTTCTACGGAATACCACCAGAGCTGTGCGCCAAAGTGATGCTCGACGAAATCACGAAACATCTGAACGGATCCAGCGGGATCAAGGAAGTCGTGATTTGCGTGCTAGACACGCGCCAATACACCACCTTCCAGAACGCATTAGCCGCTCTGGGCTAGCCGAGAGAATGAGAAATGTCTGAAACTTTGCATTTTTCCGCACATACTTTGCAGGAGGTGGCGCTGGGATTCATGGCGCTTGTGTACATCGCGCGCATAATCTGGTTCTTGCGTCACAAGGCAGGCGCTGAGCGCCAGGCGCCGACTGGCCCCCCGAACACGACGAAAGCGAAGGGAATCCTCTACTCATGGGCCAACATAGTGATGCCTTGGGCCATGGAGAGTTCGCGCAAGAAACCGCTCATGTACGCGCAGTTCGTCGTCTTCCATGTAGGTGTCACTGCCGCCATCGGGCTCTCATTCGTCATCCCGTACGCCCCGCGGCTGTTGGAGAACCCGACTTGGGTGCTGGTGCTTCAAGTTGTGATCGGCGCAGCGTTCGTTGTCGGTCTGATGCGCATCGTACGTCGTGTGTCGGATCCGTACATGCGAGCACTGAGTTCGCCCGACGACTATTTCTCGCTCGTGCTGTTAACGGTCTGGTTCTTCTTCGCCTGGTTGGCGGTCCCGAATCAGACTGCAGGCGGTGAGTGGCATCTGCTCACCTATTTCATCCTGACAGCGTTCTTCCTGATCTACGTGCCGTTCAGCAAGATATCGCACTACCTCTATTACCCGTTCACGCGCTACTACTTCGGTAAGAGCATGGGTTACAGGGGTGTCTATCCGCTCCAGCGTGGATAATGGGACCACGAAGCTACGGAAAGAGAATAACGATGAGTGAAACCAAAACTAGGTCGCACAAGGCCGAGAAAGTAATCGAGCGAATGGGCCAGAAGCTCAATCGCCAGATAACCGGCTCGCTAGTGGCCTGCGTGCATTGCGGGATGTGTACCGACTCCTGCCATTACGTGCTGGCCAACCCAGGCGACCCAACATTTGCACCTGCGTACAAGGCCGATCGCATTCGCAAGATCTTCAAGCGGCACTACGATTGGACAGGCCGGGTATTGCCCAAGTGGGTGGGTGCCAAGAGCGTGTTCACCGATGAAGAACTCGAGGAGTTGAAGGACATCGTCTTCGGCATGTGCACCAACTGCCGGCGCTGTTCCATGAACTGTCCCATGGGTGTCGACTACGCGACATTCAACCGTATGGCCCGTGGCCTGCTGGTATCTGTCGGGATCATGCCTGAGGGCGTCGCGGTGGTCAGCAAAGACCAATGGGAAACGGGCAACCAGATGGGTGTGCTCAAGGAGGACTACCTCGAGACGATCGAATGGATGGCGGATGAGCTGCAAGATGAGCTGGATGACCCTACGGCGACGATTCCGATCGACCAGGAGGGCTGTGACGTCGTCTACTCTATCAATCCGCGCGAAGTGAAATACGATCCGCGTACCATCGCAGACGCGGCCAAGATCTTCCACGCCGCTGGAGAGAGCTGGACAATGGCCAGCGAAGGTTGGGACATGACCAACTTTGGACTCTTCTCGGGTGATGATGAGCTTGGTGGATCCGTCGCCAAGCGCTTATACGAGAAGGTTACCGAGCTCAACGGCAAGACTCTGGTCATATCAGAGTGTGGTCACGGTATGCGCTCAACGAGGTGTGAAGCACCCAATTGGGCCAAGTACGATGTGCCGTTTGACATGGAGAGCTCGATCTTCACCATGCTGAGGTACATCAAAGAAGGTCGGATCAAGGTTGACAAGAGCCGCAATAGCAAGCCAGTTACATATCACGACTCCTGTAATTTCGCGCGCAGCTGCGGTATAACCGAAGAGCCGCGTGAGTTGCTCGAGTTGGTTTGTGAGGACTTCCGGGAGATGTACCCCAACCGTGCAGAAAACTTCTGCTGCACGGGCGGTGGCGGTGCAATGTCGATGTCGGAGTACACTCCCAATCGGCTGAAGTCGGGCAGCGTAAAGGCGGAGCAGTTGAAAGCCACTGGCGCCGCAGCGGTCGTGACGTCATGTCACAACTGCGTAGATGGCTTGGCAGACGTGATCCGTCATTACGAACTCGGTATGGAGGTCACCCAGCTGGTCAACCTGGTGGCCAATGCCTTGGTGATAGAGGACAAGGTCAGCGCACCAGTCGAGGAAACGGTGCCTGCCGAGGCAGTTGTATCGGTAGCGAAAACGGACGGACTGCCTCTCACGGGGAAGGTCCTGTTGGTCGCTGACGATGAACCGGACCAGGTGGATTACCTGTCGACCGTGTTTGAGGATAATGGTGCCAAAGTCCTGCAAGCCAAGAACGGTGATGAAGCCTTGGAGCTGGCCCGCAAGGAGAAGCCCGATCTACTCACCCTGGACCTCGGTATGCCCGGCCGCGATGTGGGCGAGGTGTACGAGACACTACGCTCCGACCCAGATACAGCCGACTTGAAGATCTGCATCATCACGGGTCGACCGGAACTGCGCAGGCTCATCTACGATCGCTCAGTCAGCAAACCCGATGGCTATCTCGACAAGCCCGTCGATGAGGAGCGTCTCGTATTCAACATACGGAAGATTTTCGAAGTAGCACACGAAGACGCAGAAGTGTAACCTGTGGTTTGGCGCACTCGCAAATTGTGCGAGTGCGCCAAACCGGAGCGGGGGCAATCAATGGACTCGCAGTATCGCCAATACTTCGAGGATATGCCTTGCTATCTGACGGTACAAGACCGTCAGTTTCGCATCGTCGACGCAAACAAGCGGTTCCACCAAGACTTCGGTGAACCTGACGGCAGGCACTGTTATCAGGTGTACAAGCGAAGGTCTGAGCGTTGCGAGATATGCCCAGTCGCCAGGACGTTTCGCGATGGCGAGCGGCATGAGAGCGAAGAGCACGTTCGGACATTGCATGGCGACGAGTTATCCGTGATGGTCAACACGACACCGGTCCGTGACGCTGCTGGCGAGATCACCGCCGTAATGGAGATGTCGACTGACATCACTCATATCAAGAACCTGGAGCGTTTGCTGCGCAGTTCGGAGCAGCGTCACCATCTGATGTTCGACGAGGTCCCCTGCTACATCACCGTGCAGGATCCTGACCTGAACATCGTCGAAGCAAACCGCGCGTTTCACGACGATTTCGGCAACGGCCTGGGCCGCAAGTGCTACGAAGCCTACAAACATCGGACCGAGCCTTGCACGCCGTGCCCCGTTCAACAGACCTTGGCCGACGGTAAACCGCACACCCGTGAAGAGATGGTCACTTCCCTGGACGGAGGACACAAGAACGTACTTGTGACTACCGCACCTATTCGCAACGCTGAGGGCGAGCTTACGGGTGTCATGGAGATGAGTGCCAACATCACTGAGGTCCGGGAATTGGAAGACAGGTTGACCCAACTCGGGTTGCTGATCGGGACGGTATCGCATGGACTGAAAGGCATGCTGAACGGCCTAGCTGGCGGCATGTACTTGGTTGATACCGGCTTCGCCAAAGACAACCAGGATCGCGTACTCAAGGGATGGGCCACGGTGCAGCGTAATGTCGCTCGCATCCGCAGTATGGTCTCAGACATCCTCTACTATGCCAAGGACCGTGTACCCAACTGGGAGCATCTCTCCGCCGTTGACCTGGCTCAAGAGGTGTTCAGCCTGGCAGAGGATAAGGCCAAGGAGAACGACGTGAGACTCAGCATCGCCATTGATCCAGCTGCGGGAGAGTTCGAAGCGGACATACAAGCAATCCGGTCAATGCTGGTGAACTTGATCGAGAACTCCGTGGACGCCTGCCGCTTGGACGACAAGCGAGACCACGAAGTCTCGCTTCGTCTCGCCGGATTGCCCGATCATATTCAATACGAGGTGCAAGACAACGGAATCGGCATGGATCAGGAAACCCAAGAAATGGCATTCAGTCTGTTCTTCTCTTCAAAAGGTGCGGAAGGAACCGGATTGGGTCTGTTCATTGCGGAAAAGATCGCGCGATCTCATGGTGGTAGCATCGACCTAAAATCGACACCTGGCGTCGGGACTCGGTTTGTGGTAAATCTGCCACGTGAACGGCCCGTCAACTTGGAGCCGAAAGACCCTCAACCGATCCAAAAGGAAGTGTTACAACATGGCTGATGATGTGAAGACGGTTCTGGTTGTGGATGATGATCCAGACGCCCGTGAATTCCTCACCACTGTCCTGGAAGACAACGGGTTTCTCGCCACTGTTGCGAAGGACGGGATAGAGGCCATCAGCATGCTGGAAGACAAGGCACCCGATCTGGTTACTTTGGACATCACCATGCCGGAGAAGTCTGGCGTGGCGGTATATCGACGACTGCGGGAGGACGAGCAGTTCGGGGCCATTCCCGTCATCATCATCACGGGAATATCCGACGATTTCCAGAAGTTCATTTCGTCCCGCCGCAAGATTCCGCCACCAGACGGCTACATCAGCAAACCGGTAGACCACGGTCAGTTTATCGACATGGTCAAAGGACTGCTGGACTGACACCCTCTTAATACGAGTTGAGTCCCCCAGCGCTCGAGGGACTCAACTCACTGCCAAATACCTATCTAGCAAGCAATCACGTGTGAGACACGATCGAACCCATCTCTACCACCATCTTGTGGCATTCCTCGAACGTATTCTCCCCAACCTTGTGACGGATCTTCTCGAACTCCGTCTCCAACTGCGTCTCCTCATCTTGCGTGAACTCTTTCTGCACCATCGGGAAGAACACGTGGTCTTCGGTGTGGATGTGGTCTTTCAGCATGGAGTTGAACGCAGCAAGATTCTCCAGGATTACGCTCGTCTTGGCCTCGTTGCCCTGCTCGTAACCGTCCAGCGCACCTGCGATCGCCGACATGTAGTCGCGCGTCGTCTCATGCTGATGCCGCAGTGACTCGATCTGTCCATCCCAAGCCCCACCCTTCTTCTGGGCCAAGCGCACAAACATCATGTGCTCCTCTTTCACATGATGGAACTCGTTCGCAAACTTCTTATGGAACGTGACAGCCTTATCAAAGAACTCCCGCGGCGGCTTCTTGTTCGCTTCCAGTTCCTTCTCCGCCAAGGTCAGATTCTCCAGATACTGCCTAATCAGACCGTGTTCGTCACGCAGAGTCTCCAGGGGTTTCATAGTCTAGTCTCCTCCACCGCCCGCCACCGGCTGCTGTCCTCATGGAGGCACGAAGTCTCCGAGGCAGGCTACAAATACAGGATTCAGTGTCTGCCAATGGGCTGATCGGGTCGCTCCTGACCAACCGCCAAGGCAATATCCGCACGCGAATGCGTCACTGTCAACGGTCATGAAGCAGCACCGTGTCTGACGTCGGGATTCTCACTACAGAGGTGATTGGGACCTCACAATAGAACAAACGTTCGAGAAAACGACGAATCTCTAGCTAAAGAAATCTTCACTGAAAAGTGTAGCTTTCCTGCACCTGATTTGACGAGATTCCGTGCGTGGCTGTTGTGGTGTCCTGGGTAAGTCTGTGCGGAACAAGGGCGTATGGCTGTTCACCGAATGGACAACGACGATCCAGTAATCTCGATCGGCATATTGGCCCAGAAGGTTGGTCTTTCCGTCTCCGCTGTTCGGAAGTATGAGTCGGAGGGTCTGATCGTTGCCCACCGCACCCCGTCTGGTCACCGGCTCTTCTCCCACGAGGACATCAGCCGCGTGAACAACATCCATCACATGATCCAGGATCTCGGTCTCAATCTCGAAGGGATCCGCAGGATGCAGGCGCTGCTGCCGTGCTGGGATTTGCGTCCGTGCAACCAGGAAACGAGAGACCCCTGCCCCGCGTACAACGATAACACGCGCCCATGCTGGATGATCAAGGGCCTGGACTGCGCACCTCAGGGTAACGAATGCAGGCAGTGCGAGGTGTATCGATTCGGCTCCTTGTGCACTCAGGACATCAAGAACCTGCTGTACGATCAGGACGGTGTCCAGGACACCGGAGTAGCCATGCAGGAACTCCTGCAACGAAAGCGACACTCGAAAGAGAAGGAGAGTTGAATGCCCGGCTCCCTGCTGGTTGTGATTGCATACATACTGCTCGCAGTCTTCCTCGTGGTATTTGTCTACCGAGCCTATAGCATAGCGAAGTTGCCAGTTCACCTACGGTGGGAACTCGCTCCGGTGCCTCACGAGAAGGGCAAGAGCCACTATGGTGGGTCCTATTTCGAAGAATTTGAATGGTGGACCAAGCCACGTGAGAAGTCACTGGTCAACGAAGCGACATACATGTTTCAGGAGATCCTGTTCTTGAAGAGTCTCTGGGAGCACAATCGCAAGCTGTGGTTGTTCTCCTTTCCCTTCCACTTCGGTATGTACCTGTTGATAGCCGCCGGTGGACTACTCCTGCTTGGGACAGCACTCAGGCTGTTGCAGGCTGCTGATTCGGCAATGGCAGGGCTGGGAGCGGTTATCGGACCTCTCGCTGTGGTCGGTTTCGTTCTGGGGGCAATTGGTGCAATTGGCTTGTTGTTCAAACGCATGACCGATCCGCGTTTGAAGGGGTTCACCACGTCGATCGGGCTGTTCAACCTGATACTGCTCCTAGCTGTGTTCGCGACAGGGATCTATGCGTTCTTCGCGCTCGACGGCTTTGCGGGTAGCGTGTCGGAATTCGTAGGGGCGGTCGCTACAGTGAACACCTCTATCGCCCCGTCTGGCATCTTGAGTGCCCACCTGATGCTAGCCTTGGTGTTCATGGCATGGTTGCCATTCACACAGATGATGCATTTCGTAGCCAAGTACTTCACCTATCACCAGGTTCGCTGGGACGATACGCCACTGCAAGTAGGTGGCAAGGTGGAGAAGGAGGTACAGCAACTGCTGCAGCAACCCATGACATGGTCTGCACCGCACATCAATGCGGACGGCAAGAAGAATTGGGTCGATATAGCGACTGAGGAGGTGGGGAAATGACCGATACCATTCGCGTGGAAGACATCGGCAAGCGCAAGAACGAAGTGCTATCGCCGATCGGTGTCGAGGATCTCCAACCTCTGCCAGCA
>JBDGXD010000135.1:10963-13733 GCA_039584755.1 Gemmatimonadota bacterium
GCGACGACGTCAAAGCCAAGACGGTTTGTTCCCTGGACGGTATCTCTGCTTTGAGCCTGCCACAGCCACAGAATGAAGCTGAGGAGAAGGAATACGTCGACAAGTTCGTGGCAGGGTTGAAGAAGCTACTGGAACCCGAAAACAACTGGACCTTCCTGCAACCTTTGACGCTGTCCTTGGAGTACTGCGTCAAGTGTCAGACATGCAACGACGCCTGCCCTACCTTCACCGAGAGCGGTGGCAAGGATATCTATCGACCAACATACCGTTCCGAAGTCTGGCGTCGCCTAGTGAACAAATATGTCAAGCCGGGTGGTAAGGTCTTCTCCAAGTTCAGCGGCGAAGACATAGACCTCAACTGGACCACAATCAGCCGCCTATACGAGCTCTGCTACCGCTGCACAATGTGTCGCCGCTGCGCGCAGACTTGCCCAATCGGTGTAGACAACGGACTAGTAACGCACGAACTACGGAAGCTGTTCAGTCAGGAACTGGGTTGGGCACCGCGCGAACTGCACGATAAAGGCACAGTCCAGCACCTCGCGGTGGGTTCCTCTACCGGCATGAACACAGAGGTCGTCAAGGACAACATCGAGTTTATCGATGAGGACATGCAGGACGTGACGGGGATGGACGCCACGACACCTTGGGATGTAGAGGACGCGGACATGCTCCTCATCCATAACGCCGGCGAGATCATGGCCTGGCCTGAGAACCCCGGTGCATTTGCCATCATCCTGAACGCCGCAGGCATCAAGTGGACTCTCGCCTCCGACGAGGTCGCTTACGACGGCGTCAACTACGGCCTGTTCTATGACGACGTTCAGTTGGCACGAATTGCACGGAAACACACTGCCACGGCCAAGAAGCTCAACGTCAAGAAGATCGTGATGGGCGAATGCGGTCACCAGCACAAGGCGATGATGACCATCTCCGATCGCATCCTCACGGGCGACATGGCAATGCCCAAAGAGAGTGCCATGACAATGTTGGAGGAGATAGTCTTCAGCGGCAAGATCGAGTTCGATCCGTCCAAGAATGACTTTCCGGTCACACTGCACGATCCCTGCAACATCGTGCGGAACCTCGGCATCATCGAGCCGCAGCGCCGGATCCTGCGGTATCTCTGCCCTCAATTTCGCGAGATGACGCCGCACGGAGTCGACAACTACTGCTGCGGCGGCGGCAGCGGCTTTGCCGTGATGTCACCCAACAACTTCGCCGATTGGCGTGTGAGTCTGGGTGGCCGCAAGAAGTTCAGACAGATTCTCAATGCGTTCGAGGATCAACCCGGACCGGAGATCAAGAAGTACGTCTGCGCTCCGTGCTCGAACTGTAAGGGCCAGATCAGGGATATCCTGGCCCACTATGGCGCGCTCGACAAGAGTAGCATCACGTACGGTGGGCTGGTCGAGTTGATTGTCAACGCGATGGTGGACGTCAAGGAGCCATTTATTGAATGGGAGATGCACTAGCACTGCGTAGCCCCGTTAGTGGGATGGGAACCTGTCACTCATGCAGAGTGACGGGTTCCACTTGTCCCTAGAGGTGTTTGACGCCCCTGTAGGCCATGCCATGCTCTTGTCTGTGCAGTTGAACGCTCCGCTCACTCCACGCAACCAATCGCTCAGACATGCCTCTCAAGACCATTCTGCGTGACTTCCTCACCGAGGGCGATTTCGAAGGTATCGCCGAACTCGCGAACGAGAGAAAACGTACTCTACCCAGCCTTGTCTCCCTTACATACGACAGCGATCCGCAAACAGCCTGGCGCGCGGTTGAAGCGGTCGGTCTGGCGGCGTCGAGCATCGCGGAACACGACGCGGACTTCGTAAGAGAACAGCTGCGGAGGCTCCAATGGTTGATAAGCGAGGAATCAGGTGGCGTCTGTTGGCATGCTCCAGAAGCCATGGCCGAAATCGTCCGCAACAGACCGAAGTTGTTCGCGGACTACATCCCTATCGTTGTCACATTGATCCAGACCATCGAACCGGAGGATCTCGAACATTTCAGACCCGGAACTCTGCGTGCGATAGGTAGACTGGCAGATATTGCGCGTGGCGAAGTACCCGCTGTACTTGCCACAATCCGATCCGCCCTGGATGACAGCAACTCCCAATCTCGCGGCATGGCAGTCTGGTGCATTGAGCAACTGGGCCTGACCGAACTTCTAGCCGATAACCCCGCGCTCGAGACGGATCAAGGACCGGTTGAGCTCTACGATGACGGCTCTCTGTTACAGACCACCGTGGCCGAGCTCCACCAGAGGGCGATCAACAAACGACCGGTGGGCGGTATAGTACGGAGACCTAGTCGTGCAGTCTCAGACACGCCCGGGCACGTTACTCAGGATGGCCTCGACCAATCCCGGTACCGAATGTGGTGACGCCTCCACAGTCACGTCTAGCCCCAGCTGAGCGAGAGCGTCGGTCGTTACCGGACTGATACTCGCCACCTTGACTCCCTCGAGTGCATCACCGTACAGCCTGCGCAGCGATCTCGCTGTGGCGGAGCTGGTAATCGTGACCCAGTCGATCTCCCCGGCAGCTAGTGCGTCCGCTACCCCCGGGTCTGCATCCTCCACATCGACGCTCGAATAGACGACTATTCGATCCACCTGCGCCCCTGCCCTTTCAAGCTCCTCTCCCAAGACCTGACGGCCACGGCTCGCACCGGCCAACAGGAAACGGTCGCTTTCCGTTTCGGCCAGCAGAGCCTCAGCAAATGACTCTGCCACGAACCTCTCAGGAACCAAATCTGCCTCTACGTG
>JBDGXD010000136.1:0-10930 GCA_039584755.1 Gemmatimonadota bacterium
TTGGCGATGTCTGCCAGCGGGTCTCCATCGAGAACGAGCAGGTCGGCGGAGGCGCCGGCCTTTAGTACCCCGATCGAATCTGAATTGAGTACTGTTGCCGCCTCGCGTGTCGCTGCCAACAATGCCTCTTCGTTGCTCAATCCGGCAGCGACCAACAGCTCTAGTTCTCGGTGCAAGCTGGCACCGGGCGCCAACAGCTGGTTTGGAGCGTCGGTGCCGGCGGCGACCGCCCCGCCGGCGCGGCGGAACAAGCGAAGGAAGCGGTCCTGCGCTGGCCTCGAGCTACGAAACACTGTGAAATCACGAGAGCTGATCCCGGCGCGTTCAATCAGATCGGGAATGTCCCAGGCCTCTCGAACGGACTGAGGAACACCGGCCAGATCCAACTGAGCTATGTATTCCCCGTCGTCTAGGTGACCGTAGGCCTCGTGCAGCACCAAGGTCGGAACAACGGTAACATCGGTTGCCGCCAGGGCGCGCGCCACTCGATGCTGGTCGGCCGAGTCCAGCGTTACCCAGGAGCGCTCAAACATCTTCCAACCAGCAAAGAAATCGTCATGGGCGCGGTAGAGCCGGGTTGGGTCGGCGAGCGTCGCCTCCACCACACCGCTCATGTGCTCGAGTGATCTTACCCCCAACTGAGCGGCCGTGAGGGCGTCTACTTTCCCGAGGTGCGCCGCGACCGGTATCTGAAGCGCCGTAGCCTCATCAACCAGCGGCTCGAGCAGCCGGCGGTTGAGCTTGGTGTACACCTTGACCTGGGCCGCTCCGATTAGCACGCGGTCGTCGACGGCCCTGCGGGCAGCGTTTGCGTTTTGGACCTCGGTCGCTCCTGGCCAGGTGGCCGGTCGACCGTCAACCATCGGGCCAGATATGTAGACTCGTGGTCCCGGCAGTGCGCCGAGCAGCACCGAATCGCGCAGTGCGACAACTTGGTCGTGGTCTCCGCCGAGCGCCCTCACCGAGGTGACACCATACGCCAGGAAGCGAGCCAGGGACCAGCTCTCGAGGTGCACATGGGCGTCAATGAGCCCCGGTATCACCCACCTGCCATCCAAACGCAGCTCGAGCGCTCTGGCCGGAACCTTGACCAGGTCTGGCGGGCCGATCTCCTCGATACGGCCGTCGGAGACGATGATTACAGCATCGAGGATGGGTGGGGCACCAGTACCATCGAATACCGTGGCGCCCACAAATGCGATCTTGCCCTTGCCGGACCCAAAGCAGCCTGTCAGTCCGACGAGAGCTAGCAGGGACAGTGCACCAAGTAACCGAGGAGCGCGGGAGCGGGATCGACGAGTGCGGCTTGCCCGCGCGCGCCTCACGGTCGAGTCAGGTTCCTTCGAGCGACATGTCATTGCGAAGAGGCTAGCGCCGTTTCCCCCTTCTTGTCGTCGATTTCCGACCTGCTTTCTTTCTGGTGGTAGACTTCCGTGCTGTCCGCTTGGCGCTCTTCTTGGTTGCCTTGCGCCCGGAACTCTTCTTGCTCGCCTTCTTCTTGGTCACCTTCTTCTTTTTTACAGCCTTACGCTTGGCTGCTTTGCGCCGCGGAGCCTTCTTGGACTTGGCCTTCTTGGTGGTCTTGCGCTTTGCGGTCTTCTTGCGCGTGGCCTTCTTTGCAGTCTTGGCTCTCTTGGCAGCCTTCCGCGTAGTCACCTTCTTACGGGTCGGTCTCTTCTTTGTCGTCCGCTTTGTGGGCCGCTTCTTCCCGGCCTTCTTCTTGGTGGTCTTCTTCGCTTTCTTTTTGGCAGCGATCTTCTTTGTGGATCCTTTCTTGGCAGCCTTCTTCTTGGTTGCCTTTCTCGCAGGCTTGGCTGCCCTCTTGGCCCTGACCGGCGCCGACTTCTGTGACAGTTCGGATCGGGACTCCTGCTCCCGGGTGGCTGACGAGTCTGTCTCCGGCTTCGACCAGATCAACTCGGCAGGTCCTTTGCCGGGCTCCATCGGCTGCCTGGGGGATTGGGATGGTGGGGTCAACGGCATCGAGTCCCACATGCCAGGCCCCCCGAAACTGGGGCCACTGGAGTCAAGGTTACTGGACATACGTCTTCCTCGGTCGAATGATTGCACGTCCTATACATTCGGTCTATGCGGTGGTCAACCGCAAGTGGCCTGACAGATAGTCTGCCCAAACGGAAGAAGATTAGGTAACAGGTCACTATTTGCTCGTGAGATGTTGCCTTGACACTGTGAGCGGCGAACCCTAACGTAGCGGCACATATCCTTAATAACAGTAATTAGTTACGGTCTTTCGAGCGGTGATTGAATTCGATGGATAGGTCACGATCTCTGTTTTCGGCTTCTCTGGCGTTTGTTGCGGCCGCCACGGCCCCGTCGCTTCTGGCTCAACAAGTGGCTGAGGTCCAGCTGGCTCCTCGCACTGTGACGCTTGCAGTTGGCGAGCGACGCGAGCTATTGGCGACGGCATTTGATGCGCGTGGTGACAACGTCGCTACTGCCAATTTCGTTTGGGTTTCCTCCAGCCCCGCGACAGTGAGGGTCGAGGCCGATCCGAGCATGCCAGGAATTGCGGCGGTGATCGGTGTGGCCGATGGTCTCGCCAATGTCGAGGTGAGAGTGGGCAACAAGTCTGCGTCTACCGTAATTCAGGTATCGGGTGGAGGGGGAGGGGCCGGTCCCGTGGCCCCGGCCGGTGCCGCAACGGTGTTGCAAATCGAACCGGGGTCGGTCTTCTTGCTTCCGACTGAGGACGTCGACCTGCAGGCCAGGTTCTTGACGGATGACGGATCCTTGGCGAATCCGTCTGCTGTAACATGGCGCTCGCTAACGGCGAACATTGCGGCGGTCTCACCTCAGGGATCGGTAGTGGGATTGGCAACCGGCCAAGGCGTAATTGAGGCGGTTTCGGCCGGTGGGCTCATATCTCGCGTTACGGTTCAAGTGACTCAGACGCCGTTCGAGTTTGGCAGGGAGGTCCTGGCCGTGTCTCCGGAACAAGCCGATACGGTTGCGGTCGTTGTACCCGAACAGAACAACCGGCTGCTCGAGCCCAGGCGGCTGACGTGGCGAACCACTGACGTAACCGTCGCCCGGGTTTCGCCAGTTGGTGTAGTCACGGGAGTGGGAGCGGGGCAGACCGAGTTGGTCGTGTCGGGTTACGGTCAGCAGAATCGGCTCGCGATCACGGTTCACCGTCCTGTCGAGTTCCTCGACCTGATGCCGGATCGCGGCCGGGGTCCGGTAGCAGTTCCGCTCGGTGGTTCGGTCCAGTTCAGCGCCGAGGCCCGAGCGGCGGATGAGACGCTGGTTCCCGAGGCTCAGCTTACATGGATACTGCCCGATACCTCCGTAACCGCGTTCGATCCGGCCAGCGGCAATCTCACCGGCAAGGCGTTGGGGGAGACAGAGCTGACGGTTCGGGCCCCGGGGGAAGGCTTGGAAGGCACGTGGCAGGTTCGAGTGATCGAGGGTGGTCTGTCGCTTGATACCAAGAGGAAGACTCTGGGGATGGGAGAAGTGCATCGGTTGGTCGCCTCGTTCACCGACCATGATGGGTCACCGGTGAGTGAGGCCTCGGGCGTCACATGGACGTCTACCGACCCGGCTGTGATTGAGGTAGACGAGCTGGGGAACGTGCAGCCCGCCGGGTTCGGTGCTGCCGCTGTGGTCGTGAGCACTCCGTGGGGCTCAGCCGATACGGCCACCATCTATGTGATGGGTCAAGTTCTCGTTACGTACGCCCGCACTGACAGCGGAACTGATTTGTACTCATTCGATCCAGGCCAGCCGGACCAGATGTACCGCGTTACCGACCAACCCGGCAGCGAACTGGACGCCAGGTTTTCCCCTGATGGAATGAGAATCGTCTACGTTTCGGACCAGGGCGGTAACCTCGATCTGTTCGTGGCCAATGCGGATGGATCCGACCCCGTCCAACTCACTGCGACGGTAGCATTTGAAGTATCGCCCTGCTGGACGCCCGACGGCAGCCAGATCGTCTATCAGTCGGATGCCGGTGGTATTCCACAGATATGGATCATGAAGGCCGATGGCAGCGAACCACGCCAACTCACTCAGGGTGACTCGCCAAGCCGAGAGCCCGTCGTTGCTCCCAACGGTCAGACCATTGCGTTCACCCATACCAGTGACGATCGCAATGACATCTATCTGATAAATCTGGATGGCTCGAACCAGCGCAACTTCACATCGTCGGAGCAACAAGACGAAATGAGGCCGGCTTGGGTTGGTGACTCGAGTCTGGCATACGTGTTAGTTGGGAGACGAGGCGACGTGCGGAGAGTCGAGCGGATGAACCTCACGCGTGAAACGGCGGTGCTGTCTCCTGAGGGGCTTTCTGTGGATGACTTTGCGATCTCTGGCGCTGGGGATCTGCTTGCCGTCATCGTGTCAGCTCAGGGCGCAGTAGGGCCTGAAAGCCGGATGTACCTCATACCTCTGGTGGGGGGTATGGTGCCGACAGTGGTCCAGCGCGAATCGGCTGCGGACAGACTGCTTTCGCCGTCGTTCCGAAATTGACCGGACGGGCGGGGCAACCCGCCCGTCAGATATCCAATCCTTTCAGATTCGCTAGCGGATAACATGAGAGCATTTGTCGTGCGGGAACACGGTGACCTCTCGCAGTTGGAGATTGCCGATATGCCCGAGCCACAGCTGTCGGCAGACGGCCACGTAAAGGTAGAACTCAAGGCTGCGGCTTTGAATCATCTCGATCTCTGGACGCTGCGAGGCCTGCCGGGCTTGTCGCTGGAGTTTCCGCACATCCTCGGCGCTGACGGCGCCGGGTTGGCGGCAGAAGTCGGGGCCGGTGTTGCACGAGTCAAAGTGGGTGACCGGGTGATGTTGAACCCGGGGGTTTCATGTCACCGGTGCGACTACTGTCTGGCTGGAGAGCATTCCCTGTGTGACAGCTACGGGTTGTTGGGGGAACACCTCGCAGGAACTCTGGCTGAGTACCTGGTGGTGCCAGAGCAGAACCTCGAGATAATGCCCACCCTATCGGCTCCGCATGCCGAGCTGACATGGGCCGAGGCCGCGGCGTACTCACTAGTTACGCTCACAGGTTGGCGCATGCTCGTTACGCGGGCAAAGCTACGGCCTGGCGAGACCGTGCTCATCTGGGGAGTCGGTGGCGGTGTGTCCAGCGCGGCACTCAAGATCGCCAAGCTAATAGGGGCCACCGTGTTCGTAACATCGAGTAGCGACGAGAAACTCGCGGCCGCTGAGTCGATGGGTGCTGATGCAGTCATCAATCATGCAGGGTCAGATGTGGTGAGAGAGATCCGACAGCTCACTCGCAAGCGCGGAGTCGACGTGATCGTTGAGAATGTGGGTGAGGCCACGTGGGAGCGTTCACTTCGTGTGCTTGCCAAGAAGGGCAGATTGGTAACCTGTGGTGCGTCATCCGGACCGCAGGTTGTGACCGATGTGCGCAAGATGTTCTGGCATCAGTGGACGCTCATTGGGTCTACGATGGGAAGCGTGTCCGAGTACAGCGAGATCGTCAGGTTGCTGGGCCAGGGGCACCTGAGGCCAACAATAGACTCGGTGTACCCGCTCGATCAGGCTGTCGAGGCTTTCAGACGCTTGGAGAGTGGTGACCAGATGGGGAAGGTGATCATAGAGATCTAGGAGGGGAAGGAGGGGAAGGAGAGAAAGAAGATAGGCTTGCCCTCATTCGGTTCCGCTTGGCGTGGATTCGATGACATGAGTACGCGCGCAGTGTACATGTTGTTGCAGTATGAACACCCACAGAAACCTGCACGTCTGGGAACTATCTCAACAACTGATAGTAACGGTATAGCGGGTTTGCGACGCACTGCGCGCCTCGGAAGGGCACATCGCGGAGTCTCAGATCAAGCGTGCAGCTGGTCGGTGCAGAACAACATTGCTGAAGGAAATGCCAGGCGCGGTCGCGCCGATCGACACCGACTCTTCAACGTCGCATTGAGCAGTCTGGCAGAGGTAGACTCGATGCTCGCGACGATTCCCGTGCTCTACTCCGTCGATCAGTCGGTGCTCGACAGCGTGGAGGTGCTGAGAAGACAAATCACCGCCGGAGTTCTGGCGATGATAAAAAGGGGCCGGAAATAATCACTAGCTCCCTTCCCCTCCTTCCCCTCCTAATCTGTCCTAGTCTCGCCTGAGATAGACAGTCTCCCGATTCCGACCCAGACAGGGTCTGTCAGCCGCATCGCAGATCCTGCCAATGAGCTTCCCAGCCTGATCATAAAGGGAATAACAGTCTCCAAAGCGAACCACGGCACTAACCGGCCGCGGAGTCCGAGCCTGCGCTACTCTAGCGATCAGCGCCCGATTCCCTCCTGCATAGAGCAGATTCCACAGTCCGAATCCGCGGCCGGTCAATTGCATAGTTAATCAGCTCCCCGTGCCGTGTCCTCACCCAATTAGATGCACTTGGTGTGCGGAGGGTTGCACTTCGACCATTGCTTGTTTCCACGGGGAACGAAGGCAAGTGAAAACGGACTAGCAGATCGGTGAGCGCTAGGCCGTTCGCTCCAAAACGCAGCTCGCCTTTCGCTTTGAGACTCTGCAAGCGTCCGCAAAGGCAAGAAATGCCATGTCGAACTCCTGTGCCGGTCCGTTGCTGCTGGCTGGTATGTCATCTTGCAGCAACCGGCGGCGTAGTCGACTGAATCTGTGGGCGTCGAACCCGAAGTTTCGGGCGACTGCTGTTGCGGTACGGTCGGATGCATCTGCTGACAGGGCCGCAAACAGCAGGGTCACCCAGTCGAGCAGCGTTTTGGGTGATGGTAAACCGGCCGATTCGAGAGCGTGTTGTAGAGTGCGCAACGACACTCTCATCTCTGCGACAATCGGCCCGACGGAAAGCGGTTGCGAGACTCGAGAAGCGGTGATCCGATCGAGGATCCGTTGAGTATAGAGCACCGCCCCGCTTGGCATGTCTGGCAGCAGAAGGTTGACCAGGTGCATCAGCCTGCCGGCATAGACGGTCGCTAGCAACCAGTGAACGTTGTCCTGTAGCGCAGCGAGAGCCCGGCTGTCATGGGCTTGGCGCTCCACACGCACTCCGTTGAGATCGGCACAGTGGAGCAGCACCTTGGAGACTTCGGGCCGGCTGGGGGGGAAGAGCAGGATTGGGAGGCCTGGGTGTGACTTGCGTAATGCCCCCAATAGTGGCACAACGCTTGAGTTCCAAGGTGCCAGGTCGTAAATGAGACCGACGAATTCGGCAGGGCCGTCGAGCAGCTGTGCTAGCTGCACCGGTGACAAATGCCGCGCTCTGCCACCCAGGGTCTCAACAGCAGAGTGAGCCCGAACCATTGCGTTGGGATCATCCACACTGACCGCAATCGCGGGTCTGCGAAACCTGGCTGAAACCTCACGTCCCAATGGACCTGCTCCTGCTCGCAAGAAACATCAATGAGTCGTAATCGAACATATCTTCGCCGCCTCGAGGGGACGGATCAAGGTCACCCACCGTAGTTGGACCGGCTATGCAAGTCATGGGTACGACCGGCATATTCCTTACTAGGTGCGCAACCAACGCTCGCGGCCATGCATCTAACGATTGGCTATTCCGCATTTTATATGCCGAGATCCGGCGCGAATAGACCAGCAGTGATGGGTTGGGTCAACCGTGTGGTGTACGCGCACATCCCAGTAAAGCAGCTGTCATCGCGGGATTCACGGTGGTCCAGTGCGGATCCCCCGCTTTCAAAGGTGAGCTAGAGTCTTATGACTATCGCGAAGTTCTTCATCGGATTGACCGTCGTGGCCATCGTGGGTGCAGGAGGATATGGTGGCTACAAGCGAATCGCAGGGTCCGGCGACTCTGAAGGAGATGATGCCGCAGGCGGCGCCGAGGATCGGCCGGAAGTATCGGCCAACCAAGCGTTCTCAACCGGTATAGGGATACCGGTTGAAGGGGCCGCGGCTGTGCGGGACACGTTGATTGTCTCGGTGTCAGCCGCAGCTCAGGCCGCTGCCATCAAGCAATCCAGGTTGTTGGCCCAGGTCCAGGGCAGGATCACTCGGATACTGGTTAAGGAAAACGCTCCCGTCGGTGGCGGCCATCTGCTCATCGAGATCGATCGCACGGAATACGAACTCAATCTGGCTGATGCAGAGGCAAGGCTGGCAACCGCACAGGCCAGCTATCAGGAGCTGACCCTGTTCGACGATCAGATCGCCGACCCCGAGGTAAGAGCAGAGCGCGAACGTGTGGCTCGGGCGCGAAGCGGGCTGGATCAAGGACAGGTGGCCGTAGACCAGGCTAAACTCGAGTTGGCACGCACCGGGATAAAGGCTCCATTCCCGGGCCGTGTAGCCAGTATCCAAGTGGTCGAAGGTCAGTTCCTGCGCAATGGCGACGAGCTGCTGACTGTGATCGATCTCGATCCGATCAAGGTCGAGGTGCAGGTGCTGGAGAGCGAGGTCGGCTACCTGTCACCTGGCCGTGGTGCCGCGATCTCGTTCTCGGCCTTTCCGGGCGAGACTTTCCGCGGAACCATAGAGACCATCAATCCGGTCGTGGAGCAACAGACGCGCACCGCTCGTGTTACGGTGATGGTGCCGAACCCGGATGGGCGGATTCTCCCTGGCATGTACGCGCGGGTGTCTCTGGAGGCGCGCACATTCCCCGACCGCCTGCTGGTGCCGCGCGCGGCAATCCTGGAGCGCGATCGCCGCTCGATGCTGTTCGTGTTCGAAGGCGAGGGCCAGCAAGGCTTGGCCAAGTGGCGCTATGTAACCACCGGCCTCATGAACGAGACGCTAGTAGAGCTGGTGCCGAATCCTGATACCGACATGGTGGAGCCGGGTGAGGTGGTTTTGGTGGACGGTCACTACACCTTGACGCACGATGCACCCATACGGCTGGTCGTAGATGTGAAGGCGGCTGGGGGGAGGCCCCAATGAGGGGAGCGGGGAGTGGGGAGCGGGGAGCGGGACCTTGCGTGCCGAGTGTGAGCCGGGTGGTGCTAGCCGCTACCGTCCTTATCTCCGGTGCCGCCGCCGCTCAGGATGTGCCGAGGAAGCTCACGCTGGACGACGCGTTGCGGTTGGGGCACGAGTGGAACCCGCAATACCGCCAGGCCGTGGTGCAGGCTGACGCCACCGGCGCGGATGTAAGGGCCGCGGCAGGTGCGTTCTTCCCCGATCTCCGGGTCAACCTCGGTTTCAGTGGTTCGCGGAGTGTCACCTCTGTCGGTCAGGATGATTTCGGTGGCAATATCAACATCGACCAGTCGCGCACGATCGAGAGCAGCAGCTCAACGCAGGGCTTGAACTCGAGCATAACGCTATTCAACGGACTGCAGAACTTCTACGACCTGAAGAGTTCCAAGGCGGGCTCGAAGGCCGCCTACTATGGTGTTGATTCCGAAGCCGTGACGTTGGATGCTCAAATCAAGGCCCGCTTCTACCAGGTTGTTCATGCGCTGCGCTCGATCGAGATCGAGGAGCAGATTCTTCGAATCCGCAACGAGGACCTGGTTACAACCGAGCGAATGCTCCGCGTAGCCGCCAGGGACCCGGCCGACGTGCTGGGTGGCCAGGCAACCGTCGCCAGCCAGGAACAACAGGTGGCCAGGGCGCAGGGTGACTACAGGAAGCGGCTGCTCGAACTGGCGGAGGCGATCGGGTTCGACGAGTCAGTCCAGTTCGAGGTGGAGGGTGACTTCCCCGAGGCCTTCGATCCAGCGCTGCTCGATGACGAGACACTGGTGAACTACGTATTGCGGCAGAACCCGGAGCTGCTCGGGGCAACTGCCAGCGCAGCCCAGTCGGACTACGATGCTAGCAGAGCACGGGGCTCTAGGTGGCCCACCTTGTCCTTGAACGGGGGGTTTAGCCGACAAAGCAGCCAGCAGGGGTACGGCGGACTGTGGGACTTCGATCCGCAGAACCAGTACTGGTCGGCTGGCCTGAACCTCTCATGGCCAATCTTCAACCGCTTCAGTACGGCCAACAGTATTGCCCAGGCTGCCGCCAATCAGGAAGTCCGGCACGAACAGTTGCGGCAGACCCGGCTCAGACTCGAGCGGGAAATCCGCAGTGCGTTGATCGACGTGGAGAACTACCACGAACAGTTGCTGCTGGCCGAGCGGTCGTCCGATTTGGGTCTCCAGCGTGTGGCTATGACCCGTGAGCAATATCAGCTCGGCATGACGAGCTTCTTCGAGCTACAGCAAGTAGTGGGGCAGTCGGTCAACGATGCACGCGGCGCCCTCAACGCTCGGTTGGCATACACGAACGCCGTGGTCGAACTCGAACGGCTGGTTGGTCGCCCGGTGCGGCCGTGATCTGGAATAGATAACAGGTATGTCGCTACCACGAAGGTGTATCAAGCGCCCGGTTGCGGTGGCTATGCTGTTCTTTGCCGTCGCAATGCTGGGAATGATCTCGTTTTTCCGCCTGCCAATAGATCTACTACCCGACGTTGCCTATCCGCGACTCGTCATCTATACGACCTATCCGGATGTGGGTCCGTCTGAGGTCGAGCGGTTTGTAACCGAACCCATCGAACGTCAAGTAGCACGCGTGCCGCGAGCGGAAAAGATAGAAAGTGTGTCGCGTGAGGGCGTCTCCCTGGTGACACTGCGGTTCACCTGGGGCACCGACATGGATTTCGCGGTGCTGAACGTACGAGAGCAGCTCGACAACTTGCGCGGGAACCTGCCCGACATGGCTTCGCGGCCCGCGGTATTACGCACCGATCCGAGTTCCGAGCCGATCATTGCGCTGAGCGTCGCCGGCCGCACCGATCTCGCCACACTCAAGGACTTGGCCGAGACGGTATTCAAACGGCGCTTGGAACAGGTCGACGGAGTGGCCGAGGCGGCTCTGGCCGGAGGATTGGAGCGCGAGATCCACGTCGAGGTCGATCCCCGGCTGATGGAGAGCTACGGCTTCACCATTCAGAACATTGGTGACGTGCTGGACGCAGCAAATCAAAGTGCACCTGGTG
>JBDGXD010000137.1:0-10918 GCA_039584755.1 Gemmatimonadota bacterium
CCGAGTGACTTGCGTACACCTATCTCGCGGGTCCGCTCTCGCACCGACATCAACATGATATTCATGATCACGATTCCGCCGACGATCATGCCGATCGCCACGACTGCGGGAATGACAGTGAAGAGCAGCTGTGTCAGGCTGGACCAGAAATCGACCAGCGCATCCGCTTTGTCGACCGCAAAGTTGTTGGGCTCGCCAGGCCGCAACCGCCGGGCAATACGCATCGCCTCCTCGCTTCGTGTCATCGCCGCCTCGATACTCGCGCCGGGTGGCATCTTGACTGAGATGGTGATTGTCTGACGGCGCCCGTACACGCTCTCGAACGTTGTGAACGGAATAAGCACGAAGCCGTCGAACGACTGGCCCAACACGGTTCCTTTCTTCTCGGTAACTCCCTTGACGGTTGCAGGTAGCCGCCCCACGCGAACTGTCTTGCCGATGGCACGTTGCGGTTCACCAAAGAGCTTGTCCGCAACATCCCAGCCGAGTACAACCGCGTAACGCCGTTCCCGGTCGTCGATGTCACTCAACGGTTCACCGGCAATGAAACGGTAGTCTTGTACGACCTGGAATGGTGCGGTCACACCGAAGATGAACACATCGCCGACGGTCTGATTGCGGTGGTGAACGTCGACCAGCGGAGTCGGGAAGCCGGACTGCATCGATATCGCTACCGCTTCGGGTAACGCGCGGCGCACAAACTCGGCGTCGCGATCGTTTATGAGCGGTCGTCTCTGAACCACACGCCACTGCTCGTCGTCCAGTTGACCCACGGCAATGGGCTCCCGCCTGATCTGAAACGCGTTCGTACCCACGATTGCGCCGGCCAGTTTCTCGCTCACGTACGCATTCATTCCCTGGATGATTGCCACCACGGCTACAAGGAATGCAACCGAAACGATGATGCCTAACAGGGTAAAGAACGACCTCAGCTTGTGGGCCGCGATGGACTGCAGGGCTACGAGGATGGCTTCGGCGAGGGGCATAGCAAGGAGATTGAGCAGGGGAAGGTGGGGAAGAAGGGGAAGGAGATGGTTGATTTACCTAATCTCTTCTTCTTCCCCTCCTTCCCCTACTTCCCCACCTCATCCATCGAGGAGCGACCACTACGTAGCACATCACTCATAACGCAACGCCTCTACTGGGTCTAGACGTGCCGCTTTAGCCGCCGGATACATCCCAAACAAGATACCAGTCACGATCGACGCGCCGATTGCGGCGACGACAGACCAGAGTGGGATCTGGGCAGGCAGTGGCGTAAAGGCCTTGAGGAGCACACTGGCAAGTCCGCCAAGAGCCAGACCGATAGAGCCACCTATGGCGGTGAGCGTAGCGGCCTCGACCAGGAACTGCCACAGTATCTCGCGACGTTTGGCTCCAATGGCCTTGCGGATTCCGATCTCACGGGTGCGCTCGGTGACTGATATCATCATGATGGCGATTACGCCTACACCACCAACCATGAGTGCGACGCTGGACAGCACGAGCATCACGAGGAAGATCACGCCCGTTACCTGATCGAAGTTCTCGAGTGCTTTTTCCTGGGTGACGATTCCGAAGGTGTTGTCGTCACGCGGACCGAGTCCCCTGACCGAGCGCATTGCGGCAGTCACATCTTCGGTTGCCTGCTGCACCGTAACGGCCGTCGAAGGCAATACGTAAAAGACGAGGTCGGTGCGCCAAGTTCTCAGGTACTTGTTGAACGCTCCCTGAGGGACGGTCACAAACGGCCGGTTCCCCTGTCCAAAGATGTCGGGCGGGGGCTCGTAGATACCGATCACTTGAAACGGGACACCACCGACTTTGATGCGGTGTCCGATCGGGTCGCGCAATCCGAACAGATCGTCTGCCAGCTTCCGGTTTATCACGACCACTCGAGTGCTGGCGGCCGACTCGAGACCGGTGTAGGAGCGGCCCGGGAAGATGTCACCACCCATGACCCTGGGCCAGCCAGCGCTCAACCCTCTTACCTCGACCGAATTGAGCGTCTGGTTCTCGAACTCCACGTCACGACTGTTGAACTCTCCCACGACGACGAGTGAGATCGACGATAGCTCGCCGATCCTGTCGGCTTCGTCGACTGTGAGTGGTGGCGAGCGGTAGTAATCATCGTCGTCGAACACGACTCCGGTCTGCGGCGAACGTTGCACAAAGAACGTACGGGGTCCGAGCTGGTTCAGCATGTCCTCGACACCCATGTTCACGCCCGTGATGAACGAGGCCATGAGTACCACTACCATCACGCCGATTGCTACTCCCAGGATCGTGAGTCCTGCGCGTGCCTTACTGGCATTCAAGGACTGGATCGCTATCCCGACCCCTTCAAATAGTTGTGTCATGGCTTACTCCTGACGCATTGCGACGACGGGGTCCAGGCGTGCGGCGCGGGCAGCAGGGTAGAGGCCGGCAATGATGCCGACTCCCGCTCCTAGCGCCACGGCAACCGGAATCGACCACGGTGCGACATGGGCCGGCATGAAAGTCAGGGCGCGGACGAGAAACGCGAGCCCCAGGCCCGTTGCAATACCGAGCGCCGCGCCGACTGTTGCCAGGGTGGCAGACTCGACCAGGAACTGCCGCAGGATGTCTTTGCGACGCGCTCCCAACGACTTGCGGATGCCGATCTCCCTGGTCCGCTCGGCTACCGCCATGAGCATGATGTTCATGATCACGATGGAACCCACCACGAGAGACACGCTTACGAGCCCGGGCACGAGGATTTTGAGGAGTCTGTCGATCTGGCCCCAGAACTCCAACACGCCCGCCGCGGTCTCGATGGCGAAAGTGTTGTCCTGTGCCGGTCGCAACGCCCGGCGGCTGCGCATTACCGCTTCAACGTCGGCCATGGCTGTCTCGAGATCTTCGGTGGAGTTGGCCTTGACCAATAGGACGTCGACCACGCGCGGAGGATTTACGAAGCGCTTTACCGGTGAGAGTGCAGGAGCGACTACGAACTCGTCAAGTGAGAATCCAAATATCTCACCCTGGCTCTCCACTAAACCAATCACGCGATAGGGCAGGCCCCTGATGTCGATCTCGCGTCCCAGGGGATCCAGACCCTCGAACAGACCCTCGGCCGCCTTGCTCCCTAACACGGCTACTGGCTGACCGCTGCGGACCTCCTGGACACTGAACGCACGCCCGTACTCGATCTGCCAGTCCCGCAGTTCGAAGTAGTCTTCGGTAGCGCCAATGACGCGAATGCCGGCCGACCTGTCTCCGTAGGAGACTCTTGCACCACTCGTCGACTCCCAAGCAGTCACCGCTGGTACGGTGATACCTGCCGCTGCTGCCCTGGCATCGTCATAGCTGATACGCGGACGACGGCGCCATTCGCGCCATGTCTCACGCGGGATGTTGCCGGCGTTGAAGTCGGTGTAACGCCGCAGTTGGAACGTGTTGGCACCCAAGAAATTCCCGGCGACCTCGTCTGTCATGTACCGGTTCATTCCCTCGAGCACGGTGAACACCGCAATGAGGAACATCACGCCGATGAAGACCCCGATCACCGAAAAGAAGCTCTTCATCTTCTGGGCCCAGATTACCTGCAGGGCTAATCGAATGGCTTCGTAGATCGGCATCGCTACTAGGCAGCCTTCTTCGAAGTGTCGCTGTGAATGGCTCCATCCCGAAGCCGGTATTGCCGTGCCAGGTCGCGAACCTGAATCATTGAATCAGGACCCATATACCATCCTTCGTTTCTTCAATCGCTGCGTGCGACCCCGTAACGGGCAACTACCGCCCGCTCCGCTCCGGAGATGGGTAGTACCGAGTCGGTCAGCTGTGCCTGATCGGGCGTCTCAAATGCGCCGGTCAAGAGCAGGGCCGATCCGTCGGGCTGATCGAGCATGTACGCGGGGATTCCTGAGGCACGCAGGCTGCGCACCGCCTGTGCGGCTGATGTCGGATCGGGACGCAGGCCAAGCTGGAGGGCGTGCGGTGTCCGCACGACAATTCCCTCAGCGCCTTCCAATAGACCATCCGTCCGCAGTTGCTGACGCAGGCTTGTCGCTACGTGCGCGGTGGGGAGTGCGCCCACCATCACACGGTAGAGGATGCGGCCCTCGCCCCTGCGGACTGCCGAGACGGTCGCTGGCCATGTAGCCTCGAACTGAGCGGCGTACTCGAGTGCGCTCGACAAGCCCCCCAACGCCGCCACCTGAACTGAATAGAACAACGAATCAGGGGCTACAGCTGCAACTGATGCCAGTTCCGACTCGTCCGCGGTGCTTTCCGCCGCGGATGCTGCACCAGCCTGATTGGCGCCACCACTGGTGTCGGGATCGCCACCGGTTGACTCCAGAATCGGGGATCCCGGCATCGCGCTTACCCTCGTGCTGTCCGACAGATCGCGAATCGTCTGGTAGGGCCCCGCGACGATCGTATCGCCGCTCGAGAGCCCTTCCAGCACTTCGAAGTGCTCTTCACCGGCGATGCCGACATCGACGGGCCGGAACTGGGCCACACCGTCCGAAACCACGAAGACTCCTTCGGTCTCGCTGGTGGTGGTGTCCGCCGGCGCCATTTCGGTCGAGATCGGTGTGTGCTCCCGCACCGTGAGAGCGATGATCGGAATGCTGAGAGAGCTGTCGCGCGTCGCCGTGATCATCTTGGCGGTCGCCGAAAGGTCGGGACGGATGTCCGCCGGCGGATTGTCCAGTGTGATCTCGACGTCGTAGTCGACCGCCTGATCGCCCGTTCCACCAGCTGCGGCTACCCGCACCGCACTCTGGGCGATCTTGGTTACTCGGCCGGTGAATACGGTGTCGGGATAGGCATCGATCTCCACGTCGGTGGAGTCTCCGATATGCAGCCTCACCACATCGGTCTCATCGACCCTCACGTTGACCTGAATCACCGATAGATCGCTCACGGTGAGCAACAGCCCTGTTTCACGCGAGAAGGTCCCGGGTACGGCCACCTCCCCTTCTTCTACCGCGAGCCGCGTCACCTGGCCCGACATCGGTGCTCTCAGAATCGTCTTGGCCAGTTGCTCCTGGGCTTCTTGCAGCATGGCTCGGGCCTGCTCGACCTGATGCTCCGCCGAGTTGGCGATGGCAGCCGATACCTCGTAGTTGGTCTGGGCCTGCTCGAGCTGCACTTCCGAGATCAGATTCGAGTCGGTGCTGCGCAGCTCCTGTGAGCGGTCCAGTTCACGCCTTGCCTGATCTCGGTTTGCGCGCGCCTGGAGAACTGACGCCTGTGCCGACGACAAGCCCGCTTGCGACCGCGCGACCCCGGCCTCGTATTGCGAGGGGTCAATGCGAACCAGTAGATCACCCGCATCCACCCAATCACCCTCATCCACCGGAAGCGCGATGATCCGACCGGTAATGTCGGCACTGATGTCTACCTTGCGCGTGGGTTCGATTTGTCCGCTGGCGGTAACGGTCGCTACGAGCGAACGGCTTTCCACCGTTTCCAGGCGTACCGCTGTGGCTCCCTCGGATCTCGAAGCGTTGAGCCCGACCAGCGCCGCGATGACCGCGACACCGACGACTCCGATGATCAGCTTCTTCTTTCCTGACATTGGATGGCCTTCCTAGCCCTCTACCTGAGTGGCCTGCCCACGGCCGCCTCTAGGGTAGCAATGGAGCGGTGATAGGTATACACCGCATTGATGTAATCGCGCTCAGCCGTCTGAGCGGCGAGCTGAGCGTCCAACAGCTCGAAGAAGGTGCCCGAACCTACCCGGTAGCGCTCTCGCGCCAGTTCGAGACCTTCTTCTGCCGCAACTCGGCTCTGCTCCTGAATGATGATACCTTCATGCGCTGCCGACATACCATAGTACGCCCGGCTCACGGCAGTCCGCACCTGTAGCTCCCAAGCCCTCACGGCCTCCTCGGCATCGTCCGCTTGGGCCGAAGCTTGCGAGTTTCTCAGCGGTCGGCTGAACTGGGTGAAGATCGGCCACGACACCGTCATCCCAGCAGAGAAGGGCTGACTCGTGAAGTCAAAGGGAAAGACCGAGTTCTGCGCCTGCAGGTTCTGACGCAATTCGGTCTCGTCTGCTTCTGTGAATACGAACTGCGAACAGTCTTGGGGATCTACGGTTGGCGTCGCGAGTCCGGCGACGATTCCGTTGACGTAATCACACTGCGCAATGCTGCCCGCAGAACTGGCCTGTGCACCGAGAACTGCACTGTTGATCAAGGGGTCTGCGTTGGTGAACTGGTTGGTGAAACCCGACCATCCCGCCGAGAACGAGAGTGAAGGCAGCCAGTCGGTCTTGACCGCTGTCTTGTTTGCCACTGCAGCCGACTCCCGAGCCCGTAGTGACAACAGGTCGGGATTGTTGGCGTTGGCGTCATCAAGCAGCTCTGTCAACTCCCAAGTCGGATCGACTATGGGGAAGGTGTCAGACAATACCACCGCAGTCGGATCCTCTGGAGCTGGCACTCCCATCTGTTGGTACAGAGTCAGGAACTCGATTATCACGAGCTGGCGGAATTGGAGTCGGTCAACCTGAGCACGGCCGAGGGCAACCTCTGCCTGGCGCACGTCGAGGATAGTGTTCTGGCCGACGTCGAAACGAGCCTGGGCCAGCCGCAGAAACTCCTCGTTGCGGGTGACCTGCACGTCGGCCAATACCACCTGCGCCTGGGCCTGTAGTATCGCCAGGTACTGCTCCCGCACCACCGATTCGAGGTTGATTTCCGCCCCTTCGATCGAGGCCTCGGTGGCCTTGAGCTGAGCCCTGGCAAGGGCAGGCTGCGTAAATGTCCGGCCGTTGAGAGTCAAGTTGAACCCCATGTTGTATCTGGAGCCAACAGTGGAGGACAGCTGCTCGAACGACGTGGTTCCAAAGAAGTTTTGCGTGCCGGCGCCAGCATAGGACATTCCGCCCGAGATCCCGAATGTGGGCAGGAACGCCGCGTATGCGTTGCGGACGCCCCAGGTCGCTGGTGCCAGGTCATTGGCGGTTTGCCGGTATGCGGGGTTGTTTCGCGCCGCGATCTCGACTGCGTCCCTCAGAGAGAGCGTCTGCGGCATTTGCGTTTCTTGTCCACTGAGGACATTTGGCGCACCCAGCGCCGCTGAAACCAGGAGGATCAGTGCGGAATTCTTCATTTTTGCCTTCTGTTCTGATGGTGGCTGCAGTCCACTCAGAAGTACGGCGCCGTCAGGTCACAGGTTTCAACCCGAGACACTCGCGCGCAGGGGGAATACTAGAGAATCGAGCATCACGTGCCAAGGTCCTGCGCTGCCAAGATGCGCTGACACTCCATGAAATCGTCAAACGGTGCAGCGAACGCACTGGCCCGCCCTGCTCAGTTTTCGGCAGCCCTGGTAGCCGTGATACCGGTATTCGTGACGTGGAGCTTCATGATTCGGCCTGCGGCGTCATACCACAGATGTTTGGTCTGCTCGCCTGATCCGAGGGTCAGATGCCGCAGCGTCATCGCGACATCGCCCACTGTGGTACTGCCCGAGCCCAGATCTGCCAGCTCAACCACTTCCGTCTTCTCGGTTCTGGGATCGATCGTCGTCACCGCCCCGGCCCGGTCCGATGGGAGGACGGCGAACAACGACATGAGAAACTCGTCCGTCAGCAATGCTCGTGCTGCGGCAGGGTATTGCCGGGCCGATTCCCCGCCGGGTGTCACACTACGGATGGTGATCCGTTGGGGCGCGAGTGAAACGAGTACGCTGGGTCGGTCGCCCGTGTCTGAGTCCATACGTGCGCTTACGGGTTCTGAGTTGGCGCCGTACTCAATGGTCGCGGTGAGCAAAGGGGTTGGTCGACTGGCGGGATAATGAGCTTGGATGGTGAGGGTGAAACCGGAGCCCGGTGCCGATTGTCGACCTGACTGCAGTACGAACTCCTCGTTGCCGATTATCTCCGAGCCACGCGTGATCACAAGAGTTGCCCGGTCGATCATGCGCCGCTGTGCGGTCAGTGGAACAGCGGCCAGGAAAGCAGTGACTACCACAACGAATGACTGAATCGGCTGTCGCATGCGTTTGATTGTCCGAGTTGGTCGCTTCAAGTAGTGTCTGGTACTGGATCGAACACCCGGGTCGCAATACGGTCGTAGATGAAATGATACAACCTTTCGCCCTTCTCAGTCGAGGCCTGGCTTGGGTGACCGAACGATCCGGGGCTGTCAATGGGTATGGCGTTGCGAGCACCCGAGAGATATCTACGCACCGAGCCGGGTGACGGCGTGTAGTCCGTGGCCCGCTTGAGGTCCACCAATTCGGCGTCGACGTAAAGCAGCAGCGAGGTGTCCATTTCACCCCCATGAGCCGGAATACCGGCGTCGCCGAACTCGCTGTCCAAGGGCACCGAGAAGATGTCAACAGTGTGGACACGTGCGTGGCGCGCATGTACGGTACTGAGTGCTTCTTGATGGGGGTCTTGCCCGTGAGCTGTCAAGATGATGAACTCCTTCACACCTCCCGATTCCCAGGAGCCAACGAGATCGTTCATGACTCTGTGCAGTGTCTTGCGACTCAGAGATGCCGCTCCGGGGTACACGGGGTTTGTGGCAGCGTTCACACCGTATTCTATTGTGGGTGCCCGGAGGACTCCGAACCGTGCTGATAGCTCATCCGCTAGGCGCTCGACTATGGTTGTATCACACCCCAACGGCAGGTGTGGGCCATGCTGCTCGGTGGTGCCCACGGGGACGATCAGGCGCGGATCGCGAATCAGAATGTCGCGCACGCGCATTGGTGTTAAGTGCTTGATATATAAAGGCTTACCGTGAGTCGCTCGAGGGTTTTTCATAGGCTACGCCAGGTCTCTTCGTGGCAAGTGGCCATCGCGGTGCAATTCGGGGCAATTGCCTTGTGGCTGCAAACGCCGGGCCTGCGGTGGGCTCTCTTGGCTGCGGCCTTCGGCGTCCTGGGAACCACCCTGGCCCTGTCCCGGCGCCGCCTCCTCCAGGCAGCGGTGACGGTTGCCGGCCTGTCCGCCTCCTTCGCGGCGATCAATACATCGTGGCGTGTCCGGGCGGTCGAGACCCGTTGGCCGGATTTGCTGGAGAGCCTCGAGCAGGCGGCCGGCGATGAACTCGATGCGTCGCTCGCGGCCGCTGTTGAAACCGCGAATATCCTGGCGGACTCGGCGATGATGGTAGCCGAAGCGACGCCGTCGCAGGCCTTCCGCAGATTGGCGGATGCGATTGGGCGGGGTGGACCGGAACGCGGCGTGGTCTTGCTCGACAGTCTGGGTCTGCCTGTGGCATGGGCTGGACGCCATCGGTTGGAACCGGTCCCGGGGGGGCCGCTACTCAACGCTCGCATGACTCCATTCTATGTCGTGTTGGAAGCTCAGCGCCAGACCGGATCCCATATTGGTGTCGGACAGGTGCTGCTTGCAGCCGACAGTGCCATACCGGACCGATCGGCCACGCTTGCGGAGCTGTTCATGCGACGCACTGGAGCTGCGCTCGAGTTCTTCTCGTCGTCGGGTGGATCGGTTCCCAGCGACGCATTTGACTACAAAATGGAAGACGGTGGGGGGTCGCACGTCCTGTTCAGCGTCAGACCTGTGTTGCCTGATCAGGGCGCCTTCAAACTCGAGCTCGAGGCAGCCGGCGGGCGATGGACAACCTGGCTGATGCTCGGCGCGTTGGCGTTTCTGGTCGCGTGTGGCCCGGCCAGTGCTCGTTGGTTGGGCGTAGTCGCTGCCACACTGCTGTTGGCCGTTACACCTGCCGGAAACTGGCTGGGGCTGGGTCAGCTGTTCTCTGTGGCGACCTACTACCTCGATGTGCTCGGTCCGGTCTCAGCGTCGGCTGGAAGCTTGATGGTGACGTCGGCTCTAGGCTTGGTCGCGCTCGTTCCGATTGCCCGACGCGGCGTAAAACGACACGGAATAGGCATCGCTGTCGCTGTTGCTCTGGTTCTCGCCTTCCCTTTCACGATGGAGTATCTGGCGAGCGGCGTTACCCCACCCACCAGTGAAATCGGTCTGGGATTGTGGCTCAGTTGGGAGACGACACTCTCAGCGGCTGCGGCATTCCTACTACTTGCGACAGCTGTTCTGGTCCGCGGCAAGGGGACCACGGTGCGTCCGCCGTGGATTTCCTGGGTCGCCTCGGGCTGGGCCGTTGGATTGGCAGTCTTGGGCTTGGTGGTCTGGCACCCAGTAACTCGGTTACCGACATGGTACACAGTGCTGTGGTTGCCGGCGGTATTGATGGCAGTCGCTCCGGCCACCAGAGCCCGCATGGTGGCGACTGTGGCAGTCGTGTGTGGGGCGGCGGCGGCAACCCTCACCTGGAGTGCGGTGGCCGAGGGCACGCTGCTGCTCGCCGAACGCGATGCGGCACGCGCCAGCGAGGGTGATCCGGATCTGATCTTCCGATTGGCCCGCTTTGGTGAGACGATCGGTTTGGACAGTGTGCCCAAAACGTCCGCGTCGCTCTATCGGGTATGGCGCCGTTCGCCGCTGAGTGAAGACGACTATCCGGCCGTGCTCGCGTCTTGGGGGCCAGACGGGCGGCAACACGCGCGGCTCGATCTTGCGCAAATGAGCCTCAGCAACCGTCTACTCCAAGCAATCGCGGAGAGCGCGCGCGACAGTGCGGTATCAATGCAGGATCACGTGGTGCAGCCACCGTCACTGTATGTGCAAGCCGTGCCGTTCGAAGACAGTTCGGTTGTGACGGTGGGTGTGGGGCCGCGGTCTCGTTTGATCGAGCCGGTGCGGCTTGCACGGTTTCTACGGGGCGAGCGCCGTCTGTTTGCGCCATACTCGATGGTACTGAGTGAGCCAGGTGTTGACGTTTCGCGAAGAGGACAGCTCAGCTGGCGGCGAGTGGGATTCACTGTGCGGGGAGAACTGGTGCCGGTGTTTCTTGATGCAGGGGGGGAGCCGATTGACCTGCCGGGAGGTGAACGGCATCTCCACGTTCAGATCCCGCTGTCTGGTATCGGACCCGCGCTGGTACGGGGTGTACTGTTG
>JBDGXD010000138.1:0-10892 GCA_039584755.1 Gemmatimonadota bacterium
CAAGCCAGCGCGGCAAATGTCCCAATTACGTACCTCAGAGTCCCAAAACCGACCTAGCGTGCTCCGTCGGGTGGTCGTAATGTGCTATCTTTGGGTCGGCTGTGGTCATTGAGGCCAGCCTTTTTGGGGGAAATTTGGCAAACATCCTTGTGATCGATGACGAAGAAGGTGTCCGCCAGGCGATCGGCAAGGTCTTGGTTCGGGAGGGCCACGAGGTCCTGGAGGCTCCGGATGGTAAGGTGGCGCTGGGCCTGGTGAAAGACCGACCTCCCGACTTGGTCATTTGTGATCTCTTCATGCCGGAGATGGACGGTGTAGAGGTGCTGAGGGAACTCCGGCGCGACTATCCTCATCTCAGTGTGGTTGCGATTTCTGGCGGCGCATACGCGGGCAAGGTACAGCTACTCGATGTTGCCAAAGGATTAGGAGCAGTAGCGGTACTGAAGAAGCCTTTTGAGCTGGCACAGTTGCTCAGTGTAGTTCGGGGAGTGCTCGGGGGCGGGGAGGCGGGCAGTCAGGTAGGCGGGCACTAGGTCCCCATACTCAGATCGGGCGTTGCTTGAATCCCACCCGAGCCCACCAGTCATTTCTGAGATAACCCGACTCAAGAGGGACATGCCACGGCGGCGAAGGACTGTTGCCGGCAGTAACCAACGCGGTCAAACGGAATCACGGGTGGGATTTCTACTATCCGATTGTGAGGACGATCGGCGGCTGAGTGCAGGCAGCTACACAAACTCGAACCGTGTACCGTGACCGGTGAGCTGGGCCCGCTCATACACCAAGACTGCTGCTGCAGCATCCTGGAGGGCCGTACCAGTCGAGTCAAAGATGATGATCTCGTGATCACACGATCTGCCAACCGTATTCCCAGCAACCACATCGGCCAACTCGGCGTGAACGTCAGCTGCGGCCATGAGACCGGCATCGATGGCGTGGTGCAGCTCGCCGACCGATACACACTGGTCCAATAGATCCACCACGACATGATTCGCGGCAAGCAGTCGTGGGTCGATTTCCTGCTTGTCCGGGCTGTCAGCTCCCACCGCAACCACGAGCGTTCCGGCTGTGACGAAGGACCGATCGATGAAGGCCTGCTTGGCGGGCGTGCAGGTAACGCAGATGTCGCACTCACTTACGGCTGACTCCAGGTCAAGGGCGTGTTCGACGGCAATGCCCAGCTCTTGGCTCATGTCCGACGCATACTGCGATGCCTCGTCATGATCGATCGAGTACGCGTTGACATGCTCGATCGGCAGTACTTCGAGTAGCGATCGAAGTTGTATGCGGCCCTGTGTGCCGCAGCCGCATATCGTCACGATCCTCGAGTCGCCCCGTGCCAGGTGCTTCGCAACCACGGCGGTTGTGGCGCCAGTACGCTTCACCGTAATCCCTCCGGAATCCATCACCGCCAAAGGAGAACCGTTCTCGGCACTGTAGAGCAAGATCAATCCCTGGATATTCGGCAATCCAAACCGCTCGGCATTGCCAAAAAAACCCGCGTTGGCCTTCAGCGCATAGTAGGGGGTCGGCTCTCTAAACCCACCAGCCTTTATGTGGAATTCACCGTCGGGGGCTTCACCGTGCATCAGTCCGGGCACGATTGACTTGCCCATGGCGTGCGCGTGGAACGCTTGTTCTACGCTCTGGATGCAGTCCTTGAGCGTCAAAAGCGACGCAATATCGCTGCGACTCAGAAGCAGAGTGCCGGGTCTATCCATCTCGCGAGTTCCTGTGCGTAGTGTCTCATCGCCTTCCCCTTCTTCCCCATTTTTTTGATCTCCTGTTGCTCCACCTGCACCTCTGCCCCCGCGGCCCTACTACTCTCTCTCCAACCTGTCCATCACTGCCCTAAGCCTCTCCTCCACCCTTGCCATTAGCTCTCGGTGCGTAGTGGTTGGAGGATAGAGACTTCCCTGTCTAACGCCCTGACCGTTGTACGCGCTAGCGATCTGGCCGGCGGTACGACTCAGAGAACGGATTTCCCGTCCCAGAGTCTGAGCCGACTCGAGCTGCTGCACGAGTTCATCCGGCGCATCGTTGCCTAGAGAGTCGCGCCGGACCTGGAGCTGTCTCTGCAACTGGGATGCGGACCGCGTCGCTTCTTGAAGCTTGTTCTGCGTCCCCAACAATGCTACGAGGAAAGTCTCGCGTTGTTCCCATTGCTGCTGGGTCAGTTGCATCAGAGGGTCGCCTCTAACGACGAGGCTCTGGGCCGATTGGTTTCCCCCTGCTTGAAGGGTGACCGTGAACGTTCCCGGTGCCACGAAGGGACCGCGATTGCCGATTGGTTGTGGCAGGTCGGCCTGTGTTGATTGACCGAATCCACCGCCGGGCCCCGCTTCGTGGCGAAGGTCCCAGGTTATGCGGTGCAATCCGGCTTCGGGGGAAACGTCTAACCGACGGGCCACCTCACCGCGTTGGTTGACAACACTGATCGATGCTGTAGCGACGCTCTCTTTGAGGAAGTACGTCAAGATGGCGCCGAACGGCGGGTTCGTGCCGGCATATTCTGCATCGGCGCGATAGGAAGTGTCCTTCCAGTACTGGAATATCGTCGCTCGTCCTACCGGGAAGAGGTGTGCCGTCGCAAGCGTGTTGGCGTCCGACCAGTCGACGATCGGGGTCAAGTCGTCGAGAATCAGTATGCTTCGTCCATGCGTGCCCACAATGAGATCGTTGTCTCGCGGGTGAATCACGAGGTCGTCGTACAGTGTTGTGGGGAGGTTGTCGAACCGTGCCCAATGTCCACCGATATCGGTTGAAACGAACAATGCGTGTTCGGTCCCGACGAAGAGGACATCTGGTCTTGCGGCATGCTCAACGATGACGTTCACTGCGCCGGTTGGCAGACCCGCCGTGATTGAGGTCCATGTCACTCCGAAGTCGGTCGTGCGATAGAGGTAAGGCTCGAAATCCCCATCTCGGTGGGCGTCAAACGCTGCGTATCCTGTTCCAGCGGCAGAGGCCGACGCGCTTACTCTGCTCACATATGTACCGGCCGGGAGACCGGGGACATTGCCCGAGACCTCTGACCACGATGCACCACCGTCTGTCGAGATCTGAACGTTGCCATCATCTGTTCCGACCCAGATGACACTGGGGTCGATCGGTGATTCTGCTATCGTCGTGATTTCGCCGAACGAACTCGTGCCATCGTTCCTGGATAGCATTGACTCGGATCCGCGCACACCCATGAGTTCCAGTTCGGCTCGGTCGATCTGCCGGGTGAGATCCTCTGTCCGCTCCCAGCTGTTGCCACGATCGCGCGAGATAAACAGCCGGTTGCCACCGAGGTAGACAACGTTGGGGTTGTGGTGCGAGACCAGCGCCGGCGTCACCCAGTCGTAGCGGTAGCTCTCACCCTCAGGTGGAGCCGGTGCTACACTAAGCATATCACCTGTCTCGGCATCGAGCCGCAAGATGTTTCCGTTTTGTGCCAAGACATACACGTAGCGATGGCTGGTTGGGTCGGGTTGCTGGTACATCCCGTCGCCAAAACCGATCTGGCGCCAGTCATCATTGAGGATCCCGATCC
Source organism: Gemmatimonadota bacterium (assembly GCA_039584755.1). Classification (GTDB taxonomy): domain Bacteria; phylum Gemmatimonadota; class Gemmatimonadetes; order Gemmatimonadales; family GWC2-71-9. Next base: position 3,539 of record JBDGXD010000138.1, read on the forward strand.
AATGGCGGGTTGCGCTAGGTCCCATCCACGAGTGGTTGTCCTGCATACCGCCATATACCCAGTAGGGATCACGCATGTCGACGCCGATCCCATAAAACTGACCGATCGGGAGATTGCGAATCCGAATGTGCGTCCGGCCCATGTCCCAAGATTCGTGCAATCCGGCATCACCAACCAGATAGAAGTGGTTGGGGTTGTTCGGATCGATCCAGAGGTCGTGGAAATCACTGTGGACACCCACATCGTAGGTCGGTCGCGTCGGCAGAGTCTCGAATGTCTGGCCGCCATCCTCACTCTTGTAGAACGAAGTGGCCAGAATGTAGATGCGGTCTGCGTTGGTCGGGTCGATGTAGATGTGACTGTAGTACATCGGACGTGGATTGAGCTCGTTTACCCTGCGCCACGTCTCGCCGCCATCCTCCGTACGATAGACGCCGGACTCTGAGGCGTGTTCGATAGTCGCATTCAGAACGAGGCCATTGGTCTGAGCGATGGCCAATCCGATGCGACCTTTATCACCCTCCGGCAGTCCATTGGTGAGTTTGGTCCAGGTAACCCCGCCGTCGGTTGTTCGGTGAATCCCGCTTCCCGGCCCCCCTCCGTTGAATCCCCACGTACGACGTAGTCTCTGGTAGGTAGCCGCAAACAAAGTGTTGGGATCTGCGGAATCCATGACCAGCTCTACCACGCCCGTGAACTCGTCCAAGAACAACACGCGATCCCAAGTGCGTCCGCCATCTGTGGTCTTGTAGACTCCCCGCTCGTCACTTGCGGTCCACAGATTCCCAAGAGCAGCAACGTATGCTACGTCGGGATTGGCGGGGTGTACGGTTATCTCACCGATGTGACGGGTCTCATCGAGCCCCAGATGGTTCCAAGTCTCTCCGCCGTCAGTCGATCGATAAACGCCGTTTCCCCACGACGTGCTCTGGCGGTTGTTCTGTTCACCCGTTCCGGCCCAGATGATCTGGTCGTTGGAGGGTGCAATTGCCACATCTCCGAACGTGCTGACGGGCTGGTTCTCGAAGATCGGGGCCCAGGTCGTCCCCTTGTTGGTCGATTTCCAGATCCCGCCTGACGCGGTGGCCAGGTAAATGGTCGACGGATCCCGCGGCAGCGCTTCCACATCGTGGATACGGCCACCGGTGACCGCAGGGCCGATGGTGCGAAACTCCAGTTCGCGCAACATGTCGGATGTGATCGGAACAGCCTGGCCGAGAGCCACCGGGGCGATTGCCAACATCAGGTTCAGAGTAATCGGAGCCGAAGCAAGGTTGCAAACGGAATGCGTCACTTTTTGGCCTCATGGGAGGGGGTTGGATGCGGAATTGTATGCTTGGGGCGGTGAGGAAGGAAGTAGTGAATTGTGAGTGAGGTGCGCGTCGAGGGTCGAGGGGCGGGTTAGGAGGGGAAGCGCGGGAAGGAGATGAAGGAGTGGATGAGGAGTTGTGAGGGCTATCCTACAACCCCAGCCAATACGTGAACTTCACGATGAACATGTTCTCCGGCTCCACTCCCCAGAGTTGGCTGACGTCGCGGCCGAAGTCGAAAGAGCCATCGGTCACTCTCTCGCTCCGACTCTGCTGCCACACGAGGAAGACTGTCGAGCCGGGGCGGAACTCCCAGCGGAATACTGCGTTCAGCAGCAAAGACCTGACGTTGAAGTCCCGGTCGGAGAACGACAGATCGGCGTTGCCGTCGCTGTTGGTGTCGATGTACCGAGTTCCGTCGTTCAAGCAGGAGCGACCCCCGGAACACGAGATGTCGCCGTCGACAATGACCGCTTGGCCTTCCTCAAAAGTATCGAAATCAAAGCTCTCGGCCTGCTCCAGTTGCTTGTAAGTCAGGTAGTCACCCGAGGATACGAGCGGCTGCGCGTACAGTTGCAGTGTGAGAGTAGGGCTGAAGGCAACGTTGAGGCGCGTCTGGACGGAGAACGAACGCCGCTCGAGGTCGGAGAACAGATAGCGCCTGCCATATGTCGGATCGTAGCCAACGTCTCCCGTTCTCGTCACATACTGCGCCGGTTCCAGCTGCGCCGAGTATTGGGGGCTCAACTGGATCTCCCAGCTGGGCGTTGGCCGGAACTGGAGGTCGAGTCCGGTACGCCACGAGTAGCCGCCCAGGTGACGAGCCTCGTAGGTCACCGAAGGTCGTAAGGACACCGTCTTGCGCCGGTCAGTATTGAACCCGAGTGTGAGCGAAGTGGTTGCGGGGTCCACCATCAACGGGCCACCGCGAGTCGCTACATCGCTCATTGACTGTGGTGAGTAGTGCCCTCGGAAGTTGATGCCCCAGTAGTTGAGGAACTCAACGTTGGCATTGGCCATCAAGGCGCCGGTCTTGTGCGCCCGGGTCCAAGAACTCCAGGAACCGATGTCGTCCAACGCTTCATGCCGGAAGTTGTGGAATGTCCACAGGCTAACGCGGTAGTTCCTTAGCACCTTGCCAGGCCTGATTTCCTGGTACTGGATGCGGCCGCCGATGTCGAGCTTCTCGCCGGATTGGGAGAACCCCAAGTCGTTTACCTCGAATCCGGGGGTGACCTCTCCAACCCAAACGCCTCCCGTCCAGTGTCTTGCACTCTGCCGCTTGAACTCGAGGCGCCATTCCACCCCTGTCATCTGGGTTGCGGTCGAGTCGAGCGACACGCGGGTTGCGTCCGGTCGTTGGAAGTAGTGATTGCTGCGCTGTTGGAGTCCCAACATGGCGGTCGGCGAGCCCCTCACGTTGGTGCCCGCGAGGTAGCCGGTCAGTGCCCAGTCACGTGATCTCGGACCGCCCCAGTTATGCTCGAAGTCCAAGCCAGCTGCGTATGCGTTGGAAGAGAGGTAGTCGAAGCTGGCGTCGTTGGGGAGCTCTCGGTTGGTGACGGTCACCATCGTTCCGATTTGAGTCCCGCCGTCCCTCAAGTCCTGCTGCAGTCGGACTGCGCCGTACTGGCTTCGGGGCTCTACGGTGAACTCGGTTTGGCCAGCGATCTCTTCGTATCCCAGGCCGGTCTCGCGACCGGTCAACGCCGCCATGGCCCCGATCGCGAACCCGCTCGTTGTGCGGCCCGTGAGCTTGGCGGCACCCATGATCGCGGTCTGGGTCGGGATATCTCTGAAATCCACTCCGGAGGGAGCCGATCCATGTGGTTGACGACCGATCCTGCGGCTGTAGAAAAGAGTGTTCCTCCGCCCGGAGAGACTGAAGTCAAATACCTGTGCATCTTCCACAAAGAACGGCCGTTTCTCGTCGAAGAAGGTCTCGAATGCTGAGAGGTTGATCACCGCCGGGTCGACCTCTACTTGCCCAAAGTCCGGGTTGACCGTGAGGTTGAGCGTGTGCGATGCACCAAGCCCGAGCCTCATATCGAGACCGACGCGGGTTCCCGTAGCGGTGCCGTCAAAGAAGGGGTCACCCGAGACAGCCGGCGCGGTGCGCGCGTTCGCCAAGGCATACGGCCTCAGTTCGATACGGCGTGCACTTCGAGGCAGGTCGAGACCATCGAGCCGGCCGAAAACGCTCACTTTGCCGTGAGTGATCCTGGATTCCAGCGCCAGGTAGGTGATCTCGTTGGTTACCAGGCGCCGCCTCGTGAAGTTTATGCCCCAGGATTGGACCGAGTCGGAGGCATTGAATCTGACCTGCGACAGGGGGATCTTCATCTCAACCGACCAGCCAAGTGAGTCCCGCTGAACCGCCGAGCCCCAGACGGCATCCCAGGCATCGTCCTCGCGGACATCATCGTACATGTAGACGTCACGCTGAACGCCGGCGGCACTGACACGGAACCGGTAGCCAGTGCGCCGGTCGTTGTTGGGATCGAGTGAAAGCTCGAAATAGTCGTACTGGCCGTTCTCGTCCCGCCGGACCAGCTGATCCGCTATGTTGCCGGGATTGTCCTCGTAAAGCCGGGCGCCCACATAGATTGCGCTTCTATCGAACAAAACCCGAACCTCAGTTCGCGATTCGGGCGGTGCACCCTCCACCGGTTCTCCCTGGACAAACTGGGTCACTGGGATCGCCATCAGCCAGGCATCCTCTATTAGCCTGCCATCTATGTCGATATCCCCGTCCCGCGGTGCGACAGCAACTCGGGGCGCGGGTTGAAGTCTGTTGCCGTCCGAACTGGTCGCACTGGCACCATCGATCTGGCCGGCAGCCGGCATTGCGGCGAATGGCAGCAGACATGTCAGTGCAAGAGCAGGTTTTGGAACACGAAGCATCAAATCTCCTACGCGCCAGCCGGCCGCAGTGTTGAGCGAAGAAAGGTAATGGGGGGGAGAAGTGGGCGCCGAGAGGAAGGTCACATGAGGAGATTAGGAGGGGAAGAAGATGAAGGAGGGGAAGGAGAGGGGCTGGTTGTTCTTCCCCTCCTTCCCTCCTAATCCCCGGGGCGGTGGGGGGGGTGGCACCCAGGGGTGGCAGGAATCGGTGACTCTGGGGTATCTTGTGCGCTTCATGTGCGCGGACCACCTGAAGCGTGTCGAGGAGAGTTACGCCCGCTGTATAGAGTCGCCCGGGTTTCTCGACACCTTCTACCAACACCTGTTGGAGAGCTCGCCGGCCATCCCGCCGATGTTCTCTCAGACTGATTTTGAGCGGCAACACAAGCTGTTGCAGCATAGTCTGGGAGTCCTTCTCATATACGCTAAGCGGCAGAATCCTGCGTTGCTGGAGCGGATCGCTGAGCGCCACAATCGCGACAACGTAAACGTCGAGCCGGACCTATACCCGTTCTTCCTAGAGAGTCTGGTAAAGGCGGTAGAAGAACACGATCCCGAGTTCGATTCGGAAGCAGGCGAAGCATGGCGCACCGCCTTGACTCCGGGGATCGAGTTCATGAAGGCCCGCTACTGAACGGCGGAGTCTGCTGGTTGTCACAAACTCTCAATGCCCGAGTACGCTCGATGACGGTGGTGTCAGGACAATGACCTCAGCAGCTGAGTGCGATCGCTGTGGTACGATGATTACCGCAGGGGCGCAGTTCTGCATGCGCTGTGGGGCCGATGTGTCTGGAGCTCACCAGGCCTCGGCATCCAAGGCGACCACTGTCGTCGACTCGAGGGAGGCCAAGCGTGATTTGCTCGAGACGCTGAGGGCTGACCTCCTAGGCGAGTACGAAGTGTTCGCTGAATTGGGCTCGGGCGGGATGGCAACCGTCTTTCTCGCCCACGACATCCAGCTTGATCGCAAAGTCGCGATAAAGGTCATGTTGCCGGCACTGCTCCTGGGTGATGGAATGGCTGAGAGGTTCAAGTTGGAAGCACGCACAGCGGCGCGCTTAAGCCACGCCCACATCATCCCGATATACGCAGTCAAGGAGTCCCAGGATCTAATCTGCATCATCATGAAATTTGTAGATGGCCGACCACTCGATTCAATCATCAAAGAGGTGGAACAGCTCCCGATCCCAATGGTACAGACGGTAATAACCAGGGTCGGTGAAGCGTTGAGCTACGCTCATCGCAACGGGGTTGTTCATCGTGACGTCAAGCCGGCCAACATCATGATAGATGTGGAGGGGATGCCGGTCGTTACCGACTTTGGCATCGCCAAGGTGGCTCACGCACAAGGTCTGACAATGACTGGAGCCACCATCGGTACGCCGACCTACATGAGTCCTGAGCAGGCCACAGGCGGGGTAATCACCGGCGCGACGGACCAGTACTCGCTCGGCGTGGTTGCCTTCGAGATGCTGACCGGCAAGCCTCCGTTTGAGGCCGACACGTCGATGACAGTCATGTACAAGCATTGTCACGATCCCCTCCCTTCATTGTCCGCACTGCGGCCCGACTGTCCGCCGGCTCTCGCAGCGGCAGTCGAGCAGATGCTGGCTAAGGAACCTTCGGACCGTTGGCCGTCGATGGAGGAAGCGCTGTCACGGGTTGGTCGTGTAGCACTCGCCTTCGAAGACCCTGTGCGCACGCAGATGATGGACCTTGCATTGGCCGGTGAGAATCGCGCACTGCTGAAGCGTATCAGCACTCCGGTGAGTCCTATGCCATTGCCACGGGGTGACCTGCAGGCTAGCCGTCCCGAGGACTCAGGCGGTGTCGAGGCGGAAACCGTGAAGATGGCTTCGCATCAGCGGAGCTCGATTAATGCGACACCCAAGCCAAGGCACCGCCGGCCAATCCGGATTGTGGTGGGCGTGGTGTCGGTTGCGGTGGTGGCTGCCCTCACCGCCGTGCTGGGGCCGAAGCTGACGCGTGAAGGGTCCGCACCCCCGGGGGCTCCACAGGAAGCCTCCGCAGCTGCCGTCTCTGGTTTGACGGTGACCCCTGAGCAGACTGCACTGTCGGTCGATGAGACGGTTCAGCTGTTGGCCGACGCGGTGGACGAAAGTGGTGGCACGGCGAGCGAATTCGAGGTCACGTGGACCTCAGACGACCCCGCCGTTGCGACCGTGTCACCGACCGGTTTGATCACCGCGCTTGCGGCAGGCAGCACGGTTGTGCGGGCGCGGGGAGAAGGCCTGGTGGCCGGTTCACAAATAGTCGTGTTGGAACTGGAGCTGGCGGAAGACACCCCCGCTCCTGCTGAGCCAGCGGCCAGCGAGGCGCCCGCCGGGCCGGTACCGGTGGCGTCTTTGACGATGGAGGACGCCCCGGCGACCGTGACGGTCGGCGACACGAGACAGCTGCAAGCCGTGACTCGCGATCGGCAGGGTTCACCCCTCGGGCGACGGGTCGCCTGGTCGAGTGACAACCCCGCGGTTGCTCGGGTCTCCAGTTCTGGGGTGGTTTCGGCGCTTAGTGCCGGGACCGCAACGATAGCTGCAACCAGTGAGGGTCAGACAGCGAGTGTCTCGATCGCTGTACTGGCCGAGGCAGTTGACCGGGTGACCGTTTCGCCAGCCAGCCCCGCCGCGCTCGAAGTCGGTAGTACCACACGTCTGACAGCGGCCGCCTGGAGCGCGAAGAACCAAGAACTTCTCGGCAGGGAGACGGTATGGAGCAGTAGTGACGCCAGCGTTGCCACTGTCTCGACCAATGGAACGGTGACTGCTGTTGGCCCGGGCGAGACCGAGATCAGCGTTTCTGTGGATGCGCGGGTCACAGCGGTGGCAGTCACCGTAAACGCTGTTGTGACCGAAGCAGCACCGGCTTCGCTCGAGCCGAGTGAGGAGATCGCATTGGTGATCGAACGGTATGCCCGAGCGCTCGAGTCCAAGGACCTGGGACAGGTCAGAAACGTGTTCCCGTCAATCAGTGCGGCGCAGGTATCACAATTGGAGGAGTCCTTCGCGTCGATGCGGGATCTCGTGGTGATCCTGAACGTTGACCGGCTCGAGGTGAACGGTGATGTGGCACAAGCCACCGTCAGTGGCACATACCAATTCTACAACACCGATTCACGCCGA
>JBDGXD010000139.1:0-10661 GCA_039584755.1 Gemmatimonadota bacterium
AGCATCAACTTCATCGCCCGGCTGAATCGGGATCTGATGAAGGCGACGCTGGTAGCTAAGTAGGAGATGTAGGAGGGGAAGAGGGGGAAGGGGGGAAGGAGATCGGAAACCGGTCGATCCAGCCGACCATGCTCTCCGCCCCTCTGCTCCTTGCTCCCAGCTCCCCGCTCCGCCCCTATCTTTACTCTTCAGCGTTTCCCCCATCCCCCGTATCTAACTCTGTGCCACGGGAAAGAGGCATGGAGTAGTGGAGTGACGAGTCTGGCCAGAGAGCTCGAGCGGACCCCGGCCCAAGTCGACGCTAGCGACGTCGAGTCGGCGGTGAACGGCGACACCCAGGCGTTTGAGCGGCTATATCGCCGCCACGCGCCAAGAGTGAACAGCCTGGCTCGCTGGCTGCTCTCCCGCGATGATGTGGATGACGTGCTGCAGGATGTGTTCATCCGCGTTTGGGAGAAACTCGACACATTCCGTGGCCAATCGGCCTTCAGCACCTGGCTCCACCGGCTGGCCACCAACGTGATCCTGCGGCAGCGGGAGCGGTACGGGAAGGATGAGAAACGGGGGTTGGGTTCGGGGCTGAAGGTGGCCGACATGCCGGCGACGCCCGCCACCCCTGGCCTCAGGATCGACATCGAGGCCGCTGTGGACCGGCTGCCGGATAGAGCGCGACAAGTTTTCGTGCTGCATGACATGGAGGGATACAAGCATGAGGAGATTGCCCAGTTGATGACGATTTCGGTGGGTACCTCGCGTTCCCAGCTGCACCATGCACGAATGGCCATGCGGTCGTTCTTCGCAGCGTAAGGAGATGCACATGAACGACAACTGGACTGAGCGGCTGTCGGCTTACCTGGATGAGGAGTTGAGCCCTGATGAGCGAGCGGCGCTCGAGCGGCATTTGGAGACGTGCGACGAATGCCGCGTGGCTCTAAAACAATTGAGGGGTGTAGTCGCTTGGGCTGCTGACTTTGAGGGCCGGGAGCCGGCGAACGATGTATGGCCACAGATCTCGGCTGCCATCGGTGATGCCCCGAGTGGTGTGGTGAACCTGGATAACCGCCGCCGCCGGCCGATGCGAATCACGTTTTCGATTCCCCAATCACTGGCCGCCGCGATTGCGCTCGCGGTTGTGGGTGCTGGAGGCTGGTGGCTGGCACGCGCGACCGCTCCTCAGAATCAGATGTCCACGGTCATAGACATCTCCGCGCCCGACGCGGCGGCTACCGTGACGGCCACAATCGCGGTGGCACAGAAGTACGGACCGGCCATATCTGACTTGGAGCAAGTCCTGTTGCACGAGCATGGCACTCTCGACAGCAACACGGTGAGAGTTCTGCGAGAACAACTGGCCATCATCGACAGAGCGTTGGCAGAGGCGCAAGCGGCCCTGGCACAGGATCCAGCCAGCGACTTTCTTGCCGACCACTACACCGGGATGATGAAGAAGAAGCTTGACGTGCTGCGGCAAGCTGCGAGGAAGGTGGAGCTTAGCAGTTAGGGCCGCGGATTACTGCCGCGGATGTTCGCGGGCGTTGGCGGAATGACGCGGATTGGACTGGGGATGAAGAAGTGATTGCAGGATATCTGAGGAGGGTTAGGACATGTTGTTGAACGTTTTGACTGGTGCGTTGTTGGCGACCGCGATGCCGCAGAGTACGGATACAACTTTCGCGGTCGATCCCAACTTGCGGCTCGAGCTGCACAACAGCAGCGGTTATGTCGTGGTGCGGACCTGGGACCGTGACGAAGTCCGGGTGAGAGCCGATAACATCTTCAGGGGTGGCTTCGTCATCGAGCGGACGGCTTCAGCATTGCGTCTTGGCGCCAATAGTTGGGACGACGATGACGACGTCGACTATCTGCTGACCGTACCGGCATCGATGGATCTCGAGTTGCGGGCATCGGACGGTGACATAACGGTTGACGGATCGCGCGCTGAGGTGAGCGTGCGGACCAGTGACGGTGACATAATCATCCGTGGTGGGTCGGGTCGGGTGTTCGCCCACGCGAGCGACGGCAGCATCATCGCCGAGAGTGTGGATGGGAGAATCCGTCTGGAGTCATCGGACGGTGACATAACAGTCGAAAACGGCGCCGGTGATATCGAGATCGATGCCACAGATGGTACCGTCGAGCTGTGGGAAATCGAAGCCACATCAGTTCGAGTTGACAACGTTGATGGCGACATCATGTTCGACGGGGTCTTTGCCGCTCGCGGCAGCTACTCGTTTGTCACCCACGATGGCGACATCTCCTTGCGCATCCCGGAGAGTTCAGACGTTCGCGCGCGGTTCGGGATTTACGACGGCGATTTCTCGTCCAATTTCTCGGTTACCTATCCGTCGTGGCCCAGAGGCAGGCGAGTGGAGTTCACCCTCGGTGGAGGCAGTGCCGAGTTGGTGGCAGAGACGTTTGATGGGGACATACAGTTGATGCGACGGAGGTAGCAGGACGCTATCCCCGGACTGAAGCCCGGGGTCAGGGTGAAACCAAGAAAGACCCCGCGTTACATTACCTAGCGCGGGGTTTTCTCCTTCCCCTTCTTCCCCTCCTTCCCCTTCTCATCTGTCTGTGAGGGTAGGAAACGACGCAGAACGCCATGAAACAGACAACACTACCCAAAGCGCACCTCGGGGACATGCCCCCAACCGAATTCCGTCAGTACGGTCACCAACTCGTGGATTGGATCGCCGACTTCCTCGAACGGATCGATGACGTTCCAGTGACCACGGCGATGCAACCGGGAGAGCTACGCGACGGGCTGCCACAGACTGCACCCAGCGCGGGCGAGAGCATGGGCGACATTCTGGCCGATATCGATCGCTTGATTATGCCGGCAATGACTCATTGGAACCATCCCGCGAACTTTGCCTACTTCAATTCCAGTGGCTCGAGTCCCGGCATCTTGGGCGAGATGTTGAGTGCTGCTTACAACGTGAACTGCATGACCTGGCAATCGTGTCCCGCGGGTACAGAGTTGGAACAGGTGACGTTGAATTGGCTGCGTGACCTGCTCGGTCTCCCCTCGAATATGTGGGGCATCATCTATGACACGGCGTCAACGGCGAGCATGCAAGCAATCGCCGCAGCCAGGGAGCAAATTGCGGGACTGAACGTGCGGGAGGAGGGACTGGCAGGAAGGACCGATGTGCCGCGTTTACGTCTGTACGCGTCGGAGCAGGCCCATATGTCGATCGACAAGGGTGCACTCACCTGCGGGATTGGCCTGAAGGGGATCCGCAAGATCCCGTTGGACGAATCATACCGCATGCGACCGGACCTGTTGGAGCGGGCGATCGTGGAAGATCGCGGGAACGGCTGGTTGCCGTTCTGTGTGGTCGCCACGGTTGGCACGACCTCGACTACGGCGCTCGATCCGGTGCCGCAGATCGCGAAGATCTGCGAACGTGAAGACATCTGGCTTCATGTAGATGCGGCGCATGGTGGTATTGCGGCACTCGACCCGGAACATCGCTACCTGCTGGATGGCTGTGCGGGAGCAGACTCGATAGTAGCTAATCCCCACAAATGGATGTTTGTGCCGATCGATCTCAGCGCCTTCTACACCCGCAAGCCAGATGTGTTGAAACGGGCCTTCAGCCTGGTACCCGAGTACTTGCGCAGCGTGCACGATGCAAGCGTGGAGAACTACATGGAGTACGGTGTTGCGTTGGGGCGAAGGTTCCGCGCATTGAAGCTATGGTTTGTACTGCGTTACTTCGGCACCGAAGGGTTGGCGCGGAGAATCAGCGAGCACTTCCGATTGGCTGGTTTGTTCACTGATTGGATAGATCAGGATCCTGCGTTCGAGCGTATGGCTCCCGTGCCATTGACGACAGTCTGCTTCAGAGCCCATCCGGCCGGGATCGACGACGATGCCGCACTCAACGGGCTCAATGACAAACTCATGAGTGCGGTAAACGCATCGGGGAGCATGTTCATTACGCAAACCAAGCTGAATGGCCGCACCATACTCCGGTTGGTGGTGTCACACCTCCGCACCGAGGAAAAGCACGTAAAGAATGCGTGGCGGCTGCTGCAAGACAAGTGCAACGAGGTGTGCACGGAGGCGTGAGTGAGACTGCCGGCTGGTGATAATCGCGCTGCAAGCAAAGTTGTCTCGCCATCACCACGTGGCAATGCCGGGACATTCAACCCACTCTCGAATCTCTCGTGAGGTCTAGGGGACGTATCTGCAGGGCGTCGTATTAGTGGCGCGACCCCACCAGCGTGGGAATGTCGCGCCCTGTTATGTCTTCAGTGGATTGTCGTCTCCAGCTGCATGTTTGGCTCTCCCAAGTCTGCATGACTCCGTGCTCATGCAGTAGGTCCGGGGCCCCCACCTCCAATGCGGATGAAGAACCCACGCCGCCCATCTGCGATGGCTTTCTCGAATCTCCGCCTGAGCATCCGCTTCATGACACGTCTGAAGCCGGGTGTAAGGCAAAGGAATCCAAAGACATCCGTGAGCAAGCCCGGAGTCACCAGCAGTGCGGCCGCCATGAGAATGATGACACCGTCCACTAGTGCCCCGCCAGGCAGTTTCCCCGCAACCATATCGCGCTGGATCTGACGCAATACACTCAAGCCCTGCCAACGTGCCAGCGATGCACCAGCTGTGCCGGTGACCACAATCAGCGCGATAGTGGGCCACAGCCCGATCAGCCCGCCGAGTTGGATCAGCAGGATCAGCTCGACGATCGGTATCAGAATGAATAAGAGGAGCAGTACGCCCATCACCAATAATAGCCGATCGGCCCGGGTCGGATTACCGGTTGGCACTTTGCGATTGACGATTCCAGATTGGGAGAGCGGCGACGGAGGGCCGCGTTGGTTTGGGGTTGCTAGGAAGGGAAGAAGGGGAAGAAGAACCAAGGTTCAACTGGAACGATTCACGATATGAAACTGCTCATCGACGCAGGTGGATGGCTTGGCGCGATCCTATTGTTGCTCGCTTACTTTCTGGTATCAACTAAGCGGGTCAGCGGGACATCGATTCGCTATCAGGGCCTGAACATAGTCGGCAGCGTGTTGGTCGGCGCCAATGCGTTCTACTACACTGCACTACCGTCCTTCTCCATCAACGTTGTGTGGATCCTGATTGGAGTCGCCTCTTTGACCCACAGAAGACCGGCGTCGCATCCGGCGGTGGCGGAAAGTGACGAGTCGTAGGCTGCGTTAGGCCGCGGATGGGTTCCGACGCTACAAGCGTCGGCTCGGCGCTAACGCGATGCGTCGTGAACGACGCGTGGTGGCTGGCCTTTGAGGGCATGTCGCGCGCAGCGCGCCGAGCAGCGGCTTCGAGCCGCTGAACCAACGGTCGCGTTACCCTACGCTCGAATGGCGCGTCCTGGATGGCGCCTACTCTGGCTCTTGACGTAGAGCACCAGGTTGTTCAGACCGCTCGGACTCACGGTATTGGCCTCATAGCCCTTCGCCCACCGCAGTCCTGCGACGCTATCTAGGTTGACGAGACGCGAGCTTGCTCCCTTCAGGCCCTGCACCAAGCGAGGCAGGTCGAGCCGCGAAGGTAGTCTGAGTACGATGTGAACGTGATCGGCGACGATTCCCAACGCGATGGTGTCACATCCGTGGCGGAGCGCCTCCGCTGGCAGGAAACGGCCGAGCACGCGCGCTTCGCGTGATCCGATCATCGGTTGGCGTTCCACTGTAGTCCAGGTCAGGTGTAGGAACAGCTGGTCAGGCATACGACAATGCATGTGTTGCTAGCACCGAAACACCGGTACCTATTTCGCTCGCAATGGTAACGTATTAACGCCTCGGTGCGTGTTCCGACGCTACAAGCGTCGGCTCGGCGCTAACGCGACGCGTCGTGAACGACGCGTGGTGGCTGCCCTTTGAGGGCATGTCGCGCGCAGCGCGCCGAGCAGCGGCTTCGAGCCGCTGAACCAACTGCGCCGGTCAGCCTCTTTCCGCGACGAACCGCGGCCCTACTCACTCCGCAACGCCGTCACCGGGCTCACGCTTGCTGCACGGTGCGCCGGCACGATCGACGCGAACACGGCGACTCCGAGCAGGACGGCTACGCCACCCAGCATCGTCGGGATATCCACCGGACTGGCGCCAAACAACAGGCTTCTAATCACGGTCGTTGTTGCGAAGATGCCGCCTACGCCGACTGCGCCACCGACCGCCGCGAGCTTGAGACCACGCAAGATCGTGAGACGCAACACTCGTCCGCGACCGGCACCCAATGCCATCCGTACCCCAATCTCGTGAGTGTTCTGCGCAACGTAGAATGACACAACACCGTACACCCCGGCAGTCACGAGCATCAGTGCTATTGTCGCGAAGATGCTAACGAGTAGGGTGTTGAAACGCTGGCCTGCGAACTGATCGCTCAGCACCCCTTCCATTGTGCGTATCTCTGAGATGGGCTGATCCTTGTCCACGGCGATCACCGCCTCACGCGCCGCACCCACCAGCGAGAGCGGATCCAATTCGGTTTTCACTGTCAAGTACATTCGGCGCGCGGACGCCCACCCGGGTGCCGTGTATGGCAGGTAGTGCTCTGCTCGCGGAGTCCGGTAGGGACCCCACTGACGTACATCCTCAACCACACCCACTACCGTCATCCAGAGCGGCGGTTCCTCACGGAAGCTGTAGCGCTTGCCGAGTGGGTTCTCACTGGGCCACAGCCTGCGACCCATCTCTTCGTTTATGATTGTGCCGGGATTGGCGGCCACCGAGTCGTTTGCGGTGAGATAGCGCCCTGCCAGCAGCTTGACTCCCATTGCTTCGAAGTAGTCGCCCGACACGCGTGCAAACTCGACCAGCGGTCCGGGGCCACCTGAAGGCGGCCGCTCGGGATCGTCTTCGGCCCACACCTGGCTGTTGGTGCCTCCCCTGAGTGGCAACCTGTTCTTGGCCCCGACCGCGACGACTCCGGGGATCGCCTCGATGCGCTCGATGGCTTGCCGCAGGAAATCGCCGCGCGCCCATATGTCATCGTAGCGTTCGCCCTGCATGGTAACGTTCACGGTCAGCACGTTCTCGGGATCGAACCCTTGCTCCATGCCGCGGAACTGCAGGTAGCTCTGCAGCATTAAGGCGGCGCCATTTGCCAGCACCAGTGCAAGTGCGAACTGCACGGCGACCAGCGTGCCGCGCAACAGGTTACGGCGGGATCCCGCCTGTGGTGTGCCCTTTCCCTCCTTGAGCGACTGGGTGAGGTTGGCACGTGATGCCGATAGTGCCGGAGCGAGACCGAACACGAGCCCGGTCAGGATCGAGATAGCCAACGCAAACCCCAGCACCGTCCCGTCGATGCCAATGTTGGCCACTCGGGGCAGATCCGTCGGCATGACAGCTCGCAGGAGCGTCATCACCCAGAATGCCAAAGCGATTCCGGCGACACCGCCAAGTATTGAGAGCAGCATGCTCTCGGTGAGCAACTGCCGGATGATCCTCGTACGGCCCGCCCCAACGGCGGCTCTTATCGCCATCTCGGTCTCACGCCCGGTGGCGCGGGAGAGCAACAGGCTGGCGACGTTGCCGCAAACGATGAGCAGCATGAATCCCGCGGCGGACAGTATCAATAGCAGCTGTGTACCCACGCGTCCGACCAGCCGATCGTGCATCGTGAACACGTAGGTGGTCTTCTGATGGTTTGTCTCGGGGTACTTGTCCTCGAGGGACTTGGAACGTGACTTGAGCTCCGCGTCGCCCGTTTCCCAGGTGACGCCCGGCTTGAGCCTCGCAAGGGTCAGCAGCCAGTGACTGTCACGCCCCTGGCTGATCTCTTCCCGGGCAAACGGAACGTACACGTCGTGCATCTGATTGACGTACCATGGCGAGGGGACGTTGAATCCCGCTGGCAGCACTCCGACAACGGTGTAGGGCTCGCCGTTCAACTCGATCGTGCTGCCGACGATGTTTGGATCGGCGCCGAGCCGTTGACGCCACAGACCGTCGCTCAACACCGTCACACGGCCGTCTCCCAGTTCGTCGTCAGCTACAAACGACCTACCGCGAACCGGTTGAACACCAAGCAGGCTGAACATGCTCGGTGATATCCGTGCTCCCAACAGTACTGTCGGGTCACCGTCACCCGTGATACTGGTGTTGCCGCTGGATATCACGGCGATGTCCTCGAATGTGTCGGTCATGCGGCGCAGGTCGAGAAAATCCGGACCGGATAGTGGGCCGCAACATCCTCCGTCGGTGTAGCCGTGAAAGATGTAGGTCAGTCTGTCGGGCTGGTCATACGGTAGGGGATCGAGGAACACGCCCTTGAATACGCTGAACACCGCCGTGTTGGCGCCGATTCCGATGGCGAGGGTGGCCATTACTATGGCGGTGAACACAGGGTTACGCAGCAATTGCCGTGCGCCGTATCGAAGATCCTGTCGCAGCTCGTCGAAGTATGTCGCACGCCGCTCGTGTTCTACACGTTTGTTTTCCATCCGGTAGAGCTCCTTCCGTATCGTCCGCACGTCACCGAACCTGCGTCTCGCTTCACGCCGGGCGTTAGCAGGATCCACACCTCGTGACTCCAAATCACGCGCCAGCATGTCGATGTGATTCGCTATCTCCTCGTCGATCTGTCCCGCTCGTTCCTTGCTGGAGAGGAGCGATCTCAGGCGCATCCAGCTGTCAGTTGCCCATGACATCGTTCGACGGCCCTATGCCGGGTGCTCGCCCAGCACGCGAGCCACGGCTTGGGCGAAGTGACCCCAGTTGGCCGTCTCTAGCTCGAGCCGTTTGCGGCCTTTTGCGGTGAGGCGGTAGGACTTGATCCGCCGGTTGCCTGCCGAGAGTCCCCACACGAACCGCAAAAGCCCACGATTGGTCATGCGGTACAGGGCGGGGTAGAGGGACCCCTCCTCGATCTGAAGTGCCTGTTCGGTGGCCGCCTCGATCGATCGCGCGATCGCATAACCGTGCAGTGGCTCCGATTCGAGCGTCTTCAGGATCAGTAGATCGAGGGTGCCTTTGAGGAGTTCGGGTACGTTCTTGGGCATCTTACCTGTCGCCCGCTGGAGCCGGTCAACCATTGCCGGTTGTCTGGAATCACTGCCCCTACTGCCCCCCTATGCATAGAACATCTAAGTATATGACGTGACTAGTTGGCCGTTTGTTTCAGACTACCTAGAGGTTCTAGGTGTTTGGATACGGCGAAGCTGGAAAGCGTTGCGGGTGGGTGGGTTGGGTGTCTACTAGCCATACAGCATCCTTCAGGATGAGTCGCGCGAAGCGCGCCGAGCGGCGGCTTTGAGCCGACGAATTCAAACCCGGTGTCGCGCTACTGTCGAATAGCCCGGGAAGGATGGTGCTTGCCTTGACTCCTTACGTAGCGTACAAGGTGCCTCAGGCTGGCCGGACTCACAGTCCTGGCCTCATACCCCTTTGCCCATCGCAGTCCTGCAACGCTGTCCAGGTTGACGAGGTGTGAACTCGCTCCCTTCAGGCCCTGCACAAGGCGCGGTAGGTCGAACCGGCTTGGCAGCCTGAGTACGATGTGAACGTGATCAGCAACGATCCCCACCGCGATAGTATTACATCGGTGGCGGAGGGCTTCGGCCGGCAGGTAGCGGTCGAGCACACGAGCTTCGTGTGATCCAATCATTGGGTGGCGGTCGAGTGTGGTCCAGGTCAAGTGCAGAAACAGTTGATTAGGCATACCAGCATGCATGTGCTGTTCGCACGGAGAATCTGGTACCTGTTTCGTTCGCAATGGTAGCGGATTAACGGCGCCATGCGTGTTCCGACGCTAGAAGCGTCGGCTAGGCGCTAACGCGACGGGTCGTAAACGACGCCTTATGGCATCCTTCAGGATGAGTCGCGCGAAGCGCGCCGAGCGGCGGCTTTGAGCCGCCGAACCGAAGAGGAAGCACTGGTATGAAGCTCGATTTCGGTTACCACTTCAGCGACCCCAGTAGTAGAGTGAGCTGGTCGGTCGCAAAAAGTCTCCGAATCAGTTGCAGCTGCTAGTAATTGCTATCATATTATAGCGTACACTAGCTCAGGGGCGCTTCATGGCGACTGTGCAAATCAACGCGCGCATCGATTCAGAGTTGAAGAAGGCACTGGAGGAGTACTGCAAGTCGAGGGGTGTTGTAATGAATCACTTCATCCAGGAAGCGATCCTCGATCGACTGGAGGAGTTGGAAGACGTAGAGGACCTGAAGAGGATTCGTCACGAAAAGACACGACCGCTATCCGAAGTGTTGAGAGAACTGAAGCTCGATGACAAAGTATGACATCGAGATTAGCGAGACCGCCGAACAGCAACTGAAGAAACTCCAGCGGAGCGCTCAACGACGTGTCGTGAGGGCAATCCTCGCTCTGGCTGATGAACAGCACCCACGAAGATGCAGGAAGCTCTCAGGTTACGAAGATGTGTTTCGGCTTCGTGTCAGGCGCTATCGGGTGATATACAGTGTCTCGGGTAATAGATTGATCGTCATCATTCTCAAGATCGGGCACCGCAAGGACGTGTACCGATAGTGCGCAACCAAGCCCTAATACCGAACCCATGATCCAACTCCTGCCAAACCTTATCTGAGTTCTGTGAGTTTTCTGTTGGGCACGGTGCTGTCGTACCTCGCGGCTGGTGTCTTGATAGTGTTCGGCTTGGGCGAGCTGCTTCAGCGACTCACGGCGGGCATCGTGCATTGGTTCAACAACCCGAGAGC
>JBDGXD010000140.1:0-10657 GCA_039584755.1 Gemmatimonadota bacterium
GGTGAGACCCCAGTTGATCGCGATGTTGCATGACACAGCTCCGCCGAATACCGTCAATGCCAGATGCGACGCAACGTTTTGTAGTCCTCCCTGGCGATAGCGCTCGGCCTGTTCCTCGCCGAATGCGATACCACCCAACGCCGAGCCCATCATGACACCAAAGCGGTCGCGGTTCTCGCGCGCTGGGTCGATGTTGGCATCGGCCAGAGCGAGCTGCGCCGCCACCACTCCCAACTGGGAGAACCGATCGAGCCGCTTGGCCGACTTCTGTGACAGGTGGTCGGTGGGGCGGAAGTCGGCAACCTCACCCGCGATCTTGCTGCGGAAAGGCGAAGGGTCAAACCGAGTTATCGTTCGCACCGCTGAGTGGCGAGCGTCGAGGCCAGCGGTCAGTTCCGTTACCCCGGTTCCAATCGGTGTAACACACCCTATGCCGGTGATGGCTACCCGCGTCATACTTGCTCCGTGTGTTCTTTGACGCCAGCCAGGGTTCGACTGGCGATCGCGTGAATGAAAACAGGGCCGATCACTAATTCTGCGGCGAGCTTACCGATCAAAGGCCACTGCGGTCCGGCCCACTCGTGGACAATCGTGATGTCTACGTTCCCGGCATTCTCGGCCAAACGCCACTCCACGTCCATCCCCTTGGTAATTCCTCTTACATGCTTGTATAGCACTCGAAACTCATTGGGTACCACGGTCATTTCGGATACCCACCATGTGGGGTACTTGAATATCCCAAACGGACGCCAGGCTGCCATCTCAACGAGCCCGCTACTACCGTCTCTGCTCAGCATTCTGACCCATCGATAGTGCGGCAAGAAGTCCGGCCACCGTTCCACTTCACTTGCTACCGCGAACGCTTGCTCAATCGAACCGTGTACCGAGGTGTGATCAACTGTTTTCATGACGGGCTCTCCAATACGCCACCACTCTCCAGCCAATGCGCCGGTGAACAGTCGCCTGATTCACACCGGCTTCGTCGATGATGTCCGCTAGCTCGGAGGCTGTGAAGCCCCGTCTTATCGAAAGCACACCGTCACGCCGAGTCACCGCGTGCAGGTGTAAAATGCGGCTGGCAATGTCAAACGCCGTCGCTGCTACAGGCGAGCGTCGCAGGTCGGCAATGACAACTCCCAATCGTGCAGCGGCATCTAGCTGCGCTATGAGTGCGACCGCCTCCAGCCGTGGCAGGTGATGCAGCACCATACTCACGATTGCAATGTCTACGCTATCAGGGCGTAGCGGGAGTCGCCGGATATCTCCCACAACAGAAGTGATCCCCTTCGCGCTACACATGCGCGCAGCAACCTTGTGATGGTCCAAGGCGATAGGAACTGTGCGGTGCTCGCCCAGCACCTCACAAGCCCTGCGTGTGCCGTCCCCCGCGCCAGCCCCGATGTCCAGTATGGTCATGCTGGGACAGCCGGATTCTCCTTGCTTGAGCTTCATGAGACCGAACTTCACCGCAGCGTTTCCGCCAAACAGCACGTTGGTGAGAGCAATCTCATCCAGCATGGTCTGGGCCAGTTCGTTGTCCAGGCCTCGGTCGTCCAGGGCCTCGACTCCGCTAGGCTGCAGTGGTCGCGTCTTCGTTACCATACCATCTGTAGCGTGAAGCCCGGTCGCAGAACCTGCCTGGCCGGCACGAAGTCGCCGGTCACTCCGACAAGCAAGTCAGCCAGGTGTGGCTTTGTTTTTAGACGCCGGGCTACGTGGTCCAGCGCGAACGGATGACCCACTGCCCACGCGATGATCCGCTCCAGCATCCACTTGCCGCTGAATTCCCTGCGGCGACTCCTGTCATAGGCTGCGAGATCTGCTGCGCCTAGCCGATCCGACTCGAGCAGGTTTGCTACGATCGCAGTCAACATATCTGCTCCCCGCAGCGCAGCGTACACACCTTCGCCGGTGAAGGGATCGTAGAAGTCGGCTGCATCTCCCACCAAGACTGCCCGTTCGGCTGATGCGCGCCTCGACCTACTTGCGAAAGGGCCAGCTCCGCGCTGTGGTGCGACGTACTCCGCGCGTGCCAGTCGCCGCTGCACCTCCGGAGTCTCGCTGATCACACGCTGGAACCACTCGGTCGACTTGCCCCGCACGAAACGTCGATCTGCTACGACACTGACGTTGGTGAGCCCTCGCCCTACGGGTGCAAGACCGACGTATCCTGAATCCGTCACGTGCATCTCTCCGACTGATCCCATCCCGTTGACGCCAAGAGCGTGTGTAACGAGGGCGACTCGTTGGAGCGTTCCGCGCCGCGACAAGCTGAGCTGCTTGGCGACCCGAGACTGCAACCCATCAGCACCCACCACGAGTCGTGCTGTGACATTGGTCTGACTTCGGTGCTGACGCAGTTTGAGAGCTCGCGTCGCGCCGGTCGGCTGATCGAGCGATACGAGGGCCGTACGCTCGAACATTGTCACGCCGCGTCGCTGAGCAGCCTGAACCAGGTGGTGATCCAGTATGGCCCTGGGCAATGCGATGCCGCGATCGGAATATGCGTCGAACCGCTCAGCTGAGGTGAAGTGTCCCTTGAAAGACGTGCCGTTGGGGCTCACTACTCTCATGCCATCCAGCAGTGCGGGTTGTTCACTCTCGAGCGTGCCCGGCTCGAGCAGTTTGTCCAACAACCTGCGGGCCTCGGGGCTGACATACTCACCACATGGTTTACTCCGAGGGAATTCCGCGCGATCTACGAGCAGCACAGCGAAACCGCGCTCGGCCAAGAGGCTGGCCGTGGCGCTGCCGGCCGGTCCGGCTCCAATTATGGCAATGTCGTAGTGTGGCATTACGTTCTACTCGAACCCAGTGTTAGTCACGCTTGTTCCCGAACTATGATACGCTCTAACGATTCCGGCCAGCTCAGAAGCCTCGATCTGGAGCAGGATCTCGCGACTCCGGCGGGTAGGCGTCGCTATGTGAGAACCCTGTTCGATACGGTGGAACGTAGCTACGACGGGTTCACCCGGCTGTTCTCCGTCGGGATGGATGGCGTGTGGAAGAAGCGAATGGTGAGGTTGCTGGCCGAGCACGGCCTTTTGCGAGGCCTCGTGTTGGATCTAGCAACCGGAACGGGAGATCTGATTGATCGGTTGGAGATACGAATACCGACAGTTGAGGTCGTCGGGGTGGATCTGAGTCGGGGCATGTTGCGGCGTGCGAGCAGGCGCGGCTGGAGAAGGAATGCGGCCGCCGACATGACGGCGCTGCCCTGTGCGTCAGGATCCATGGCCGCCATCACCGCGGGATACGCGTTCCGCAACGCGCCCGATACCGCCGCCGCGCTGACTGAGGCGCAGCGGGTACTCGCACCGCGAGGTCTGTTGGTCACGCTCGACTTCTATTTGCCGGACTCGCCTGCCTGGCGGCGGATGTTTCTGAGCTACCTTCGTGTGACAGGCCAACTCATAGGACGTATCGCGCATGGTGTTCCGGAGGCTTACGGCTATATCGCCGCGTCATTGGAACGGTGGATGACAGCCGATGATTTCTCGGCTTCACTCGAACGGTCGGGATTCCAGGTCGAAGACACGCTGCTGCGGCTTGGAGGTGGAATCGCGATTCACCTGGCGCGGAAGCAGCGCTAGCTTTCGATGCATCGCCGATGCACTCAGGGACGGAGGCCGCCGTGCTCAAGCGCATTAGTTACATAAGCAAGTTCACTCGCCCGCTCACTCATGACGAGGTCGCGCTACTTGCGACCAAAGCAGCGGACCGGAACCGCGCACTGGGTGTGACCGGAATGCTGATGACGAGCGGCGGCATTTTCTACCAGGTTCTCGAGGGTCCGCCTGATGCGGTCGACGATCTGTTAAAGAAGATCGCGGCGGATGCTCGGCATAAGGATGTGCTCGTGCTGAGCACTCAAGACGATGTGGAGGATCGGCAGTTCCCGTCGTGGGCAATGAAGAAGGTGAACCTGGATGAAGAAGCAGTAGCGAGGTTGGAACCGATGAAGGCTCTGCTAGATGCGATTGTGGTGCAGCGCGATACAATGCAGCGGCTGATGGGAGTCTTGTCGCGTTCTGTGTGGCAGGAGTTGATGGACGATTCGTGAGAATTCTGGTGACGGCACTGAGTGCAGCGCTGCACTATTGAATTAGCTGAACGTAGCCAGCTCTCTGACCCGAGCCGCGCGATCGGGCAAGCCAATCTTCTCTGCGAGACCGACTGCCAATTGCAGTGAACTCGCCACGTAAGGTGTGACAACCTCGGTCTCTGCCAACAAGTCTTTCGTGCGATCGAGGCTGGACTGGAACTCTTCGGCGGAACCATCCATCGCAATAGCCAAGCCAACGCAACTCATGAGCAGCAAAGAAACCCGTGGCACCTCGACCTCAGGCCTGTTGCGTAGGACGTCGAACTCCAACCCTGCTCGATCTGCGGAACCCGACTGTAGCAGTAGCAGCGTCTTCAATAGTCGCGGATAGTATGTCTGACTGACGAGCCCCGTTTGCTCGAGCAAGTCAATGCTCTTGTCGAGCGAAACTGCGGCATCGTTTAGCCGACCCCCCGCCGCCTCAACCTCGGAAAGTACCAGCCAAGCAGCCGACTCGACTCGGCTCAGGCTCTCTCTCTTGGCGAAGGCTAGTACCCTGCGACACAATGTCGTGCAGTGCTGTGGATCTCCTTGGTGCAATGCCACTCGAGCCAGACCAAGTTGGTTTTCAGCCCAAGGCACCAGCTGGTGGATTTCCTCATAGATTTGCTGCGCTTCATTGAAGGCCTCCCATGACTCACTCAGTAGACTCAGATCCAACATCCCATGTGCCTGTTCCGATAAACAAGCCGCTAGCTCGTGCTTGGGGCCAGTGACGCGCAGAATTCTTTCCGCCTCGAGGAACTCCTCCAGGGCGGATCGTAATCGTCCCTGCTGCTGGTGGACTCGGGCCAACACCAGCAGTGCCGATCCGGTGAAACGCTGCGTGTCAGCACTTCCCGCCAGGGCGATCACTCGGTTTGCTATTTCTTCCGCGCCAGCGAGCTCTCCCCGTGTGCATTTGATGTCAGCTCGGAGCAACCAACCATTCAGTTGCCGAGGATCTTCAATTGGTGCACCGATCTGGTCCAGGGCATCAGCGTAGAGGGTGAGCAGTGCAAGCGCTGCGGAGTACTCCTCCACCCGCATGCGCTCCTTGGTACCTCGCAACAGAGGCCCAACGGCCTCGTCAAATTGAGTTGCTTCGAACCGATGGCGGCCGATTCTTTCGGAATCGCCCCAGTTGGGGATTGGGTGACGCCGTTCCAATTCGTCTGCGCACAACCGGTTGTGGGAAGCCCAGCGCCCGCTTTCTCGTGCGATTCGCTCGATGGTGTCGCGCAGCATGCTGTGGCTGAACGACCAACCGTCATCGCTTGCACGTGCCAGGCGGGACGCCAGCAGCGGTTCGAGCACGTGGTTGGGATCGGGCGCACCCGTCAGTGAGCACAGTGATTGCCATTCGGCCATGTTGACTCTGCCACCCAATGCGGCCGCGAGTTCCAGCTCGACTTGCGTCTGGATCCGCTGGGCTACCGTTGCCGCGGACCTGGACGTTCCGATACCAAGGTCCAACACACGCTCCAACCTTTGTACCCAGACTGCGTGGATATCGTCTGGAATCTCGGGATGAGCGGTTCCGGAAAGCACGAAGCCGCCGCGGCCGGGTCGGAGAATGCCACGATCGACCCAGTCACCAACCAACTGAGTGGCGTAGAGCGGGTTGCCCCCTGACCGCTGTGCGACACGCTCGGCGAGGTCGCCTGCGAAATACAGCAGGCTGTTCACCAGCCGCCGATTGTCTGCATCGGGGAGAGGGCCGAGTTGTATGCTCTGCACCGCCTGTCGTTGGGCGAGTTCGTGCAACACGTTCGAGGCCTCGGGTGACTCGATCAGAAGATCGTCCCTGGCTGTGAGTACCAGCAGCATCTTGGCCGACTCGGTCTGCGACCGGTCCAACACGTAACGGGCGAAATGGAGCGCGTCGGCGCTCCAATGCACGTCGTCCAGCCACAGTACCAGGGGCCGCTCGGAGTACATCTGGTGCAATACCTCGTACAGTGCACTGAAGCGCGCTTGCGGAGATCGGACCTCACTAGACATTCCGAAACTGTATGAGTCTCCCAATGCAGCAGGTGCCAGGAACTCAACCACGGCGCGTTGCAGAGCCTGTGACTCGACGCCCGCGGAGGCCAAGATCCTTGTGATGCGGTTCAGCAACTCGTCCGCGGCAATTCCCACACAGGACCATGCCGAGGCCAGCATGTGACTCAGGCCGGACTCGCTGCCGCGGATCTCGTCGTGCTCCGCCTTCAGATAGTCGGCCAAGCCCATCTCGTGAGCGCGCTGGCAGAACCACTCGGTCAGGCGACTCTTGCCGGTTCCCGCCGCACCCTCGACGAGCACGAGTTCTGCAGAATCGCGCTCTGAAACACGCCGGAGCGTCTGCCACATCAGATCACGTTCCATGTCTCGGTTGACCATGGGAACGGTTCTCAAGCCGAAAAGCTTCAGACCGGCACCGATGAGCTTGAAGGGACGCTGCGGTGTTGCCGGTGCCCGCCAATCAGATTCACTGGCTTGGGAGACAGCCGATTTTGTTGCGGATTGGCCGGCTTCTTTAACGGTTTGTGATGGTCTCTCCTCTGAATCGACTGCCGGGCCGGTTAGCGACGCCAGGGCGGCAGCTGCCTCCGAACAACGCCGGTACCGACGGAGGGGGTCCTTTTCCAGTAGCGTCATTACCCAAGAGTCGAATCCGGCAGGGTAGTCGTTCGGGCAGGCAAGTGGTGGGGGCGGGGTCTCGATATGGGCCATTCCCACTGACAACAGGTCTCCCATGAAGGGAACCCGACCCGATGCCAGTTCGTAGGCCACGCAACCCAAAGCGTAGAGATCCGTCCAGGGGCGAAAGTCACGCCACTCTGAGAAGAACTGTTCCGGCGCCATGTAACTCGGCGTGCCTGCAGCCATGCCTTCTTCTTCCGCGGCCGGCCGGCCCCCATACGGAAACGCCAATCCGAAATCAGTCAGGCGGATGGGAGAGCCCGAAACCTCTTCAGCGATGAGGATGTTCGCGGGCTTCAGATCGCGGTGAGTGATACCACGCGCGTGCGCGTGGGCAAGTCCGTCGAGCACGGCGATGAGAGTCTTCCTTAACACCGGCCATGGAAGTGGGTATTCCAGCGAGTCCAGCGAGCCGCGCTCGAGATACTCCATCACCAAGTAGGGGTTGCCAAGCTCGAATACGCCGCCGGATGCTTTGGCCGCATCCTCCGTTACGTCGCCCACATCGAATAGGGCAATGATACCGGGGTGGTTCAGCTGCGCCACCGCGCGCACTTCGCGGCGAAAGACAGCATGGGAGTAACGATCGTCCGCACGATGCTGCTTCAGGACTTTTATTGCCACGGGAACATCTTGAGCCACGTGCACGCCGCTCCAGACATCTCCCATTCCCCCCGAGGCGATATTCTCGACCACCTCGAACGGTCCCATGCGGAAAGAACTCATATTGTCAAGTCAATTGCTGAGTTGGCTAGTCTGTCTGGAGAGTAGCATACGTTATCACCTTAACGGCCGTAAGCAACATCCCGCGCTACGGCGTTGGTTCAGGTCTGCCACCAGTCTGCCGCGCAGCAGAAACTCGTTTAGGCGCTCAAGCGGCTAGGCCCATCTCGTGCGACTCGGACCCGGTTGACTTGCTCCGCCCACACAGCAGAATTGCAGGGAGTGACCCAGGGCGAGACACGGAATGAAAGAGTCGCCCGACAGGGCCCCAAATGGCAGACAAGGTTCCAGGAGGGATCGATAATGCGGTATCCAGCAGTCGCACTCATTGCCGTCGCGCTAGGTCTGGCGTGTGGTTCGGAGACAGAGCCTATGGTAGGTGATCACGCCCAACTGTAAGTAGAGAGCGCCGGTCTGCTCGACCGGGCTACGGTGAGTCCGGAGCAAGCACGCGCTACCGCCTTGGAGCTGAGCAATGGTGGAACCATAGTGGAAGCGGAGTTGGAGGAAGAGGGTGGTCGTCTCATCTACTCGTTCGACGTGCAGCTTGACGGTGGTGGCTTGTTCGAGGTCGAGGTGGACGCGATGACCGGCGAAGCCCTGACCGAAGCGGCGGATGACGATGATGACGATGATGACGATGATGACGACGCTGACGATGAAGATGAAGAGGGCGAAGGTCACGAAGAAGACGACGAAGGTCACGTGTAGGCTATCTTCGCTCCTGTCACTCCACTAAACGGAGCCGCATCAGAAACTGCACGTCGAGATCGTCGCGCCATACGCCGTAGATCTTGTCTTCGTGGAACAGGCGCGGCTGGACACGTGAGTACCAGCGCCCGTAGCTCAACTGGATAGAGCATCAGACTTCGGATCTGAGGGTTGGGGGTTCGAGTCCCTCCGGGCGCGTGGAAAGTCGCAGAGCCGTTGACCCGAACCCCCTGGTCCGGTGGGGCGGTCCCGTCCCACCGGAAGAATCTCAACTCACGTCTTGCGCACGACGATCAGGAACTTGGAGTTCTTCCAGAATTGATCGGGCGTGATGATCTCGAGGGCAGAGCCCTTGATCTTGTCGCCGTCGGCCCTATCCACCACCAGCTGGTCCGTCGAGTGACGTGATGCGATGCTATACTCGGACGTGGAGTCGGGCAGCGGAATGGACGTCACGCGGTTCTTGTCGATTGCCGTAAAGGCCGCAGGATCCAGCTCGCGCGATGGCACGAGGGTCTCACCCCGTTTGCCGAAGATGAACAGGAACCGTGCGCCACCCTCTTTCTCGACGATGCCACGATCCAACAACTCATCTTTGGTTCCGACGGCGTAGTAGACGGTGTTGGTCTCACTCTTGAGCGTGACCAGTTGTGTCGAGAGTGTGTCGACCGACTCGGCCAGCTGCGCGTTCTGCATCTCCAGAATCATTACCTTGCCGGTGAGCAGCTCGATGGTCTCTCGCTGATTCTCGAGCGTGCGCTCGTAACTGGTGATCGTCTCGGCCAACAGAGACTCGAGAGTGTCTGACTCGAGGGACAATGCGCGGACGCGCTGGCGGCTTTGAGCCAGCCGCCGCTCGCTCTCGGTGACACGATCGTTGAGGTAGCGGATCTTCACCAAGACAGATTCGCGCGAAGCCTGTAACGGCGACTCTACCGCTACTTGCAGACCAGACTCCGCAAGGCTCACGTCCGACAACTCGGCGTTGACGTCGCTGATGAACCGTCCCAATGCCGCCATTTCGAACATGAGGTCGTCTCGGTCAGCTGCGGCTTCCTCCAGCTCGGCCATGCGCTGCATGGCCTGCGGTGACGGCCCGCAGCCCACCAAGATCACAAGCAAGGCCGTCAGGTAGACTGGGATTCGTGTGGTGGATGACCGTATCAGTGACATCATGACTCCTCCAATCCTGAGACGTTCCAACCTTCGCTCCGCCACGTCGTGACCGAGACATTGAGGCGACTTCCGCGAGCGGAGGCCGCTCGCTCGGGTCTCGATGAGGGCTGGGTGTTACAAAGCGGGGGAGTATACTCGGTCGCGGTACCGCTCGTGGCGGTGACCCGCGTCACAACTCAGCAATGGTACTGCAAACCGCAGGAATCTGGGGGATCACCTCTCTACTACATATGCGTCGCTGAAGAGTGTATCGGCCTGGACCAGCCGGGTGCGGGCAGTCTCAGCCTGCTGACGGCTGTCGAAGTTCCCTGCCACGACGAACTTCAACTCGTAGGATGATCGCCGCGTCCTGGTGGCAAATGTGGCTTGGCCCCTCAGCATTCGATTGAGCGCATCCCTGACCGTTTCGGCATGGGCCTGGTCGGTGAACCGACCCAGGGCCACGTGGAACTGACGGCCCTCCCTGAACACGTACACCTGTCCCTTCATGCGATAGGCCCGGTCGATCAGAGCGGCGAATTCCTCGGCCTCTGCCGCAGACGAGAACGAGGTCTCCGAATAGACCTCGGGCGTCTCCAGAGTCGCCGATTTCTGCGTTACCTGGGAGGAAAGATCCAGTTGCACCAGGCGTTCTTGGAACTGGCTCACGCACTGGGAGAACGAGCAGATCGCCACCTGGATTCCGAATCGGCCACTCGGCGGCGCCAAGGGTGATTCCAGAACTGCCTCATCCTCAGGCATCTCCGCCGTGGCTACCTCAACCTGCTGTGTCGGAACTGCAGGTTGTTGTGGATTGGAGTCAACCACCACAGGCTGCGCGATAGGTCGCTCGACCGCTGTGACCGTGACGGGTTCGGCCTCGTCCAAGGGGGACCGGTAACCGTGCAGTGCGATGGCTACTCCACCCAGTGCTCCCGCAGGCACGAGTAATCTGATGAGGAATCCGAACGATGCACCCCGGTTTGTGCGGGGCTTAAGTCTTGGCGGTTCCATGAGTTGGGGATTGGGAGGTGGTGCGGTGGTCTCCTCGAGGTCGCTCCCATCCGTTCCGAACAGGTCGTCCAGCTCGTTCTGGAAACCGTCAAGCTCGCCGCGGTCCATTCGTCCTCGATTCGATTTTTTCATCGCCGAGCTGCATGCCTGCGGGCGCCGACTCGTGCTTCGGTCGGGGAAATTCCAGCAAATAGCGGTCCTAAAAAAGCCGGAGATCAGCGACGCACTACGAACGCGTCGCCGAATTGCGGATCGGTCTGGGCCAGTCGGTTCCGGGCTGCT
>JBDGXD010000141.1:0-10626 GCA_039584755.1 Gemmatimonadota bacterium
GATCAGAACTGCAGCAGTGCCCCACCTCGTGCGGCGTGGCCGCAAAGACACGCGGCCTCGTGGACACAGGTAGTCTATGTTGCTGAAGACGTCGATCCGGGACGAGATACTCGAGCTACTGGGGATATCGGAAGCGGAGCCGTTTGAAAGATGGAGCTGGTACGTATTGAGGAGGTTGGGTTGAACGCAGGTCTGGGGAGGCGCTTCGGTGCCTGATTTGATCGAGCGTCTCACAACCGCCCTCGAAGGGCGATATGCCATCGAACGCCAAATAGGTGCAGGTGGAATGGCGACGGTGTATCTGGCACGAGACGTCAGGCATGAACGTGAGGTGGCGGTGAAGGTACTGCGTCCCGAATTGGGGCTCGGGGCCGATCGTTTCATCCGCGAGATCAAACTGGCTGCCAGTCTGCGTCACCCGCACATACTGCCGGTGCACGATTCCGGGACCGCTGACGGTTTGATGTATTACGTCATGCCTTACGCCGAAGGAGAGTCACTACGCGAGCGGCTGGATCGTGAAGGAGGTTTGCCCCTAGGACTTGTCAGTCAAATCCTGCGAGAAGTAGCCGGTGCGCTGAGCCATGCCCATCGGCGTGGGGTGATCCACCGAGACATCAAGCCCGGCAACATCCTGCTGGAACAGGGTCATGCCGTGGTCACTGACTTCGGGATTGCCGTGGCCGTTGACGTGATGGAGCAGGAAAGAATAACGCGAACTGGCCTGGTCATGGGAACACCGGTCTACATGAGTCCCGAACAGATCGATGCGGTGAGTACTGTGGACGCTCGCAGCGACATATACAGTGTCGCTTGCGTTACGTATGAGATGCTGGCGGGTGTTCCGCCATTCAGTGGGCCGACGCCACTAGCTGTTCTTTCCAAGCGTCTCACTGAAGAACTGCCGCCCATAGAACGGGATGACGTACCGGCGAACGTTTACGATGTGCTTCGCAGTGCCCTGTCGCTGGAGGCGGCTGATCGTCCTGCTGCAGTTGCCGAGTTTGCGGATGCCTGGGACAGTGCGATGCAAGCACCCGCGCTGCGAGTGTCGACTTCGGTTCAGAAAGAAGCTGCCTCGATTGCAGTACTTCCGTTTGACAACATGAGCGCCGATCCGGACAATGAGTATTTCAGTGACGGAATTTCCGAGGACGTGATAAACGCACTGAGTCAGGTGAAGGGTATCCAAGTTGCATCCCGTACCTCCTCGTTCGCTTTAAAGCAAAAAGGTCAAGACATTCGAGAAATCGGCAGACAGCTCAATGTCGGCACAGTACTGGAAGGCAGTGTAAGGAGACACGCTGACCGACTACGGGTGACCGCACAATTGATCGACGTATCTTCCGGTTATCACCTTTGGTCAGAGCGGTACGAGAGGGAGATGGCAGACGTTTTCGCGATTCAAGATGAGATCTCTTGCGCCATCGTCGAGACGTTGAAGGGCACTCTAGTCTCACGTGGATCACGGGGTCTGGTGCGATCGCATACAGAGAACATGGAAGCGTACAGCCTGTACTTGAAGGGGCGCTATTTCTGGAATCAACGTGGTGCGGGACTACAAAAGGCCGGTGAGTATTTCAAGCAGGCCATTGCCGAAGATCCAAGATATGCTCCGGCACACAGTGCCTTGGCCGATACGTACTCGCTGTTCGGGTGGTACCGGGCAATGCCTCCCAAAGAGGCATTCCCAATCGCCATGGATGAGGCACGTAAGGCCTTGGAACTCGACGACCGGCTAGCTGAAGCACATCGGTCTTTGGCCTTCGTGCTCCTGATGCATGAGTGGGATTGGGCCGGTGCCGGGCGGGAGTTCAATCGGGCCCTGGAATTGAACCCAGGATTGGCGACGACACACCACTGGTATGCCGAGTACTTGATGGCGATGGGACGGCCGGCAGATGCAATAGATCATTCAAATCGGGCACTCGAACTCGATCCTCTTGGACTGATCATTCACGTTCTGCTTGGGATGGCATACTACTTGGCTCGACGTTCGGATGATTCCGTTGCTGAATGTCTCAAGACGCTCGAGATGGAACCGGAGTTCACGCCGACATTTGTTTGGCTGGGCCAAGCCTATCTGCAGCTCGAGGAGTACGACAAGGCGATCGCGGTCTTTGAGAGAGAGGTGGATCTATCACCGGAACGTCCTACAACGGCAGCGTATCTTGCGGCAGCACACGCGTTGTCAGGCGATCGGTCAAAAGCCAGAGTGATGCTTGGTGAACTACACGACCGGGCAGAAAACGCCTTCGTGTCGTGCTTTGACTACGCGCTGATCCATTTCGCTTTGGAAGAAAATGACGAGGCGTTCCGCTGGCTGGACTTCGCGTATGAGGAGCGAGCTCCCTGGCTCGTTTGGCTCCGGGTCGACCCGATGTTCGACAGGGTGAGACCCGACCCGCGCTTCCAGCAGCTGCTGGCAAAGATGAAACTGGCCCAAGCCAAACCCATCTGAGGCGTAGCCTACTCGACTTTCAGTGCTTCCAACGGATCGACCCTGCTGGCCCGATGGGCGGGTAGATAGCTGGCGATGAGAGAGACCACCACTACCGCGAGTGCCACCGCAAGGAAGATCCACGGATCTGTCGGGCTCACCTCGTGAAGCAGACTAGCCATCACTCGTGTGCCCGCGAGAGCAGCAACAACTCCACCTGCAGTTCCCAGCAGTGCGAGAATCAGACCCTGCCTGATCACCATGCCCACGACCGTCGCTGCGCCTGCACCGAGAGCCAGTCGGATGCCAATCTCGCCAGTGCGCTGCGCGACCCCGTGAGACACGACACCGTAGATGCCTATTGCCCCTAACAGAAGAGCCACAAAGGCAAACAGGCCGAGTAATGTCATCATGAATCTCTGGCTGGCAACAGATGCGGCCAGGACCTGGTCCATGGTGCGCATTCGAGCAATTGGAAGTCCCGAATCGATCTCCCGCACAACTTGCCGGATGGGCCCAGCAAGTTGCAGTGGATCGCCGGTCGTCCGGACCGCCAAGTCCATCGTCAGGGCAAAATGCTCACCCCACCCAGGTAGCTGTTCGTAAGGGTGGTAGTAGGTAGGGTACTTGGTGTGGAGGCCATCGAATCTCACGTCCCCCACGATTCCCACAATCGTATGCAATGGACCATCAGTTCTGCCAAATCGTATCCGTTGTCCGAGAGGATCCTCTCCCGGCCAATAGCGGTTGGCCATCTCCTGGTCTATGACCGCCGTGTGGACCGAGCCAACGCGATCCCGGTCGTCCAGCAATCTGCCGCGGATGAGCGGGATACCGAGTGCCTTGAAGAAACCGCTTCCCGCGGTGACATGGCTGGCTCTCCAACCGTTCTCATTTGCGGTTGGCTCAGGTCGTCCGTCGATGTGAAACCGGCTTTGCGATCTGTCCGATGCAAGTGGCGGGCGCGACACGAGCACGGCACTCTCCACGCCGGGGAGAGCGGCCACTGTCTCTCTCAGTTGATCGAAGAAGCTCACCGCCTGCTCCCCTGAGTAGTCGGCAGCCGGTAGCGACAGCTGCGTGAAGAGCAAGTTCTCCGTGTTTAACCCAATGTCTTCCCGCAACAAGTGCCGGAAGCTCTTGGCCATCAAGCCGGCTCCGATCACGAGGAGAACTGCGAGTGCGGTCTCGGCAAAGACGAGGAAGCCCCTGACCCTCAGGCGATCGTTGCCAGCAGTTGCCGTCCGGCTTCCATCAGAGAAGGCATGTGAGGTTTGTGAACGGATGGCATGAATTGCCGGTACCAGTCCAAAGAGCAGACCAGCTACAAGAACCGTCGCAACACTGAAGCCGAGCACGCGTAGGTCGAGCCCGATTGAATCTGTTCGCGGCACGGCATCCTGCTGCAATGACAAGAGAATGCCCACACCCAGCTGCGAGATTGCGAGACCCAACACGCCACCGAGTATGGCCAGCACCATGGATTCAGTGAACAACTGCTGCGTTAGTCTCAGCCGTCCGGCACCCAGTGCGGTGCGAACCGCCAACTCCCGTCTCCTGCCTTCACCCCTTGCCAGCATGAGATTGGCTACATTGGCACAGGCCACGAGCAGCACGAAGCCGACAGCCCCAAGTAGTAGCAGCAAAGCCGACCTCACATCCGCGACATAATCATCCAGTAGCGGCATCATCCGGAGCCCATGGCCGACGTGATGTTCCGGGTAGACCTGAGCCCACCGCGCCATCATGGCCTCCACCTCGGCGTCTGCCTGCTCGTATGTCACACCCGGTGCAAGGCGGCCAATCATATGGAACCAGTGACCGCCACGCCATGTCCGCGCACGATCGAGCGGCAAGGGTGCCCAGAGATCCACTTCCGGATACGGAAAGGCGAAACCGGCCGGCATCACTCCTACGACCTCGACCACAACCGGATCTTCGGCGATCTCCATACCCAACCCGATCCTCCGTCCTACGACGCTAGAATCGCCTCCGAATCGGCGTTGCCACAATCCGTGTCCCAGAACGACGACGAACGCCGGCTGGGCACCATCATCAGCAGCAATCAGCGTACGTCCGATCAACGGTGGTGTTCTCAACACTGCGAACATGCTCGATGATACCAGGCCGCCAGTAACCATCTCTGGTTCGCCATCACCCTCCGTGATCGTCACCATTTCAGTCGACACGGCCGCCACCTTCTCCATGGTCTCGTTCTGGTCCAGATAGTCGAAATACTCGGGCGATCCCACAGCATACTTGGGGAAGTCCATACCGCTCTCGGGAGTGAATCGCGTGTAGATCGCAACCAGCTCGTTTGGGCTGTCGTATGGCAGCGGTTGTAGCAGGACTCCGCTCACGACGCTGAAGATCGCTGTATTTGCACCGATACCGATTGCCAGCGTGAGGACCGTGACGGCGGCAAATCCGGGGGAACGTGCAAATCCCCTGAATGCGTAGCGGATGTCGTGAATCAGTTTCTGCATGGGTTCAATCTTTCTACGGGACTCTCTTTGGTCTTTCTGTTCCAGGGCGCACTCCTGTACAATCGTGTCCACGTCGCCAAAAACCTCTTCGGCCTTCCGCCGTGCCTCCTCTGGATCGAGCCCATCGGCGATGAACTCCTGGGTGCGTGACTCCAGATAGAAGTCGATCTCGGCTCTTATCTCGGACCGCTGTCTGTCTGGGAGAGCAGGGGCCTCCCGGGGACTATTCCAGGGAGTTCTCATCTTACGAGCGCAGAGTCTGTAAGACTGACAACACAGCTTCCGAGTGCTCAGTCAGCTTTTCGGCTTCTGCACGTAGGTGAAGGCGACCTTTTCGGGTAAGTCTGTAGAACTTCGCACGGCGGTTGGTGTCGGTTGTCCCCCACTTTGCCGAAACCAGATGGCGTCGTAAGAGCCGGTGGAGCGCGGGATAGAGCACGCCCTCTTGAATCTGCAATATTTCGTTCGAATGTTGTCTCAGCCACAGGCCAATGGCGTATCCGTGGAGCGACCCACCCGCCAAGGCTTTGAGAATGAGTACGTCGAGAGTCCCAGTGTAGAGATCGCTCCCAGGCATATGCTACCCCAGGTTAAAGTGGTACATATTGATAATAGAGATTGACCCCTAGTTGAACAAGGGGTATGGCGCGTAATCCCATGAGTTAGATGAGGACGCCTTTGCGCTGGCGAATATCTTGTATTGGTATGTGGTGGGGAGTCTGCTATACAACAGCCGAGTGTTCATCGAGGTTTTGACGCCACATGCCGAATCCACCAGTCCCTGGCCCGCTCCTGGGTCCACGAGGCGGAGTGCTCCAGTTGTTCGAGGCGCGAGTCGAGAGCGGCTGCTGACTGGGGTCTATCCTTGGGATCCTTGCTCAAGCACTCGAGTATCACTTCGTCCAAGGCCTCCGGAACAACCTGTTTGGCATAGCCGGATGGAGGCCTCGGATCTTCGTTGAGATGTTTCACCAACATCATTGGAAGGCTGGGAGCTTTGAATACCGTTCGTCCCGTGAGCAACCAATAGGCGACACAGGCCAGTGAATAGATGTCGCTCGTTGCCTCCACTACCTCGCTTCCCGCGGCCATCTCGGGAGATCCATATGCTGGAGTGCCGATGAACGTGCCTATCTGGGTTATGCCGAGTTCACCCTCCACCTGTTCACCTGTGTGTTTCACGAGGCCGAAGTCCAGCACCTTCACAAAGTCGAACTCGAGCCCTTGGCGGCATAAGAAGATATTCGCTGGTTTGAGGTCCCGGTGAATCAGATCCCTCTCGTGCGCTTCCGCCAGAGAGTGGCACGCGTGGCGCAGAATGTGGACTACACGCTCAGGTGGTAGCGGTCCGTGTTTCTTGATCAACTCCTCCAGGCTCACTCCGTCGAGTAGCTCCATCACGTAGTAGAAAGTCCGGTCTTCAGCGAGTCCGTAATCGTACACCTGGACTGTATGTGGCGAACGGAGCAAGGCAGTGGCTTGGACCTCGCGCTCAAACCGCTTCAGATTGCCATCAGAAGTCTGGCGGGATCCGCTACCACCACCATCGCTGCGAATCAACTTGATCGCGGCAGGCCGAGCCAGCATGCGGTGCTCGGCCTTCCACACCTCGCCCATCCCACCCACACCCAGCAGTTCGACCAGCTGGTAGCTGCCCATCTGTTGTGCCCGATTGATGTCCCTACCCAGACCATACACCACTCGGGACCCGACGACCGCTATGCCAACGCATATGTAGTTCGGGAATACCAGCGAGAAGACCACGGCACCTGGCAAAGGGTCCAGCGCTCCAGCTACCGCGAGGAGGTACATGAGCGGCCGCATGGATGCAGTCGCCAATGCTGCGATCAATGTCTTGCCGGGAGTGGTCGGAACCAGCATCGGGAACATCACGATCCAGACACAACTCCAGCTGAGCAGCCCACTGTCGATACCTGCTGGCCACTCCGGCATGAAGAGCATGCTGATCTCTATACCGGCCCCACCGAACACCTGATATACGAGCCCCAGGTCCAGCAGCAACGATTTGTCGATCTTACCACTGCGAACCACGAAGAAGAATCCGACGGAAAGCAGAATGAAGGCAGACGCAGTGACATCTGCTGGGTAGATCCCGCTGTACCCCCATTGCTGGGCGAAGTCCTGTGTGAGTCGGGCCGAACCGTAGGCGAGTAGATATACGGCGGCATAGATCAGTGCCGCAAAGCCCAGCCGGCGTGACGCCTTTTCCAGCAGGGCGGTGGGAAGTCCAGCTGATCCACCCGAGACCCGGTCGGGTTGCGGGGTGGCGTCACGTTTGCAGAGGAATTCGTGTTTCACTAGCATCCAAGAATGGCAGCTAACAAGGTGGTGCCTGATCTGGTTCTTTTCAAGTCTGCTCGCCGTGGTCGGGGTAGGACAGTTACCTTCAGCGGCGAACTCGTCGGTCTTCACCGGTCATCGTGCGGAGTCGTCGCGTAGGGGAACGGATAGATGGTCACTACAATACGGACGGTCTGGACTCGTCGAACACTGATCTATACATCCACGGTGCTGCTGCTTGGTCCCATCAGCCCGTTAGTGGCTCAGGTAAATTCGGATAGCATCGCCTCAGCTCAGCAAGACAGTGCCAGTACACCAGGTAACACGTTGGTTCCGCTACCGGTGATCTTCTACCAGCCGGAGACGAAGCTAGGCTTTGGTGTTGCTGCGACGTACTACTTTCGCACCTCGAAGAAGGGGCCCGATGCTCGTCCCTCCACTCTCACACCGATTCTGATCTACACCACCAGGAAACAGGTCATCGCCATCTTTCAGGGAGAGATCTACTCCCCCAGCGAGCGCTATCGCTACAATTTCGAGGGTGGCTATACGAGGTTTCCGACCAGCTTCTGGGGCATCGGTAATAACACTCCGGACTCACTCGAGGAGCAATACACGCCCCGGAATGTATCGCTGCGTCTGCAGGCACAGAGGGAGCTTTTGCCGGATTGGTACGTAGGCTTGAGCATTCCTGTGGGATACCGGGCAATCGTAGATGCTGACAGCGCGCCCTTACTTCAGAGTGGTCTCGTGCCCGGTTCGGAGGATGGCTGGATTGTGGGTGCTGGTCTGACGGTGACTCGTGATACCAGAGACAACACGGTGTTTCCGGTCAGCGGAAGCCTCGATCAGTTCAATGCCACGCTGTACAACGGCTTCTTTGGCAGCTCCTACGACTTCGCCAGCTTTACGCTGGATCTGCGGCGGTACTTTCCGCTCTTCTCTAACGTGTTGGCTCTCCGGGGTCTAGGTGTGGCCTCGTCATCTGTGCCTCCGTTCGACCTGACGCCACAGTTGGGTGGCGATGTACTCCTCAGGGGCTACTTTGCTGGTCGATACCGGGACCGTCAGCTCTTGGCATTCCAGGCGGAGTACCGGTTTCACCTGTGGTGGAGAATTGGTGGGGTTGGTTTCATAGGTGCCGGTCAGGTTGCCAACGTGTTCGGAGATTTCGACCTAGCTGGTTTCCATTCCAATGCTGGGGGAGGAATCCGGTTCCTCCTGAGCCGGGCCGAGGGGCTGAACATCCGAGCCGATTGGGGCGTGGGGCTAGGCGAAAGCTCGAGCGGTTTCTATTTGAGTCTCGGTGAAGCGTTCTGAGGAAGCGGGCAATCCGCTTCCCTTGACGGCACGGCTACGAGTCGTTGTTCATGACGATGGGGTACTCGGAAGTGAACCCGACATGTCTATGTCCACCAGTCTCGAGCGCGGTTCGCCGAATGTGTGCCAGGTACTTCCGGCCGGTTCGAGAAAGCCGCCAGTATTGGTTTCTATCCTTTGCCGCATGCCTCCGTTTGGAAGGTCTCACCAGTCCCAGAGCCATCAGGTCAGTGAGCCAAAGGTTGAGATCGTGTTGCGGAACCACCCAGCGATCCTGAACACCTCCTGGGTTCATCTCGCAGACACCGATGGGGATGTATGCAGCGGCCGATGCGGCTGACGTCTCTACCACCAGCTCGGGAGCAAATCGTATGAAGAAATCGAACAAGCTCATCTCAACCGGTTTCTCCCAAGTCGACGAAGCCCGCTCCCAGAGCGGTATGAGAATCTTGTTGCCTTCCAACGCCTGCGTTACCGCCTCCATCCGGCCTATTTCTCTCTGCTCCTGCTCAGAGCTGCTAGGAACCTGGCGGCGTAACTCGAAGTTCTCCCGCGTGAGCCTCGCGAGTTCGGTCGCTACATCACGGGAGGGTAGCGCCTTGCCGGATATCCAACCCGGCCGTTCGAATCGGTCGATTAACCGGTTGAGGAATGAGAGCACAGATCCGTCAGTCGTACCATCTTCCACCAAGCCTATGGGACTCATTCTCAGTCGCTGCAGAAACCGCGCTAGGTCTTGCGGCATGGTGTCACCGGCCTGGTGCTCCGCCATCACCACTGCGAGAATCGGGACGGCGTAATCCGCTGCCAAGTTGCACACCAGCTGGACTCGGTTCAGTTCGTCCTCAGGCATCTGGTTGCCTGGTGCTATGATCACTGCCAGATAGTCGCTTCTCTCCAGATGTCTCCGGATGATCCCGGGGTCTAACTTGACGATTTCACTTGCCGTGAGGTCGATGGGAATGTGTCCCATCTCGGTGATCGTCTTAACCAACAATTCCCGCTGGCGACAGAGATCCCCACCGAGGGAAGCCAGCGATACTTGGTACCGGACGTTCATGAGTGCTCCGGTTTGTTATTCGGTATCTCTAGGTCGTTGTCCAGATTCACATTGGCAAAGATACGCCTAGCTACCGATGAGAGCCACCTGTATGATACTGCGGTGGTCGCCTGCCGGTGTCCGTAGGCGCCGGTTTCCCTATATTCGCATGTACGTCCATTGGGGGGAGACCATGGGAACGAGATCCATTGTGGTACTGCTTCTTGCCTGGTTACCGTGCTCGGGTTGTTCCGACTCCAGTCGGTGGGAGAGGCCCAACGTTCTGTTGGTGATCGTGGACGACCTCGGGTGGGTGGACACCGGGGTTTACGGCAGTGAGTTCTACGAGACACCCAACATAGATCGTTTGGCCGCCTCCAGCGCTCTGTTCACCCAGTTCTACGCGGCTAGTCCCGTCTGTTCCCCAACCCGGGCGAGTATCGTCGCCGGCAAACATCCAGCACGCCTTCATCTCACCAACTGGATCGGCGGGGAGCAGACTGGCAGGTTGTTGCCTGCTGAGTACCGTCGGGAACTCCCGCTCGAAGAAATCACCGTTGGTGAGGCCTTCAAGATGGCCGGTTATGCCACTGGATACATTGGGAAGTGGCATCTGGGAGACGCGCAGCACTACCCGGAGTTCCAGGGATTCGATGTGAACATCGCAGGTCACGCGGCCGGACAGCCTGGATCATATTTCTTTCCCTACGAGAACGATCGGCTGCCTTGGTCGAATGTGCCTGGTCTGGAACAGGGAGAGGAAGGGGAGTATCTGACCGACCGCCTAACGGACGAAGCGTTAGGCTTCATTGATGACCATCGTGACCGGGCTTTCTTTCTTGTCCTTTCGCACTACGCCGTGCATACGCCTCTCCAGGCCAAAGCAGCCCACATCAGCAAGTACCAGGAAAAGGCTAGGCGCGTGAATACAGATTCTGCAGAGTTCATATCGGAGGGCACAGTAGCTACAACGAGGACCCGCCAAGATCACCCGACCTACGCTGGCATGGTGGAAAGTACGGATGAGAGCATCGGTCGTG
>JBDGXD010000142.1:0-11653 GCA_039584755.1 Gemmatimonadota bacterium
GACACTGAACCTGGGAGCGATCCAGGTTCGGGTCGGCAGCGATCGCGTCTTTGCGGGCGAACGGCAACTGACTCGGGGTAGAGACTATGACATCGACTATGCGTTGGGCCAGTTGCTGTTTCTCAACCCCGATTCGCTGTTTCAGGGACCTACGCAGATTCGGGCCGAGTACGAAGAGAACCAGTTGTTCGATGATGCACCCAAGAGCATCCTGGGCTTCTCGAGTACCTACAGTTTGGGAACCACAGGCGACATCCATGCGATCGGCATATTCCAGAGCGAGCGGAGTGTGAGTAACCGGCCACTCTTGGGGTTTGAGCCGTCAGCCCTGTTCATCGGAGGTGTGAGCACCGGCCTTCACTTCCGGCCACAGGGGATCACTCGGTTCCTGGATGGCCTGCCGCTGCTGAGCACGTCGGTGCAATCCACCCTGGATGTCAGTGGGGAGATTGCCGTATCACTCCCCAATTCCAATCGGACGGGTGTCGCCTACGTGGAAGATTTCGAGGCAGCTCCATCGACCAGAATAAACCTCAGTGAGGGAGCCTTCCAGTTCGGCGCTGCGCCATCATCGGGGAGAGGTCTCCCGGCCGCATACTTGGATGCAACTGGTGGCTTTGATCCGCTGCAGTCGGTGCCACTCGTGTGGCAGAATCTCGTGCGGACTCCATCGGGGGGCTTGGTGCAGTTCACCTCGCGGGATATCGATTCGACGATAGTACTTTCGGGCTCCGGTGTTTCTGTAGAGACCGTGCTGTGGTTGACCCTCGAGCCGGACACGGTTGGAGGCGTACCCGATCCGCTGACCGGTGCTCCGCGCTGGTTCCGGCAACACTCCTCTGGACCTCGCTGGCGCAGCATTGTGCAGCCCTTGGGTGGAGGGTCGGGTGTCGGCGTTGATCTCTCTCGAGTCGAGTTCCTGGAATTCTGGGTGCTGGAGGACGCGCCCCGCAGTGCGGTGCAGGAAGGAGCCTATTTGGTGTTCGACTTCGGCACCGTGTTCGAGGACGCTGTCGGTTTCGGCCCGACGTCTTTCACGCCAACCAGTGTGGACACCACGTTCGACGGCTTTCAGTTCATCGGGCCTGGTCGCCTCGATTCCGAGAAGGATCGGCAAACCAATGTCTACAACGCGCAGTTCGGCGAAGTCGGCATCTTGGGTGATCTGCTGGACTCGATCGTGAATACGGAATCTGGGCAGATTGTGCGTGAATTCCCGACATGTGATCTCCGCACCTTCAGTGATATCACCTCGTTCTCGCTCGGCAACCTCCTGGCTCGTTCAGGAAGACTTCTTCCGTTACACCTTTCCCATTGGTGATCAACAGTACTTCGTGCGCGAGGGAGGATCGGCCACTGACATAGAGGGCGATACGTGGACTTGGCGTCTGTATCGCATTCCGTTCCGCAGTGACACGGTGCAGGTAGGGCAGCCCAACATTACTCAAGTGAAGGCGCTGCGCACTACCGTCGTGGCTCCCGATCAGGCTGGCCTGGAACAAACGCTTTCAGTGTCGCTTTCGCGGATGCAGTTCATCGGCGCCCCTTGGATCAAGCGGGCCGAAACTCCAATCGCCGGACTGGGCGGAAGTCAGGGGGAACCACTCGGTGAGGTGGTGTTATCGGTGATAACCACCCAGGATGTGGAATTGGGTTACGAGTCTCCGCCCGGTGTCATAGACGAAGCCCAGCGGTCCGACGCAGACCTTGCGTTTGGGAGCACGGAGGTCAACGAGACTTCTTTACGATTGATCGCGACCGACATCCGGGCCGGGGAACGCGCGGAGGCACTCACGCGATTCACCAACACGGCAGACCAGAATTTCCTGAAGTACCGCAAACTCCGCGTATGGGCTAGGGGACGCGACGTGGGTTGGGAGGAGGGTGACCTGGAGTTTCTCCTGAAGGTGGGCCGGGACGAGAACAACTTCTACATGTATCGCACGCCCGTCAGGAGTGTGAGTTGGGAGCCGGAGGTCGTTATCGATGTCCCAAGGTGGACTGCGTTGCGGGTGCTCGTCGAGAATGAGTGGTTGAGTGGAGCTCCGCCGTCCGGAGCGGCGGAGTGTGGTGGGGATTCGACCGCATATGTCGCATGTGACGGTCCCTACTTCATCCAGGTGCGCGATCCCGGTACGTTGCCTCCCAACCTGGCCCGCGTTTCGGAGGTTGCAGTGGCGGTCTTCCGAGCCCAGGAGTCGATTCCGCTAGGACAGGCTGAGCTGTGGATTGATGACATCCGGCTGACGGATGTGATTGATGATGCCGGCGTGGCCGCGGCGTTCGACTTGCGGCTCGCTGCTGCGGATGTCGCCGAAATCACGATCGGCTACAACAGGGTGAACGACCGGTTCCGTCAATTGGAAGAGGACCCAAGCTACATAACAGACCAGGCACTCAGGCTGGGCCTGGGTCTCAACCTCGACAAGTTTCTGCCGCAGTCATGGGGCTTGTCGATGCCATTTCAGGTCAACTACGCCCGGACTGATGCCGATCCGTTCTACGTCTCCGAGTCCGACATCAGGGCCGATGCTCTCACGAACCTCCGTGCACCGGGGAGTTCTATGACGGGGTTCGACCTCGGTGTGAGGCGTGTCAGGCGGGGGACCTCATTTGTGGAACGAACACTGCTGGACCCGCTGTCGGCCCGTTTCCGCAGCAACAAGGGCTCGAGTGCCACGTCGCTGAGCGAGGCCAGCACCACAAATCGCCAGCTACACGGTGACTATTCGACCTCGCCGCGGCCGCAGACTCTACAGGCTGTGCCGGATTTCGTGATCAACTTGATCGATGGATTGCCCGGCTTCATCCGCGACAGCGAGTTCGCCCGTGCCCTGCGGACGTCGCGGCTCCGGTGGAATCCCCAAAGACTGAGATTCACGTCAACCTTAACCGACAATCGTACGGATCGTACGGTGTTTCGTGTGCCGGTGGGCCTGCCGGGCGACACCGAGGTATCATCGTTGCCAAGCATCATGCACTTGTGGCGCAACACAGCAGAACTGGATCTGCGCCCCTTCTCCACCTTTGGCTTCAGGATATCGTACCAGAGCACGCGAGACTTGCAGGACTACGGTGACTCCACGGCAATAGGCCGTTACTTGGATCAGGAAAGCGGTCAGTTCCTAGGAATGAACTCGGGCTTCGAGCGGGCGCGCCGGATGACGACCGGTGTCGATCTGTCTCCGGTAGTGAGCTCGTGGCTGCGACCACGTTTCGTTCTCACAAGCTCGTTTGTGTTCAACCGTGATCCGAATGCGCGGGCGCCGGATTCCGCTCTCGCGATCGTCCAGACTCCACAGAGCACTGCGAACTCACGAGTCCGTGAGT
The DNA here is from genome assembly GCA_039584755.1 of Gemmatimonadota bacterium. Taxonomy (GTDB): domain Bacteria; phylum Gemmatimonadota; class Gemmatimonadetes; order Gemmatimonadales; family GWC2-71-9. The sequence continues at coordinate 3,331 of JBDGXD010000142.1, forward strand.
TGGGAGCAACCGTGGACTTGGCACGTCTCGTTGGAGGGGTTTTTGGAGATTCGAGTGTGCCGGCCGCTGTGTTTGGAGGGTTTCTTCCGGCGGATCTCTCGTACACGAGGGAACTGCGATCGAACTTCAATGACATCACGTTTGATCCCGGTATGAGGTATCAGCTCGCGTTTGGCAGCCTGGAAGAGTTCCGCGTGCAGGACGGCGTGTTGGCGACCTCCACTGGCGAGATTACCGGAGTCGCCTTCACCGCCGGCGCGCGGTTTCCCTTGGGAACCCAGGTCCGCATTGCATACCGAAACGGGAGGAACACGGTCTGGCTGATCCGATCGGGCGGACAAGTGCGGAACGAGCAGAAGAGCCTCGAGTGGCCATCCGTGACCGCCTCATGGGTGCTCACCCCGGGTGAGGGATTGCGCAATGTCGTTTCCAGCGTCAATGCCCAGTTTGAGTACCGCGTAGTGGATCGCACGACGTTCCAGCCGATCCCGGACCCGCTGATAGAGCTGGACCCCGGGCTTGAGGTTCAGGGGCCGGTTTGGACCCAAGATCACACCAAGGCGCTGACACCCAGGCTCACGATAATCTGGCCCGCAGGCGTGTCGACCTCGGGATCGTATGCCTCGGCGAAGAACCAGTTGTTCACCTCCGGAAACACCAGGAACACCGACCAGATTGATTGGAGTGGCACCCTTGGATTCGGATTCCGGCCACCGGCTGCCCTATTCCAGAGTCGCAATGAGGTGCGTACCAGCGTGTCGTTCACGGCCTCGAAACGGGCAGTCTGTCTGATCACCACCGGTAGCAGCGACTGTCGCACCGTATCCGACAGCCGTCGCCGGACGTTTGACGTTCGGCTGGACACGGGTCTGTCAGAAACGCTGCGGGGTGGAGCCACATTCAGCTATGTTTTGAATGAGCTCAGACACACGTCCGAGAAGCTGACACAGACCGTGTTCAGCATCTATATCGACTACAGGTTCTTCGCAGGCGAGATTCGATGAGGCCAGCCATTATCCCGATACTGATGGTGCTCCTGGGGTGCAGCGCGGGAGCTCAGATAGAGCAGGAGTTCGACGGGGCCAAGGCGCTGCAATACGTGGAAACCCAACTGGGTTTTGGACCGCGGATTCCCAACACCGAGGGACACATCAGGACCGGAGACTGGATACTCGAGCGGCTGAGTGCGACGGCAGATTCCGTGGAGGTACAGGCCTGGAATCACGTGTCTGACGATGGTGACACGCTCAGTTTGAGGAACTTCATCGGACGGTTCAGGCCCGAAGCAACCCAGCGCATACTCTACGTGGCCCACTGGGACACCCGTCCAAAGGCCGACAGGAGTTCCAATATGGGTAGGCGGCAGATGCCGGTTCCCGGCGCCAACGATGGCGCTTCAGGTGTCGCCTTGCTGCTGGGCGTGGCCGATGCCCTGGCGCTGAACCCACCCTCTTTCGGCGTGGACCTGCTGTTCGTCGATGGCGAGGATTACGGAGATTTCGGCCGTGACCTCGATGTGCTCATGGGTTCGCGCTACTACGCGGAACAGCTGGACCCTGACGTCCCCAAGCCTCTTTTTGCGGTTGTGTGGGACATGGTGGGGGACAGTGATCTCAGGCTTCCCCGGGAGCCAAACTCTATGCGCGGAGCTCCGGAAGTGGTCGAGCGAGTGTGGGCAAAGGCGAGGGAGCTGGGTTACGGTAACATCTTCCGGGATGAGTCGGGGCCCCCGATGACGGACGACCACCTGCCGCTTCAAGCGGTCGGCATCCGGACCATCGACGTCATCGATTTCAGCTACGGTCCGGGCAACGGCTACTGGCACACCACGGATGACACAGCCGACAAGGTCAGTGCCGAGAGCCTCCAGGTGGTCGGAGATGTGGCGCTAGCTCTACTCAGATAGTCGGCGTCTTCTCGCTCTGTCGTGCATGGAATTGATGCTACACGCGGGCTGCATCAATTCATCTATGGTGCATGGCCACCAAAGACGAACGGCGGGCAGTGACCATTCTCTTGGGACTCGCCTGTGCCGGCCTGGTTGTCCGGCTTCTTGCGCTGAGCGGGTCGGCACCCGGCGACCTCTCGTACCGCGCCACTGAGGGTGATCGACCGACTCACGACTCTCTTGCCGCTCGGGCCAGTCGGCTGGTGCGGCCGCTGCAACCCGGTGAGCAGATCGATCTCGATCGGGCGCCGGCAGAGGAATTGGCGAGGTTGCCCCGTATCGGGCCAGCGTTGGCGGCGAGAATCGTAGCCGATCGGGCCTCCAACGGCCCGTTCGGGTCGCTGGAGGCCTTGGACCGGGTGCCCGGAGTCGGGCAGACATTGCTCCAGGGCATCGAGCGTCACGCGAGTTTCAGCGCTAGGCCGTCGGATCGCGCGCGCCGCAGCAATCCTGTTGTGAGGCTCAACACAGCAACGGCGGAGGAACTGGCCGAACTTCCGGGAATTGGACCAGTGAAGGCAAAGGCGATCGTGGAGGATCGCTTGCACAACGGGCCCTTCAGATCTGTGGACGATCTGACGAGAGTAAAAGGAATAGGAAGGCAAACGATAGACCGTATCCGAGATATGGTCAGGCCTTGATTGCATATGCAAGGGCGCGAGGTGGTATGTTGGAGCGAAAGGAGGGGAAGGGGGGGGAAGGAGGGGAAGGAGGGGAAGGGAATTGTCTTGACACGATATGGAGCACCCCTACTATTGTGCCGTTGAGAATGAGCGAGTCAGCTAGCTTCTCACCTCTCTCTAACTTGGACTGCTATGGCAACGGCTGCGGCTAGTACAGAGCGGCTCGGTGATCTCCTGGTTCGTGAAGGCCTGATAACGAAGGAACAGTTGCAGGCGGCACTCAACGAACAGAGAAACACCGGGATGCGGTTGGGCTACACCTTGGTAAAGCTCGGTATCGTGGAAGAGACCGAGATTACCAAGATGTTGGCCCGCCAGTACCGTATGCCTGCCGTGGATCTGGCGCGGTTTGAGGTGGACCCCCGGATTGTGAAGCTGGTGCCGGGCGAGGTTGCGGTCAGGCACACGGTACTGCCACTGAAGCGCGAGGGCCGCACGCTCACCGTGGCGATGTCGGATCCCACCAATATGACCGTGGTGGACGATCTCAAGTTCATCACCCGGTACGACATCTTTCCGGTCATCGCGGGCGAGTACACGCTGCGGACGGCCATCGAGCGGTACTACGAGCAGACGGATGCGCAACTACAGACGATCCTAAAGGATATAGAGGATGAGGACCTCGAGGTAATCGAGGAAGAAGAGGACGAGGACGCTCCTGCCCCGCTGTCCGATGACGCGCCTGTAGTGAAGCTCATCAATGGCATTCTCACCGATGCCGTCAAACGTGGTGCGAGTGACATCCATATCGAGCCCTTCGAGAGAGAGCTACGCGTTCGCTACCGCGTCGATGGTGCGCTGCAGGAAGTCATGAAGCCGCCGATCAAGTTGCGGGCGGCACTCACGAGTCGCGTGAAGATCATGTCCAACTTGAACATTGCCGAGCGACGCGTTCCTCAGGATGGGCGCATCAAGCTCAAGATGGGCAAGAGGGTCATAGATTTTCGGGTCTCGACTCTGCCGGTCATCTACGGCGAGAAGATAGTGCTCCGGATTCTCGACAAGGGCAATCTGACTCTCGATCTGACGAAATTCGGATTTGAGCCGCAGGCCGAAGAAGATCTCATGCGTGCCATTCTCAACCCCTACGGCATGGTGTTGGTGACCGGCCCCACGGGTTCGGGAAAGACGACGACACTCTACTCGGCGCTCCAGCGCATCAATGTTGTCGAAGCGAACATCATGACCGCCGAGGACCCGGTCGAGTACAACCTGCACGGGATCAATCAGGTGCTGGTACGCACCGAGATCGGTATGACATTCGCTGCTGCGTTGCGTGCGTTCCTGCGTCAAGACCCGAATATCATCATGGTTGGCGAGATCCGGGACATTGAGACCGGTAGCATTGCCATCAAGGCGGCGCTGACGGGTCACCTGGTGCTGTCGACCCTGCACACAAATGACGCGCCGTCGACGGTTACCAGGATGATCGACATGGGGATTGAGCCGTTCAATGTGGCCAGCGCGGTCAATCTGATCGTGGCGCAACGGCTCGTGCGGCGAATCTGCACCGACTGCAAGGACGTGTATCGCTATGACGCCGAGGAACTCGACGCCTTGGGCATTAGCCAGGCAGAAGCCAAGGGAATCACGTTCTACAAGGGTGGGGGTTGTGATAGCTGTGGTGAGACCGGGTACAAAGGCCGCCAGGGACTGTATGAGGTCATGGCCATGACACCCGAGGCGCGAAAGATGGTGTTACGGGGTGCTTCCACCGCCGAGATGAAAGACCAGGCGGTCGAAGATGGTATGTTGACTTTGCGGATGGACGGGATCATGAAAGTGAAGCGCGGAATCACCACGCTGGAGGAAGTAGTGAAGGAAACGGCGGAATAACGCGATGGCAGAAGCCAACCCTCAGCCAGGCTCGGAATCTGTAAACCTCAGGGCGTTGCTCGAGGAGATGATCGAGCGCGACGCATCAGATCTTCACATAACAGCTGGCGAGCGTCCGAAAATTCGGATTGATGGTGACATCACGAACTCGAAGGTCGAGCATCATCTCACGCCGAAAGAGACCCTGCAACTTGCCTATTCGGTGCTGACCGAGAATCAGAAGAAGCGATTCGAAAACGAGGACGAACTGGACTTCTCCTTTGGAATTCAGAACCTGGCCCGTTTCCGAGGGAACTGCTTCAAGCAACGTGGCTGCGTGACAATGGTGATCCGACAGATACCGTTTACGGTCAAGACATTCGAGGAGCTTGGGTTGCCGGCGGCCCTCAGACAGTTGTCAGAAAGGCCCCGCGGTCTGGTCCTCGTCACAGGCCCCACCGGATCCGGCAAATCCACCACGCTCGCCGCAATGATTGATAAGGTCAACAAAGAGCGTAGGGCGCACATCATCACAATCGAAGATCCGATCGAGTTCATCCACCGTCATCAGAGCTGTATCGTGAATCAGCGTGAGGTGGGTACTGACACTAAGTCCTTTGCCAATGCGCTCAAGTACGCACTGCGCCAAGATCCCGATGTCGTGTTGATCGGCGAGATGCGTGATTTGGAGACGATCGCTGCGGCGCTGACGATCGCCGAAACCGGGCATCTGGCGTTTGCGACACTGCATACGAACTCGGCGGCAGAGACGATAAATCGAGTGATCGACGTGTTCCCGTCGCACCAACAGTCTCAGGTTCGTGCGCAGCTGGCGTTCGTGCTCGAGGGTGTGGTCACTCAGACGCTGCTGCAGCGGGCGTCGGGCAAAGGTCGCGTAATGGCATGCGAGATCATGGTCGCGACGCCGGCAATCCGTGCTTTGATCCGTGATGATAAAGTCCACCAGATCTATTCGGCGATGCAGGCTGGGAAGAAACACGGCATGCTAACACTTGCAGATTCATTGTATACGCTTTACATGGCGCGTGACGTGAGTCTGGAAGAGTGCCTGAGAGTCGTTCCCGACCAGAATGAGTTTCTCCGAATGGTGGGAGAACCGGTCACAGGTGAAGAGGGGATAGGAGCGGCCGCGGCCGCGGCAACAGGAAGACGATAAACCGCTAGGAGATTCGGTATGGCAGTTTACGAGTATACGGCACGCACCGCGACCGGTGAAGAGACCACCGGGTCGATGGAAGCGGCTACGAGAGAAGACGTCGTCCAGCAACTCCGCAAGAACCGTATGATGGTGGTGCGGGTGAGGGAACAGCGAAGGCGCCGCAAGGGTGGCAGAGTGCCAATCCGGGATGTGGTGGTCTTCACGCGGCAGTTCGCCACGATGGTGAACTCGGGTCTGCCGCTGGTCCAGGCGTTGGATATCCTGGCGCAACAGACCGAGAACAAGACCCTGTCGGAAGTCACGAAACAGGTTGTCTACGACGTGGAGAGCGGCAATACGCTCGCGGATGCCTTAGGAAAACACCCCAATGCGTTCAGTCAGTTGTATGTGAACATGGTTGCCGCAGGCGAAGCCGGTGGTATCCTCGACACCATCATGCTGCGATTGGCCACATTTCTCGAGAAGAACGACGCGATCATCCGCAAAGTCAAAGGCGCCATGGTCTACCCATCGGTGATCTTCTCGGTTGCGATCATCGCCGTATTGGTATTGCTGATATTCGTTATTCCCACCTTCCAGCAAATGTTCGCCTCGGTGAACCTGGAGCTGCCGCTCCCCACGCGAATAGTGATCATGATGAGCTCGTTCCTAAAGGGCTTCTGGTGGGCTATTGGATTGGCCGGTGTCGGGCTGTTCTTCGCAACACGCGCGTACTACGGCACCGAAAACGGCAAGCTGGTGATCGACAGGGGCCTGTTGGCATTCCCGGTGTTGGGAGACTTGCTGCGGAAATCGGCCGTTTCACGATTCACTCGTACACTGGGAACGTTGTTGGCTTCCGGCGTGTCGATTCTCGATGGTCTGGAAATCACCGCACGCACGGCGGGCAACCGGGTGATTCATGACGCAGTCATGGAATCACGGGGATCCATTGCCGGTGGCGAGACGATCGCCGGTCCGTTGCAGAAGTCAGGCGTTTTTCCACCAATGGTGACCTCCATGATTGCGGTTGGTGAGGCAACCGGCGGATTGGACGAGATGCTGTCGAAGATCGCAGACTTCTACGACGACGAGGTCGACGCAGCTGTTTCCACATTGCTGTCCCTCATGGAACCGATCATGATCGTCTTCCTCGGTGTGATTGTCGGTGGCATGATTGTCGCCATGTATCTGCCGATCTTCGATATGATCAACGCCGTTGGAGCCTAGTTGATAGGGAGCACTCAGGGCTGTAGTTCAACTGATCCAGAGACGGGGTCTCACTCAAAGTTGTGAGACCCCGTCGTGGTTCGGTGACGGTACGGCCTCGGCTCAGTGGAGCAGATCGAATGCGCCTGCCGCCCCAGCCATTCCTGCGCGTCATCCTGTTGCGATCCGCCGTGATCTGGATCGGCGTCAGGCTCGCGGCTACGGTCGCCGTTCGATTGGTGCCGGAGCTGCCGGGAGCAGAGCCCAGCCCTCCGTACGCAGTGGCTCCCCCGGTAATTGCTGCGGTCATCATATTGACGACCGCGCTCACGTGGCTCGACTGCGCCCGTCACAACGAGATCCTGTTCCTGACCAACCTCGGCGTGAGTCGCAGGACCCTGGTCTTCTTCGCGGGCTTGCTGCCACTGCTGTGCTCTGTGACAGTCGCAGTGTTGGTGCGCCTGTGAATCCGCTGCTCGCGGTCGAATCGATCGGCAAATCGTTCGGTAAGAGAAGGGTGCTGACCACCGCATCAATATGGGCCCAATCGGGCAAAGTCACAGTACTTCTCGGCAGGAACGGCTGCGGCAAGACGACGTTGGTGAAGATCGCGATCGGGTTGATGAAGGCCGATTACGGCGTTGTGATCTACCACGGTCAGCGCATGCTCAGACCGCGACTGCATCAGCTCGCGCGGGATGGACTGTTCTACCTGCCCGAGCGGAATCTGCTGTCACCGGCCCTCACAATCGGCCAACATTTTCGGACGGTCAGCAGACTCGTCCGGGACTCGAATGTCGATCAGGCTCTTGAGATGCTGCGGATCACGGACCTGTTAGACAGGAAGCAGAGAGCCCTGTCGGGTGGTGAGCGGCGTCGTTGTGAGGTTGCGGTGGCACTGGCTCGCAACCCTAGATGCTTGCTTGCCGACGAGCCCTATTTGGGCATCATGCCAACCGATGCCGAGCTTATCACACGGGCGTTCCGTGAACTGGCCAGCCAGGGATGTGCGGTTCTCGTCACGGGTCACGAGGTGAGGACGCTGCTGGCGCTGGCCGACGAGGTCCTATGGCAGACTGCGGGAACGACTCATCACATTGGGACGGTCGAGCAAGCTGCCGAACACCATCAGTTTCGCCGCGAGTACCTGGGATCCATCCAATAGTGTCAGCCGTCTGTGCCGGCCTACCGGTGAGAGCCCTGCGCCGCCACGCCGGATGTGTCCTTGCTCACCGCAAGCGTTCCAGTATTCCACTATTGCATTTTGCAAAGGGTACTCAAATACTAGAGATGCAATGGCATTGACCGCAGGTAAACCCTCCGCAACCGCGGATGGCGGCCGATTACGAAAGAGCGTACCGAGCGCGCAAGACCTGTTGCGCTGGGTGTATTTCGGCAGGGCGACAGTTGCCATAGTCGTGTTTGTGGCAGCGGCGGCCTCTTTCAAAGACGTTCCGCCCGAAACGATCGTGATAATCGCGGTGGCAGCCGTCGCCAGCGTGATCATGA
>JBDGXD010000143.1:0-10536 GCA_039584755.1 Gemmatimonadota bacterium
CCTGGAACCTACCGAGTCGGTGGTCCGGGCACTCGACTTGATGTCCTCGATGACGTTACCACGAGCACCGCGCAGCGCGGGCAGGATGCCGAACAAGAGACCTGTAGTTACTGAGAGAACCAGCGCAAATGCCAGCATGGAACCCGAGATCCCCAGTTCGCTCATTCCGGGCAGATCCATGGGCATGAACCGTAGGATGAGCTTCTGCAGCCAGATTGCCAGCACCGTACCCACGATACCGGCTGTGGCTGCAGTCACTACAGATTCGGTAAGCAACTGTCGTACTAACCTCGGTGCCGAAGCACCGAGTGCCGCGCGGATCGACATCTCAGAGCGGCGGACCGAGCCCCGAGCCAGCAGCAAACTGGCAACGTTACCGCAAGCTATGAGCAATACTAGGCCGACGGCGGCCATCAGCAGCAACACGCTATTCCTGTGATCCTCTACCATTGCCTCGTGGAGGTTGGTTAGCAGCAGTGCTTTATCTCTATTGGTCTCGGGGTATTCAGCGGCCAGTTGAGCCGATATCACGTCCACATCGGCTTGTGCCTGTTGGATCGCTACACCTGGTCTGAGCCTCCCGACCAGAAACCAATTGTGCCACCGCCTGGCTCCGGCCATCGGACCGTCGCGACGCATTGGCACCCAGAGGTCAACATCGTAGAAGAACTCGAACTCTGCCGGCATCACACCGACTATGGTTTGTGAGGAACCATTGACGACAATGGTCTGGCCCACGATATCCGGTGCTTCGCCAAACCGCCGCTGCCAGTACCCGCCACTGATCATGACGACGTTCGGGCCCTCTGGATCGCCCTCTTCGGCCGAAAAGTGCCTACCCTTCTGGGCGGGTATCCCCAACGTTGGGAATAGATCCCAAGATACGAACGTTCCGGCTATGCGTTCCGGCTCATCGCCCCCGGTGATCGTTGCATCGAATGCACCAAACAGGATCGAGCCGAGCGACTCGAAGACTTCGTTTCGCTCATGGTAGTCGAAGTAGTCGTAGGCCGACATCAGGGGATTGAGGTTGCCGCTGAAGGTGGCCCGCCCCAGGACGAGGTGGTCTGGGTCCGTATAGGGCAACGGTCTTATCAATGCCTGATTCATCGTGCTGAACATGGCGACGTTGGCCCCAATGCCAACCGCCAGAATCAGCACAACCAGCGCGGCGAATCCGGGATTCATGATGAGGTTGCGGACTGTGTGGCGAACGTCGTGTAGCAAGGAGCTAGTCATTGTCACGACTCCCGAGCTGGTGCTGGATGAGGCTGATCGTAGGTGGGTCCCATTAGGTCGACGGCCGAGACCAGCAGCATGACGTCGTGCTGCCGCTGAAAGAGTGTCGCTCACGATATCGAAAGCGAACCGCAGACCACCCGCGAACCCGCGGTAACGGTCTTCTTTGCGCTGAGTCCGGTATGCCTCGATCAGCTGCGGTTTGTATTCCGTACGGAACTGTCGGGGATACAACAGGAGGAGCAGCCTGAAGAGGCTGAGTCCCACGCGCCCTCTGTGGACCGACCGATCTGATGACATCAGACGGTCTTGGTGTTCCGCAAGGAAGATCGGGCGTGTTCCACGACTTGCTCCAGCCGTGACACCTCCGCTTGGAGGACCCTCCTGCCAAATGCAGTGATGCGGTAGTAGCGGCGCTGCGCTTGGCCACCCTTCTGGCGAGGCGATTCTCGAATCAACCCGTTCTCCACCATCCTCTGGATTGATTCGTACAGCGTTCCGGGTCCCATCTTGACCACGCCGTCAGTACGGCTTTCCACTTCCTGTTTCACCGCGTACCCGTGACGTTCGCCCTCCGACAGAACGAGCAGGATGTGGAGAACCGCGGGTCGCACTGGCTGAAGTGTCCTGATGCGGGTCGACGCTTCGCTCATCTTCGTTCCTTTGATTGCATATCGTACTACGTCATACGTATCGGAAAACGATACAGTTTCGTCGAAGCACTGGGAGAGGCGGTCTGTGGCTGCAAGACTGTACGCCTCAAGCAGTTATATTGCCTGCAAGAGCCCAACTGATGAGGCGGTGATGTTGTTTGGAAGAAAGAAGCGATCGGAGGAGGATCAAACTCGGCTGCAGGATGACGCGTTGAACGAGGTGCTCGAGGCAGATCTGGCCATTATATACAAGCACAGTTCAAGGTGTCCGACGTCAGCAATGGCAATGCGGCAGGTGAAGGACTTCATGGCCAAGAATCCGGACATACCGGTCTACGTGGTAGATGTGATCCGTGACCGTGCCCTGTCGCGCGAGCTAGCCGACGATCTCGGTGTCCAGCACCAGTCTCCACAGGTGGTCGTGCTGAAGAAAGGGACGTTGCAGGCACACGGTTCGCACTATGACATATCTGCAGATCGGATGGAAGTGTGGTGCGACCGAATATCCCCTAATGGTGAACCTGATCAGCCCTGATCAGAACATCAAACCCTTCGAAACCATACCGCCTGAGACCATTGTCTTCGACATATTCCGCCGCACCGTCGAAGATCGACTCGAAGGCCTCGCTCACTCTAGGTATAACGTCACTCGCGACCCAGTTGATGTCTTCCGATTGCCCAAGAACTGTCGTTTCCTTGGACTGCCCACCAGGTCGATGCTAACCAATCGGTAACCAGAGTGGCATCTTTCTCGTATTGAGGAGTATCTGAATGTCCGTGAGGTAACTATGGTCTTCGTTCCCCCCGTCACGTACGTGCCGCCGCCTCATGCCAGTCTTGAGGCACAGGATCTGGCCAGAGAGATAGAACAGGTTGTAGTTGATTTCCAGAAGAGACGGCCCCGCACCAGCAACAGTGACGTCCATCAGGCGATGAGCATCGTTGAGGCTAGGGCTGGAATGGGAACAGTCGCACGCCAAAGAGCAAGTGCTTTGATTGCCGTGCTCATCGGCTTGATGCTTGCTCTTGCGCTGGGAATGTTCTTCTTCATGCGGGCTGGATAGGCTGCATCTCTTGTGACGCGCGCGGGACGGGCGGAAGACGCGAAGGCACCCCGCGTCAATCCGCCCATAATCTACTCGAATCCGCGGCGTTACTTGCGGCAGGCCAACTCGATCACGACAGGCTGTGTGGGTGCGTCCCTCTCATTCGTGCTCACTTTGGCGATCTTGTCCACCACATCCATGCCGCTTGTGATCTTGGCAAACACAGCGTACCCGAAATCACGCACTCCGTGATCCAGTACCTCGTTGTGCTTGAGGTTGATGAAGAATTGCGAAGTGGCAGAATTGACCTCCGACGTCCGAGCCATGGAAAGCGTGCCGCGCTCATTCAGCAGGCCGTTCTCTGCCTCGTTCTCGATCGACTCTAGAGTCTGCTTCTGAATCCCCGTTTCGTCGAACCCGCCACCCTGGATGACGAAATCGGGTATCACTCGGTGTACGATCGTACCGTTGTAGAAACCGACATCTACATAACTGAGGAAGTTGTCGACGGTAATTGGGGCCTTGTCGGGGAAGAGTTCTATCGAGATCTCGCCGAAATTCGTGGTGAATACCACGGTATTACTGGATGTTGACGCCGGACATGTCTGCTGAGCCGCGGCAGACGTGGTGACGACGCCGAGGAAGAGTAGTGTCACTATTGTGAATCTCAGGCGCATTCAGTGAATCTCCGTTTGCGTGAGTGTTTTAGAAGTCCGGATACTCCCCAATCACGAACTAGTGGTCAAGTGAGGTCCGGTTTGGGTCTCAGATGACATGGACGAGGAAAGATGAACACGAAGACATGCAGCCAGTTGGGTGGACGACTCGTCATTCACGTGTTGGACGGGGGAGTATGGCATCCACGTCTGTGTTCGCGGCCCTATTGGCGGCAGGCCCGGACCAGAAGCACATCACTCATCGGTCTGTCGTTGGAATCTGTGGAGACGGCCGCGATCTGGTCGACGACATCCATTCCCCCAACCACCGAGCCAAACACGGCATAGCCGAAGTCCCGCGCGCCGTGATCCAGAATCTCGTTGTGTTTCAGATTGATGAAGAACTGTGAAGTGGCTGAGTTGGGGTCCGAAGTCCGGGCCATCGCGAGCGTGCCGCGCTCGTTCAGCAGCCCGTTGTCCGCTTCGTTCTCGATCGGTGCCCGGGTCTCTTTGGAACCGGCTGTCGTTAGACCGCCACCCTGGACTACGAAATCGGCAATCACTCTGTGAAAGAGTGTGTTGTCGTAGAACCCGCTGTCTACATACGCAATGAAGTTCTCAACGGTCGCTGGAGCCTGATCGGGGAATAGCTCAACTGTGATATCGCCGAAGCGGGTATTGATGATGACCGTATCGTCGGTTCTCTGTGGACAGGCTGGTGGTTCCTTTGCGCACCCAGCGACGAGAGCTGCTAGGATCAAAGAGACTGCGACCTGCTTCATTGGCATTTGTAGTCCTCCACGTGAGTTTGCCCAGCTTTCCTGACCGAGGAGTCTCTCCAATTGAGAGCGCTGCGTCAAGTTGGCCCGGTTGTGCTCTCGCACTGAGCGGCAAATCGCAGCATCTTAGTCCAACCACTCAAAACCTGGGCCGGCGACAGGAACGTGTGCGCTACCAGCGAGCCCAAGTGGTGAAGAAACACCTCAACAACTTCTCCTGCGAGAGTACCATGAGCCGAAACACTCAACCACTGCTGGCGGCTGCGCTGTGCATCTTTCTGCTGGAGACGACACAAGCACAGGAGCGTGGTTCGTTCTCATTGGGGACCTTGGAGGCCCACCCGGGCCAAATGGTTTCGGGATTCCTCTCAGTACCGGCGGCTGTGGATGGAGGAACCGAGATACCAGTGACTGTGATACACGGGCGGCAGGCGGGACCGGTGCTGGCGCTCATCGCAGGAACTCACGGTTACGAATATCCTCCGATAACTGCCTTACAACGAGTGCGGCGGGAACTGGACCCGAGGGAGCTGTCAGGGACCGCAGTGCTTGTACATGTTGCCAACATGCCGTCATTTCTGGGACGCACGATCTACTACAGTCCCATCGATGGCAAGAACCTGAACCGAGCGTATCCGGGAAAGGTCGATGGAACTGTTACTGAAAGAATCGCCTACGCGATCACCACGCAGGTCATCGAGAGTGCGGACTATGTGGTCGATCTGCACGGGGGAGACGGAAACGAGGCTCTACGCCCCTACCTCTATATGCCGGTTACCGGTAAAGCTGAGCTCGACTCGGCAGTCCGAGACATGGCGTTGGCCTTCGGACTGGACCACATCGTCATCGACGAAGGTCGTTTGGCCGATCCGGATGAGTCGATATACACGGATCAGACTGCACTGACGCGAGGAAAACCTGCAATCACAACCGAAACGGGACAGCTCGGTTCCAATGATGGGCGTTGGGTGGAGATGGCGGTGAATGGAGTGTGGAACCTGCTGCGACATCTTGAGATGGTGGAGGGGGAAGTGGCGGCGGTTCCGGAGATTGTCTGGCTCGTGGATTATGAAGTACTGCGCAGCCCGGCAACCGGCATGTTCGAGGCCCGGGTTCGCGACGGTTATACTGTGGCGGCGGGCGGCTTGATCGGAGTGCTCGTGGATTTTTTCGGTGATCCGATCGAGAACATTCGAGCGCCATTTGCCGGAGTGGTCAACTATGTGCTGGGCACCCCGCCAGTCAGTGAGGGTGAGCCGCTAGCCATGGTCAGCAAGATAAAGAATCAATAGGGAGGACGTCGTATGGATATGTTTGTCGCTGGTGAATGGGTAGACCGTGGCGAGAAGATCGAAGTACGCGATCCGTTCGACAACACGGTTGTTGATACGGTTCCGTCGGCATCCGCTGCAGACGTGGAAACTGTTCTTGCAGCGGCAGTGCAAGGAGCGGAGGTCGCGAAGAAAACTACGTCGTTCGAGCGCTCCAGTATACTGGCGGAAGGCGCGCGGTTGGTTGAAGAAAGGCTTGAGCAGTTTGCGCGGACCATAGCGCGAGAGGGATCGAAGACGATCAGGGAGGCTCGCAAAGAGGCTTCGCGGTGTGTCAACACCCTGCGCAGCTCTGCTGAAGAGGCGCGGCGTATCTGCGGTGAGACGATCCCGTTTGATTCGTTTCCGGGGGGAGAACAGCGCAAGGGTTACTATGAGCGTATGCCGGTGGGTGTGGTCCTGGCGATAACCCCGTTCAATGATCCGCTGAATCTGGTTGCACATAAGCTTGGCCCGGCGATCGCTGCTGGTAACGCCGTGATTCTCAAACCGGCCACGGTTACACCACTTTCCGCGATCGAGTTGACACGGGTCCTTCTCGAAGCAGGCCTGCCGTCTCGAGTATTGCAAACCATCACTGGATACGGCTCCGTAATTGGTGATCAGCTCGTGTCTGACGCAAGAGTACGCATGATTTCCTTTACGGGTGGTGTGGCAGCTGGAAGACACATCACCGCAAGAGCTGGCATCAAGAAGATTGGCATGGAGTTGGGTTCCAACTCCCCAGTCATCGTGTGGCGCGATGCAGATCTCGAGTGGGCGGTGGAGACTTGTGTATCAGGAGCTTTTTGGGCCGCAGGGCAGAACTGTATAGGCGTACAGCGGATCTACGTTCACAGGGATGTCTACGCGGAGTTTCGCGACGCGTTCAGCGATCGAACGGCGTCATACAAGATCGGTGACAAGCTGGACGAAGCAACCGACATGGGTCCCATGATTACCGAATCGGAGGCGATCCGGGTCGAACAGTGGGTTGCGAAGGCCAGTGCCGACGGGGCAAAGGTGCTCAGCGGAGGTGGTCGTAGCGGTACATTGGTGCAACCCACAGTGCTGGAAGAAGTGCCGGCGACGGCAGCGGTGCACTGTGATGAAGTCTTTGGCCCCACCTGCAATCTATACCCTGTGTCCGGCATTGAGGCCGCAATAGCACAGGCCAACGGTCTGGGTTTTGGCTTGCATGCCGCAGTGTTTACCCGTGATGTCGACACCGCGTTCAAGCTGGCAGATGGCCTCGAGTGTGGCGGTGTCATGATCAACGATAGCACCGACTACCGTTTGGATACGATGCCGTTCGGCGGGGTAAAGAACTCGGGCCTCGGTCGCGAGGGAATCCGCTACTCAATTGAAGAGATGACCGAACCCAAGGTCATCTGTTGGCTGCTGCGTGATGCCTGAAAGAGGTGAAAGTACCATGAGAATCAGCATTGCTCGTAAGACAACGCTCGCGTGTGCGATCCTGAGTTTGGCAGTCCAGACTGTGGGATACGCGCAAGACACTGATGTGGAGTCGAGCTTCCGGGTCGTTGAGGCAAGCATCAGCGAGATACATGAGGCGATCCGTGCACGGCAGTTGACTGTCCGCGAGCTGGTGCAGTTCTACATCGATCGCATTGAGGCGTACGACAAGCAGGGGCCGGCACTCAACGCGATCATCGTTGTCAATCCGAATGCACTTGTGAGAGCCGAGGAGTTGGATCGAGCATTCGCTGAGTCGGGGATGGTAGGACCATTGCACGGTATTCCTGTAATAGTGAAGGACAACTACGATACGAAGGATCTGGCAACTACTGCTGGATCACGATCGCTCGCCGGATCAATTCCGCCTGACGACGCGTTCCAGGTCCGGCGCATCCGCCAGGCAGGCGCGATTGTGATCGCCAAGTCAAACATGGCAGAGTTCGCATTCTCACCCTACGAAACGGTTGGCTCCATGCTCCCAGGTCACACGCGTAATCCGTATGCGTTGAACCGCGTTCCTGCGGGGTCGAGTGGTGGAACGGGTGCGGCCGTAGCTGCAAGCTTTGGAACGGTTGGATTGGGTACTGACACTGGTAACTCCATTCGCGGGCCTTCATCTCACAATGCATTGGTGGGCATTCGCTCCACAATGGGACTCACCAGCCGTGATGGGATCATCCCTCTCTATTATGACAAGGACATCGGGGGTCCCATGGCGCGCACTGTAGCCGACGCGGTTGCAGTATTCGATGTGATTGCCGGCTTTGACAGTGGCGATCCGGTGACTGCTGCGAGTCGGCAGCGCAGGGCTGAACGCTACGCGGATTTCCTGGACGTGAACGCGTTGAGTGGGGCACGCATTGGCGTCATGCGTCAGTGGTCCAATCGAGTTGGGGCCGACAGCGAAGTGCTACAGCGCTTCGAGCAGGCTTTGGACGCCATGCGTGAGCAGGGTGCAACAATCGTCGACCCCGTCACGATTCCGGAGATGGATGAGTTGCGAAGCAGCGGGCTGTGGTGCCGCCGGTTCAAGCATGACATCAATGCCTATCTGGCCACGCTTGGATCTGATGGGCCCGTGAAGAACCTAGAAGAGATCATCGAGTCCCGCGAGACTCATCCTTCCATTCGTCCGAGGTTGGATTTCTTTCAACAAGTTGAAGATTCGCCGGATCAGGACAGTGGTTGTCAGCGTGCACTGAGTAACCAAGCAGAGCTCCGAAGGGCAGTACGACGTCAGCTGGAGGAGAACCAACTCGACGCGATGGTCTATCCGAGTTGGAGCAATCCCCCCAGGTTGATTGGAGATCTCAACACGCCGCACGGTGATAACAGCCAGGATCTCGCTCCCGGTACCGGGTTTCCGGCGATAACGGTTCCCATGGGTTACGTGAGAGATGGCTTGCCGGTTGGTCTTCAGATATTCGGTGATGCGTGGTCGGAACCGAAACTCATCGCAATTGCATATTCATTTGAGCAGGCGACCGGTCATCGGAGACCGCCGCCAACGACAGCGGAGCTTCCCTAGCGCCCGATTTCATCTACCCTGGCCGGACCCGTGTGCAGTACGTATTTTTGGGGCTGAGTGCCTCGCCCCGGTAACAGCGGCATACCTCCGGGCGGGGCAAGCGCGATAGGAATCGGTCATGGTAGCTGCACTTGAGATACGGACCCAAGGGCGGCAACGGCAGTGTTTCACGTACCCCCTCGCCCTTGTTCTGGCGGTTTCTTGCCTGCCATTAGTTTCTCATGCCCAGACTGTTCGGCAGCGCAGTGACTCGACTGTGGTGGTTCCTGGAGAGCGATATGCCATGGGGAGTTTTGGACGGTTCTTCTGGGGTGATCACTATCGGGATGCTTGGACAACTGCGCTCACTGTCGAGCTGCTCGATCTCCAGTCGTTTGCCGGTGGGCTGACCCCACTGAAAAGAGGCGGGGGCAAACAGACCAAGTCGCTGCGATTCTTGGGAGGTGACGGCCGTGAGTATTCGTTCAGATCAATTGACAAGGATCCGGCAGCTGCGCTCCCGCCGCTGCTGCGTACCACTATAGCAGCAGACGTCATGCAGGACCAAATCAGCTCGCAACATCCCCTCGGTCCGTTGGTGTCCGATCCGATTCTGGAACATGCTGGCGTGCTGCACGCCAAACCCCGACTGGTTGTGATGCCAGATGACGGTCGTTTGGGTGAGTACCGTGAGGAGTTTGCAGGGATGTTGGGGATGATAGAGGTGCGGCCAGATGACTATGAAGCTGACATCGCCGCTTTTGCTGGAGCCGAGAAGGTTGTGCAGAGCGAGACTCTGCTGGAGGATATCCGTGAGAGTCCCGCTGACCGGGTGAACTCCCGAGCCTTCTTGAATGCTCGGTTACTCGATTTCTATCTGGGAGACTGGGACCGACACATTGACCAGTGGCGCTGGGCCAAGTTCGGCAGCGATTCCATGCCAGGGTGGTACCCCATACCGAGAGATCGTGATCAAGTCTTCTCTAAACTGGACGGGCTGTTTCCCGGTTTGGCGCAATGGAGCATGCCACAGATGGTTGGTTACTCCGACAAGTATCTCAGTGTCTTGAGCCTCCACTGGAACTCGCGCGATATCGACCGGCAATTCCTATCCGACCTGGAACGGCCGGTCTGGGATTCTATTGCTACTAGTATCACAGGCAAGCTCACCGATGCGGTAATCGAGGAGGGTACCGGACGCCTCCCGCGCCAGCTATACGAACTGGATGGCACCTGGCTCGAAGAGACACTCAAGAGCAGGCGCGATGCGCTTCCCAAGGCTGCTTCCGATTTCTACAAACTACTAGCGCGAAATGTCGAAGTGCACGCGAGCGACGAAGCTGAGACGGTGCAGATTAGTGAAGCTGCAGGAGGTTACATCGACATAGCTGTATCTGAGCGAACGAATGATGGAGTTCCGTTCTTCCAGCGGCGATTCGATTCGGGCGAGACCCAGGAAATCCGGATTCACCTGCTTGGTGGCGATGACAGCGTGACTGTCCGTGGCTCTGCGAAACTGGGTTCAAAGGTCAGAATAGTAGGTGGCAAAGGCGACGACACATTCGCGTTCGAGACACCTACGTCGGGAGTGCGTCTGTACGACTCCAAGGGTGACAACAGAGTCCTCGGCGATGCTCCCCACAATGTGGGGATCAATAAGAGATCGTACGATCCGGGCGGCCGCGCGGCGATGAGGGATTGGGGTAGCGCAATAGTACCCGGTGGGTACATCGCCTACGGTACGGATTACGGTGTGCTATTCAAGGCGAGTCTGTCGAGACTGAGATTCGGATTCCGGAGAGACCCCTACGCAACGAAGTGGACATTGTCGGCAGCAGTAGCCACCAGGAACCGCTTCGACCTGGCG
>JBDGXD010000144.1:0-10514 GCA_039584755.1 Gemmatimonadota bacterium
GGGACTGTGGTGAATCGGATGGCTTCGGAGAATCCAGCCTTCCACGACATCCGGCTCATCGCGCACGGCGGACGCGTGGTGGCGTCGCAATTGGAGGAAGCTGGTGCCACGGCTCAACCCGAATCCTGGCCGTGCAGCGTCTGTCACGCGACGGCCGACTCGACGACCAGCTGGACCGGCGAGAGCTTCGACGAAGTGCTCGAGTTGGAAGACGGTCTAAGGGCCGTGTCGGTAGTGACACCGGTAGTGATCGAGGCAGGGTGCAGCACTGCAACTTGTCACAGCGGGGCCGTGGACGGCCAACTACTCGGTGTAATACGGGCTGATTATTCGCTGGCACGAGTCGATGCTCTCACGTCTCGCCGCAACCTCCGCACGGTGGTTGTGATCCTGGTTGCGCTGCTGCTCGGCACGGCAGTCACTTGGTGGATGACCGACCGGCTCGTGGGTAGCCGTATCCGTGCTCTCAGAGAGGGTGCGCAACGGCTCGCCGAGCACGACTACAGTTTCAGGTTCAGCGATTCCAAGATGGATGGCCTGGCTCAGGTTGGGGAGGTTTTCGATAGCATGACGTCGGAGATCTCGACGGCCTACTCAGAGCTGCTGAACACGCAGGAGTATCTGCAGGGGATCGTCGAGAACTCGCCTGACATCATAATCACCGTAGATCCCACTGGCCTGATCGACTCGTTCAACAAGGGCGCGGAGCAAACGCTGGGATACAGCCGTGAGGAAGTGGTTGGGCGCAGAATCGAGATGCTGTTCGCCCGGCCGCGAGAACGTGACGTGGCCATCGAGCAGCTGCGGGATACCGACCACGTGGTCAACTACCTGACGCACTTCCAGACCAAGGACGGCGACGTCCGCAACGTGTTGCTGACGCTCTCTCGTCTCCGCGCGCCAGACGGTTCACCCATTGGTACTATCGGTATCAGCAAGGACGTGACCAGTGAGGTCCAGCTACAAACCAAGCTGCTCCAATCCGAGAGAATGGCAGCGTTGGGCCAAGCGTTGACCGGGATCCAGCATTCCATGAAGAACCTGCTCAACGTCCTCAAGGGTGGGTCGTACATGGTCAGGCTGGGTTTGTCGAAGGACGACAAGAAGATGCTGAGTGAGGGCTGGGCGATGGTCGAGCAGGGCATTACCAACATGACCGAGATGTCCAAGAGCATGTTGGACTTTGCCAGGGAGCGAGATCTCGATCTGAGATCGACCGATTTGACCGCGCTGGCGCAGAAAATCCACTCGCTGAGCGCTGCGAAGTTCAGAGATTCAGGTGTCGAATTATCGGTCGAAATCCCTGATGATCTGCCCGCGGTTGAGTGCGACCCAGAGCTGATCCGTTCCGTGGTAATGGACCTGCTATCGAACTCACTTGATGCGTGCTCCTGGAAGGAGTATAGGGACGACGTAAAGCCACAGGTGAAGCTCCGGCTGGAACGGGGTACTGTTAACGGCTACGTGCAAATCGAGGTCAGTGACAACGGAGAGGGAATGGCTGAGGAGGTACAAGCCAAGATCTTCACGCCGTTCTTCAGCACCAAGAAAAAGAAGGGAACCGGAATGGGGCTTGCGGTGGTATCTCGGATAGTGAGCTCGCATGGTGGCCGCACCACGGTCGAGTCCGAACCCGGAAAGGGAGCGATATTCCGCGTGATGTTGCCGATCAAGGGCCCAAGTCTGAGAGAGGAGGAAGTCGATGTCGAAACAGGTGTTGGTGGTCGATGACGATGAGAACACGAGGAGGTTCCTTTCAGTCGCGCTGAGTGAGAACGGATACGAACCGATCACCGCCTGCGACGGAGAAGAGGGACTGACGCAGATTCAGGAATCCAAACCCGATCTGATCCTGTTGGATGTGATGATGCCGAAGAAGACCGGCTTTGTTCTGTTCAAGCAGCTGCGCAGAAAGGAAGAATACAAGGACATCCCGGTCATCATGCTGACCGGAGTAGCCGAAGTTCTCGAGGAGGACGAAAGCAAGGCTTCGGACGACACTTTTGAGCGGCCGTTTGACAGTCTGCGTGAGAGCCTCAAGAAGACCATCACCAAGATGAGGGAAGAGGGGCTGGTGCGACCGGAGAAGTTCATCGACAAGCCGATAGACCCTGACGAACTGGTTGTGGCTGTGAAGGAGTTGATCGGCGAGTAGTCCCTTACGCGCGCGCCTTGATTCACTCAGCTCCGCCAGTTTGGCACACTTCAAATCGCCGATTTGAAGTGTCGAATCGCCGATTTGAAGTTTCGAATCGTTGATATCGACGATCTATCCGTCGGTCCAGCGTCGATATCGACAATTCGAAGGCGCGTATCGTCGGGTCGACGATCCGAGCTTGGTCGTCGGACGTTGAAATCGACAACTCGAAATGACGAATCGCCGCTTTGAAGTGTCGAATCGCCGATTTGAAGTGTCGAATCGCCGATTTTAAGCGTTGAATCGCCGCTTTGAAGTGTCGAATCGTTGGTACAGCTCTCCCTACCGTTCCCCCGCAACTCGGTTCGCGCAGTGTAACTCATTGTAGGACAACTAGATAGAGCGTCTGAGGCCGTCTGGGCAGTTGGCGGGAGGTCGATTTCGTCTATTGCGTCTCCGCCGGCGTCATTGATGAGAACGACGTGCAGCGCCGGGCGGCCGCCAGTTTGGCAGTGCAGTAGCCCGGGCCGCTGCCTACACGGAACGCTCCCAGCCGGCGATATACCTGGCTTCGTCCTCGTTTGCTCTCTATAGGGGAAGGAACTCCGTCACGCACCACGCGGAGTGCAAGTCAGGTACGCGAGGCAATCAGCGCAGCAGGATCTTGCGAAACTCCCGAGCGGTCAATGGACGCCGTATGCCCAGCCGGCGTCGGTGGTTGTCGGTGATGCTCCGATCCCAGGGGCGTAGGTTGCAGCGCTGGCAACTGAAGCCAGCTTGGAATGGAGTTGAAAGCGGTCACGCGGTAGACCAGGACCGCCTCGAGATTTCGCCGCTACCTCGCGAAACGACTAACCACCGCCACGATTGAATCGGTAGGAGCGTGGTAGCCAACCGGTCAGACTATTCGTGATGAATGGCTGGCAGTACTAGGTAGTGCCACCGCAGTTCAGGTGAAGTGGCTGGTCGGTGGGATGGGATCAGCCACTACAACCTCGTCTCCAGTAACTGCCGCAGCGTTAGCGCTATCTCAAAGATCAGCAGGGTTATGGCCCAGGTTAGAATCTGGAGTGGGTACACTTCCACAAGTGGAATCCCTGTGCCAATCAGATTGAGTAGCTTCTCGAGTATCGCGATTCCGAACAACAGGAATGCCATGCCGAGGAACACAGGGGCCGTGTACATCGTTGGTTTCTTGTTCTCCATCTCCATTTATCACCTCTGGTTGAGTGTGGTGCGGTAGCGTTGCAGTAGCTGGTCCCTGAAGTCACAGAGGCCGGTGCTGAGATTCATCTGGTTCTCAGGTGCGATCCCCGCCGACCTTGGTGATGAATGCCATGCGCCGGCACGGAGTACATGCAACACGGAAGCACTTGCCGCTCATTCCGCGTACGTCCAGCGGGCCTTCCACATCCAACTCACTGTTGCATCTGGGGCAGACAGGTGACCGATCGCGACTGGAGAGTAAGCTGCGGATTTCGCTGCGTTCCTCTGGGGAGAAGGTAACCGGCGTGCTGGAATCACCTGACATGCTCGACCCGTTGCAAATGACTGTGGTGAATCTAACCGGTCGGCAAAGAGACGCGAGTTATGGCGGAGGTTATTGTCGAGCGAGACATCGGTTCATCCAACCGGGCCCGTTGGTTGGCCGGCCGGCGTCACATGCGACGTGAGTATCCTTCCAGGGCCGGTGCAAACTTCGCGCCGGCATTCTGCCTGATCAGCTCCCTGGCGTCGCTCGACAGCGGTGCCTTCCCCTCTCCGGTGCGAAGGATCGCGTAATCGAATTCCCGGGATGGATCGTCGGTCAGGATGTGGCTCCGATCGACCCCGCGCCAGACCTCCCAACTGGTGGTTGATCCTTCAACGTGAATTCGGGCTACCACTTCGTTCTTCGAGTCCCGTAGCATCAGACTATGACGGTCAGGCCGCATAGAGACGTGCCAGGTCGTGGTGATGATCTCGCATTCGCCCGCCTTTGCCACACGCTGCAGGTCTTCGCTTTGCAGGTATGTGCCGTACAGACTCTTGGTGCCAATGTCGACCCAGCAGCCAGTCTGCTGCGGTGGCTCGTTCGACAGTCCCAGGATCAACAGGATTGCTACCATTCGCGTGTTCCCCTCCCACTCAGTTCCTGATTGCAGAATGCAAATTGCAAATTGATTACAGCGATCTGAGAATGACCGTGCAGACGACCGGCGATAGCGAATTGTATGCATGAAAACGCCCCAAGTTCCCACAGTGCCGCACGTCACAATCCGAGAGATGTTTACCCTGTGTTTCCACAGTGACGGATTTCACAGAAAGATGGAGCCAACAAATGCACATTCCAGGCGGCGACGGGGGCATTGTTCGACTTCGACAATAGGGGCTTTGAGCGCAGTGAATAACGGATACCACGCCCTTCGGGTCACCGTGCTGACCCCGGAAGAAGAAGCGCGACAGCAGAGACTGACCGACATGGAGTGCCGGCTCGTAAACGAGCTGGCCGAGGCCGAACTCTCGTGGCGAGAGTTCGAGCGGCGAAGTGCGCGCGGTGAGGCTCAAGCCGCACAGCAAGATGACCTACCAGCCAGAGCTGTGTGGCCGACTCGGATGAATCTGGACACCAACGGCGGCACGCAATCGTGTGCGTTATGTCTCGACGATATTCCAGAGCCCTACACGTTGTGCAACATGTGTGGCATCAAGTTCAGCGGTTTCTTCAAGGAGCAACACGGGATCGATCTAGAATCGGATTAGCCAGGCCGGTTGGGCTCCGCGACGACCAGCACCGGTCCGAAGAAGTTCTCAATAACTCCCTCTACGACGTGGTCCGACAGGACCGCGCTCTTTGCAGTGATCACCACCATATTGGCTCCACTGAAGCGGGCCAAGCGGGCTAGATCGCGTGCATCGTTGGCAGTGCAGTGCACACAGCGGATATCGTATCCTGCCTCGCCAGCTGTCTTGCTCACACGATCTGCCACCTTCCGCGCCTCTTCGCGCGTCTCTGCAAAACACAATGCGGTAGCTGGCGTATCGAGACGGCTGGCCAAATCGCCAGCCACCGTAAGTGCGTGGTCTCCCGCACGCGAACCGTCGTGAACCACCGCAATCGGGCCAGTCACGTGTGACACGTGAGACAACAGCAGGACGTGGCCACTCGCACTCGCCGCAATTGCCCTAGCAGTCGAGCCGAGTCCCAGGCGGGCAGCTATCGTCCGGCCGCCTTTGCCCAGGCTGAGCAGATCGGCCTGTGACAGTGCCGCCAGCAGCTCCTCGTTGACACGACCGCGTGCCACACGGAACGAGGCCGTTACTCGGTAGCGAACAGCAGCTTGGGTGAGCGCCCTGCGGGCGCGCTCCGCCTGCGACCGCAGTTGACGCCTGACCCTGTTGGGATCGATACGCCTGAAAGCTCCCGAATGCGATCCAACTTCGCCGGCGAAGGGAAGTGACGCGGCCTTGAGCAGGTTCACGTCCTCAACGAAGATGCCAAGAACCTCCGCACCCCATACGGCGGCTAGCTCCGTTGTCGCCTCCAGCGCGGCTATGCTGGTGGGAGATGCGTCAACCGCTACTGCTATGCGTCGGACTTGCATCGCCTCAGTCCTCGGCTTCCTTGGTTTCAGCAGCGGAGCTGGGTTCGGCACCGAATGCCCGCTTCTTCTCGGCAAACTCCCTGAGCCGTGACTCGACGATGTGGTTGAGGGTGTGCTCGGGGTACGCACCCGAGTCATCTCGAGTCGCTGTCTCCCTGCCGGTCAACAACTCGATCCCTTCATCGATGGTCTCAATAGGAAACACGTGAAACCGTCCGGCGGATACCGCCTCGACTACATCCCATCTCAGCATCAGGTGGCGCACGTTGGTAGCCGGGATGATGACTCCTTGGCTACCCGAGAGCCCTTTCGCCTGGCACACGTCGAAGAACCCCTCGATCTTCTCGTTCGCTCCTCCTATGGGCTGAATCTCACCGTGCTGATTTACCGATCCAGTCACCGCGATATCCTGGCGAATCGGTACCTCGGCGATTGCCGAGAGCAAGGCAAACAACTCTGCTGCAGAAGCGCTATCTCCATCAACTCCCGAGTATGATTGCTCGAACACGAGGCTGGCAGACAGCGAAAGCGGGTAGTCGGGGGCGTAGTGTGCTCCCAGGTACCCGGCCAGAATCAACACACCCTTGGAGTGAATCGGTCCACCCAATTCGACCTCACGCTCGATGTCGACGACATTGCCTTGTCCCATGCGGACTCGTGCCGTTAGCCTGCTGGGGCGTCCGAACGCAAAGTTCCCCAAGGAAGTCACGGCGAGCCCGTTTATCTGACCGATCCTGCTGCCTGCTACATCGATCATGATGATGCCACGTTCGATCTGCTCGTGTGTGCTTTCACGCATTCGATCGGCGCGGTGGATCTGCGCATCGACGGCTTGTTGCACGTGGCTGGCATTGACGACGTCATCCCCCGCGGTCGCAGCCCAGTAGTCGGCCTCTCTCAAGACGTCGTGCACCGCACCGATTCGGGCGGTCAGTTTGTCCCGGTCGCCGGCCAGTCGGGTACTGTGTTCGAGCAGACGTGCCATGGCCGTGCGATCGAAGGCCTTGAGCGAGTCCTTCCGCGCCAACATGGCCAGCAGACGCACATATCCGTTTACGTTTTCCTCCGTGGCATCCATCAGTTCGGCAAAATCGGACGCCACCTTGAAGAGCTCCTCGAAGTCGGGATCGTGACTGGAGAGCATGTAATACAGCAGTGGTTCGCCCAGCAGAACCACCTGTACGTTGAGCTCGAGTGGCTCCGGTTCGAGCGAAACCGTGCTCATCAGGCTGAGCGATTGTCCCAGCGGCTCGATGCGCAAACGCCTCGCCTGTAGACTGCGTTTGAGAGCGTCCCACGCATACGGTGCCTGCAACAGTTTGTGGGCATCGACCATCAGGTATCCACCGTTGGCACGGTGTAGAGTACCTGCCTTTATATGGCTGAAATCCGTGGTCCACGCGCCAAAGTGTGCGCTGTGCTCGATCCGTCCAACGAGGTTGTCATACGTCGGATTGTCCTCGTACACCACGGGGGCACCGCTCACACCTCTGTTGTCGACGATGAGGTTTACGTGATAGCGTGAGAGCGAGGCCTTCTTGATCTGTTGCTTGGAACCCTGCATTCCCATTGCGGCCGCAGGAGAAGGGCCCTCCGGCTCAACCAACTCACGTCCCAGTTCGATGACATCGAGCTGCACGGCCTCGAGGTGTGATAGAACCTGTGGCACGTCGTGATATTTCTTGTTAACCTCATCCAACAAGTCGGCGAGTGCGAGTTCGGTTGCCTCACGCTCGAGTTCCTGCACCCGTTCCTGGTGTTCCCGCTCCCAACTCGGCATCTGACGCAACGCCTGTTGTGCCTCTTCCTGGAATCGCTCCACCTTTGCTTCGAGTTCCTTCTGCTCCGCTTCAGGTAGGCTGCGGAACTCGTCACCCGACAGCACTTCTCCATCGCGAGTAGGAGCGAACGCCATCCCGACCGGACTGCGCAACAGCACCAAGCCTTCCGCCTTGGCACGTTCCTCGATGTCACCCAATTCCTCCCGCGGCCGCTCCTTGAACTCCTCTTCAATGACCTGCAGCTGTGTTTGATATTCTTCGCTCTCGAACGCACTCGTGAGTCCTGCATGGAGATGGTCGGCGAGAGCAATCATGTCGCGGCGGAACTCCGCACCCTTTCCGGGCGGGAGTTGGAGTAGACGCGGCTCACTGGGGTCGACGAAGTTGTGGACGTAGCAGAGGTCAGGCGGTACCGGCCGTGTCGTTGCGTGGCGCTCCAAGTAGAGCCTGACCAATGAATGCTTGCCGGTACCGGACACACCGAGCGCAAAGACGTTGTAGCCGTCTCGTGCGATACCGGCTGCGAATTCCACAGCCGCGACGGCGCGTGGCTGGCCAACGGTGCCATCCAGATCCGCCAGCTCTTTGGTGGTCTCGAAATCAAACTCGGCGGGATCGTAGTTCCGATAAAGTGCTGCAGGTCCCAACTCTTTCACTGTGCCCACTGTTGCTCCATTCTACGTGTTAACCACCGCAAGCTTTCGCCTGAGAGATCGAGGACCCGTGCGATGGTCGGATGTAATGTACCGTGCTAGCTAGCGACATCGACAGCGCCTAGCTTTCCATTAGGTGGCCAGTTGCCACTGCGCCAGTTAACGGTCCGACCGCGGCCCCGCAACGAAAGAGAAGCAAACTCATGACCAAGACGTGCGACGTGGTGGTCGTCGGCGCAGGAATCATGGGGTGTAGCGCCGCCTTTCATCTCGCTCAGCGAGGACTCAGAGTCACCGTGTTGGAGAAAGATACCATAGGAGCTGGTGGCACCGGCCGGTCATCGGCAATCATCCGCCAGCACTACTCCAACGAGCTCACCGCGCGCATGGCACTGCACAGTCTGCGAGTGTTCCAGGAATTCGACGAGCGGGTTGGAGGGGAGTGTGGGTTCCAGCGGACCGGATGGGTCGCAATCGCGGCTGCCAGAGATGAGGCCGGTCTGGCGGCGAATGTCGCACTGCAACAGTCGTTTGGCATTGACAGCTGCACGATATCGGCCGGTGAGCTCCAGAACATGATGCCGGGAGTGGATACCGCTGACCTGGTTGTCGCGGCGTATGAGCCTGAGAGCGGCTACGCCGATCCACACATGACCGTGAATGCGTACGCCGCTGCCGCACGAAGGCGCGGAGCGAAGATCGTGATCGACGCTGTGGTGACCGGCGTCCGGTTTGACGGAGACAAGGTGGTTGGAGTGGATTCCTCGAAGGGGCAGTTCGATGCACCGGTGGTGCTGAACTGCGCCGGGCCGTGGGGTGGACTGGTAGCCGAGATGTGCGGTACGCCCGTTCCGATCGTGTCCAGCCGGATACAGGTGGCGGTCTTCAAGCGCCCGGCCGATTACACGGGCCATCCGGTTGTGATGGACTTCGTGAATGGCGTGTATCTTCGCCCAGAGACAGGCAACCTCACATTGGTTGGTTCGATAGACCCGGCAGAAGCCGACGACGTTGTGAATCCCGACGACT
This sequence comes from Gemmatimonadota bacterium, assembly GCA_039584755.1. Taxonomy (GTDB): domain Bacteria; phylum Gemmatimonadota; class Gemmatimonadetes; order Gemmatimonadales; family GWC2-71-9. The sequence goes on from JBDGXD010000144.1 coordinate 9,185, forward strand.
ACGCCGAACACGCCGACACCGAGTTCATAACGACAATGGGAGAACAGATGCTGTGCCGCTACCCGCCCATGGAGCTGAGTGAGAGCATGGGCGGCTACGCCAGTCTCTATGCAGTGACTCCCGATTGGCACCCGATCATCGACGAGCTGCCAGCAGAGAGTGGCTGTTACATCTGTTCCGGGTTCAGCGGTCACGGCTACAAGCTGGGGCCTGCTGTGGGCCTGATGGTGGCCGACCTGATTACCGGCGTGAAGGATGCGGAGTTTCCCAGCGACTTGTTCCGGTTCAACCGGTTCGCCGAGAACGATCTGGTGAGAGGGGCGTACGAGTACAGTATTGCGGGATGAGACTCGGTAGGCGGGACACCGGAGCAGGGGCATCGCAATGACTTCAGGGAACCGGCGGATAATCGTCGTTGGCGGTGGTGTGATAGGTGTTTGTTGCTCCTACTATCTCGCCAAGCGCGGTGCAGCAGTCACCGTGGTGGAACGGGACGAGATTGGGCAAGGAGCGTCATACGGCAACGCTGGGGCCATTGCCCCGGGTCACGGCCCGATCAACAAACCGGGCAGGGTGAAGCAGGCGTTGAAGTCCGTGCGTGACCGGTTGAGTCCTCTCTACGTCGCACCGCGCTGGGATCCCTCCCTCATCAGGTGGCTGTACCAATTCAGCAGCAAGTGCACCGAAGAGCATGTAACGCATTGCATGAACCTGCTGGGACCGTTGGGGCACGCGACCTGCGAGCTATTCGAGCAGCTCGTTGCGGAAGAGGAACTGGACTGCGGCTACCGCCAGGAAGGCTACTATGAGATCTACCGCAGTGAAGCGGCTCTCGCGGCCGCGGCGGCGGAGGCAGAATTGGCGGTAGACCACGGCTATCGGCCGCAGACGTTGCAGGGTGGGGAGATGAGAGAACGGGAGCCGGCTGTGAACAACAGCGTTGTCGGTGCCGTGTTCTTCCCCGAGGCGGGGACCGTGAACCCGCACCGGTTTGTGGTGGAGATGGCAGCGCGGGCCGAGCGGCAGGGAGCCACGATCGTTAGCGGTGCTCGTGTTGCCGAGGTTCTGGTACAGGCCGGCCGGGTAGTGGGTGTGCGCACGCACCAGGGTGAAGAGTTGGCAGCTGATGCGGTGGTAATAGCTGCGGGCGCCTATACGCCGGAACTGACACGCAGACTTGGCGTGCCCTGTCCCATGCAACCGGCAAAGGGCTATCACCGGGACCGCGATCCCAAGGCGGGGCGCACACCTGCCTTGCGTAATACCTGCGTGCTGGGTGAGAAATCGGTGTTCTGCACTCCGATGGACGGCTTCGTTCGTTTTGCGGGGA
>JBDGXD010000145.1:0-10464 GCA_039584755.1 Gemmatimonadota bacterium
GCAGACTCCAATACCCACGCCATCGGTTGCTTGCAGTAGCCGATGTACATCTCCCTGCCCCAATAGCCTGTGTCCTTGAACAAGGCAATTGTGTAGCTCTTCTTTGCGAATGGCCAGAGTAGTGGCAGGCCCACAGTGCTGCCTATGTCGGCGGCGAAATGCGACATGATGGCTATGAACGTGAAGATTGCGTAGTGCGGCGACCATATTGCTACCAGACAACTCACGACGATTGCGAACCATGTTGAGTGGGTGACAGAACAGTGAAAGCCCGGGCCGGAAAGGCCGGAACGCTCTACCAACGAGTCGAAGTTGGGAAGAAAGTGCATTCCCAAACAGAGAATAGCCGTTCGCGGACTCCAGTCGTACGTTGCTATCGAGAGAGCCAAAGGTACATGGCCTACTTGCATGTCAGTTCCTTCCGATATTACGATTGTGTCGCCGTCCATCTCGACCCGTTGTGCTCCTCGGGTCAATCGTCTGTATCCGGTCGCCGTCGCTCGCGCTTGAGGTCGGCCCGGCGCTTCTTCTCGGCGATTCGCTTCTCCACAGCCGCGCGAGATGGCTTCGTCTTCCTGCGAGGACGCCGCCGCTCGAGCGCCTTGTTCACCAACTCATTGAGCCGCTCAACCGCGGCTTCCCTGTTGCGCAGTTGGCTGCGCCGCTCGTCGGCGGTAACCCGCATCACTCCTTTGGAGTCAACGCGCGAACCCAGCTTCTCGAGCAAGAGCTCCCGCTGAACGTCGGAAATGCTAGGGCTACCGGCGATGTCCCACCGCACCTCTACCCTGGTGGACGACCGATTCACATGCTGGCCGCCGGGCCCAGCCGCAGGACTGGCGCGGAACCGCAGTTCATGCTCGGGCACCGTGAACCGCATGGCATCGGAAGATAGTCTCGCTTGGGGGAACCGGAACCCACGGCTGGCGCGGCCAGGCGAAGCAGGTGAGCTTTGAGAGTATGATGACAGCGTCTGGCGACGATTCACGCTTCGCCAATCTGGCTCTAGTGCTCTCCGGAGGCGGGGCACGGGCGTGTTATCAGGTCGGCGTGCTGGCAGCCATTACGGAGCGTGTTCCCGATCTGGAAATTCCGATTGTGACAGGCGTGTCAGCTGGCGCAATCAATGCCGCCAGTCTGGCCTCCAGTCCCGGATCGTTCAGCTCGGCAGTGGGGACCCTTCGTAGGGAATGGAAACGGCTGACAACGGATCAGGTGTATTGCGTGAGACCGGTGTCGGTGTTTCGCTCGTCTTTCCTCTGGATCTTCCAGATGCTGTTGGGACGCCGCTCCGGTCCGGGTGTGCTGCGCGGCTTGATGGACATGAGCCCGCTGCGTCGTTTCTTGGGTGACTCCATCGTGCTCGATGGGATCGGTCGGAACATCGAGAGCGGACGGTTGGATGCAGTTGCGCTCAGTTCGACGTCGTATACGACAGGTCGAACCGTCACGTTTGTTCAAAGCACCGAGAAGGTTCCCATGTGGGAACGCGCGCTGCGGGTCTCCGTGCGTACCGACCTCAGATTGGACCACATCCTAGCGTCGGCGGCAATCCCGATAATCTTTCCCGCCATAAAGTTGGAGGATGGTTTCTACGGGGACGGCAGTGTGCGGCAGACAGCGCCACTCGCGCCCGCGATTCATCTCGGCGCTCGCAAACTGATAGCCATCTCCATGCGAATGCCGCGAGGACACGTCTGGCAGTCAGTACCCATCGGAGATTATCCTGCAGCTGCAGAGGTGGTGTCACTGCTGTTCAACTCGGTCTTTCTCGACTCGATCGACGCAGACGCCGAGCGGCTCGAGCGGGTCAACCAACTCGTGGCGGCCCTGCCAGCGGGGTACGACCCACCTAAAGGGTTGCGAGCTGTAGATCTCCTGCTGCTGCGACCCTCACGCGATATTGGTGAGCTTGCCAAGGGGCACGAGAACAACCTGCCGCCGTTAGTGAGATTCGTGGTCCGTGGACTGGGTGGCAGAAGAGCTAGGGCCTCGGATCTGGTTAGCTACTTGCTGTTCGAGCCGGCGTTCACGGAGACTCTCATGGATCTGGGATACTCGGATGCATCGGCCCAATGGCCGGAGATCGAGCGCTTCATAGAACGGCTGTGAATAGGGGCGCGCGAGCGCCCCTATCACTCAGCTCTGGGCCAGCTGTCTCAGAACGTATTGCAGAATCCCGCCATGGCGGTGGTATTCAACTTCGACAGCAGTGTCCAATCGCACCAATACTTTGAATTCCTTCTTGCTGCCATTCCCACCCGCGGTGACCACACTCAATGTGCAACTGGGCTCGAGCCCGGTTGCGATCCCGTCTATCGTGTAGGTCTCCGTGCCAGTCAGCCCAAGTTCCTCAGGGCCCTCACCTTCGAGGAACTGCAACGGCAATACGCCCATGCCAATCAGATTGCTGCGGTGGATGCGTTCATAGCTCTGAGCTAGTACGGCTCTTATCCCCAGCAAGGCTGTACCTTTAGCCGCCCAATCGCGGGAACTTCCCGTGCCGTATTCTTTGCCGGCCAGAACCAAGAGTGGAATCTGTTCCGCTTGATAGCGCATTGATGCGTCATAGATGCTGGACGTCTCACCGGACGGTAGGTGCACGGTCCAGTTACCCTCCGTGCCGGGAACCAGCTTGTTCTTGATCCGTACGTTGCCGAACGTACCGCGCATCATGATCTCGTGGTTGCCACGCCGCGACCCGAACGTGTTGAAGTCGACTGGTTCAACCCCGTGTTCGATCAGCCAACGAGCTGCCGGACTGTCTTTTGGTATGGCTCCGGCCGGGGAAATGTGGTCGGTCGTAACGGTGTCACCTAGCCACACCAAGACGCGAGCGTTTGCCACGTCGCCAACCGACGCTGGCTCCTGTTCCATTGCTTCAAAGAATGGAGGACTGGCTATATAGGTCGACTCGGCATCCCAGCTGAACCGTCCACCCTCGCCAGTCGACACCGGCAAACTCTGCCACGTCGCATCGCCCTCGAACACGGCGCCGTACTCCTTGTGAAACATCTCCGGTTTCAGCGCCTGGGACATCGTGTCATTCACCTCGGCCGCGCTGGGCCACAGGTCTTTGAGATACACTGGATCGCCGTTCTCATCTTCACCCAGCGGGTCCGTCGTTATGTCGATGTCCATCCGTCCGGCGATTGCATAGGCTACCACCAGCATTGGTGAGGCAAGGTAGTTGGCCCGCACCAGTGAGTGGACTCGCGCCTCGAAGTTGCGGTTGCCCGACAGCACTGCGGCTACCACCAACTGATTCTGCTGAACCGCGTCAGCAATCGGTTCGGGTAGTGGCCCACTGTTGCCGATGCAGGTGGTGCAACCGTAGCCCACCACGTTGAAGCCCAGGGCTTCGAGATCGCCCAGGAGACCGGCTTCCTTCAAGTAATCGGTGACGACCTTGGAGCCTGGAGCGAGACTGGTCTTTACCCATGGCTGGCGCTTCAGGCCTAGCGCCACGGCCTTGCGAGCGACCAGACCCGCACCGACCATGACCGATGGATTGGACGTGTTGGTGCAACTGGTGATTGCTGCTATCACGACCGAACCATCCGTCAACTCGAATCGATCGCCATTCAGCTTGACATCGGCCGAGCGGCTTGCGCCACTAGCTCGATCGGCTCCGGCCGGGACGAGACCGGGCAGCGCCGCCTCGAACGACGCCTTCGCATCCACGAGGCGTATCCGATCTTGCGGACGCCGTGGCCCGGATATGGAGGGCTCAACGGTCGATAGATCCAGAGGTAGGACACTGGAGTACTCGGGATCGGGAGACCCGCTCGTATGAAACAGCCCGATCTCCTTGGTTACCCGCTCCACTCGCTGAATGAGAGCACTGGGCCGGCCGGTGCGCTCGAGAAACCGTAGCGTCTCGGCGTCGACCGGGAAGAACCCGATCGTGGCACCGTACTCCGGCGACATGTTGGCCATCGTGGCACGATCTGCCAGACTCAGGGCGCCCAGGCCCGGGCCGAAATACTCCACGAACCGACCTACGACTCCGTGCTGGCGCAGCATTTGGGTTGCCGTGAGAACCAGATCTGTGGCGGTGGCTCCCTCAGGCAGCTGACCGGTCAACTTCATCCCGACCACTTCGGGAAGCTGCATGAAGTAGGGTTGGCCCAACATCACGGCTTCCGCCTCGATCCCACCGACACCCCAACCGACTATCCCGAGGCCGTTGATCATGGTTGTGTGTGAGTCAGTGCCCACCAACGTATCCGGGAACGCTACCCGGCCTCCGTCGAGCTCCACCGAACGCACCACGCTGCCCAGGTACTCGAGGTTTACCTGGTGCACGATCCCGGTCCCCGGCGGCACTACACTGAAGTTCTCGAACGCCTGTTGCGCCCAACGGAGCAGGGCGTAACGCTCGGCGTTGCGTTCCATCTCTCTTGCCACGTTCAGCTTGTAGGCGTCAGGGGTACCAAAGAAGTCCACTTGGACCGAGTGGTCGATTACCAGGTCTGTCTGGACCAACGGATTGATCTTCGCCGCATCGCCGCCTAGCTGTACGATGGCGTCGCGCATGGCCGCGAGGTCAACGACTGCCGGAACCCCCGTGAAATCCTGCAGGATCACTCGGCCAGGCATGAACGGAACGTCGGTTGCCCGGTCAGGTTGTGGTTTCCATGCGGCCACAGCCTCGACGTGGCCTTCCGTGACAACACCGTTGCCACAGTGGCGTAGCACATTCTCCAGCAACACGCGGATCGAGTAGGGCAGTCTATCCAGATTCACGAGGCCGTTGTCGGCAAGGGGGCCGAGCCGAAAGACCGTGGTCTTCCCTTCCGGGAGATCGATGGTTGTCTTGCAGTCGAATGGATTAGTCATGGTCCGATTCTGTGATGGGCCGTTGACGTGGGCAGCGAGTGGAGTCTGGTTTGTGACGTTCACGCTCGGGACCCTCGCCGTTCACGCGATCAAGGCTATTGCCTGAGGTTGCCGGAGAAATCTAGCCACAGGTGCTGTTGTGCGGTTAGTCGCTGGCCGGTCCAGTCGCCGGCGCCGCAGCGCTCCGCTGCAAGCAGCAGGTCGCAATTCGGCTCGTCTGTGCGTCTGTACGTCGGCCCATCCACGCGGCTAGATTGGTAGCCGCGGGAAGCCGAACGAGAATGCTTGATTCAAGCCACACATCTCTGGGGAGACATTCGAGACATGCCTGAGGCCGGTGCGACGGGATCGGAGACCCTCGATGAGCTTTGTGTCAACGCCGTCAGAGTACTGTCGATCGAGGCGGTGCAGAAAGCCAATTCGGGCCATCCGGGCGCACCGATGGGACTGGCGCCGTTAGGCTACTGCATCTGGACCAGGCATCTGAGTCACAATCCGGCCGATCCGCATTGGGTGGGCCGCGACCGCTTCGTGCTGTCGTGCGGCCACGCCTCGATGTTGCTGTACAGCCTGCTGTATCTCACCGGATACGATCTCTCCCTCGAGGACATCAAGAATTTCCGGCAGTGGGGTAGTCTCACACCGGGGCATCCCGAGGTCGGGGTCACACCGGGAGTCGAGACCACCACTGGACCGTTGGGGCAGGGGTTGGCGAACGCCATCGGGTTGGCGCTTGCGCAGGCGCACATGGCGGCGGAGTTCGGGCGGCCGGGCCACGATGTGTTCGATCACTGGACCTACTTCCTTGCCAGCGATGGCGACATCATGGAGGGTGTCTCTCACGAGTCGGCCTCGATAGCAGGGCATCTCAGGCTGGGCAAGTTGATCGGCTTCTACGACGAGAACCACATTACCATCGATGGTCCCACGTCGCTCGTTTCGAGTGATGATACTGCGAAGCGCTTCGAAGCGTACGGCTGGCATGTGCAGCGGATCACGGATGGCAACGACCTGGCGGCCATCGACCGGGCAGTGGACGCTGCCAAGCAATCGGACATGCCGTCTTTGATCATTGTCAGGACTACAATTGCCTACGGTAGTCCCAACAAGCAGGGTACATCGGATTCACACGGTGCGCCGCTGGGCGAAGAGGAGGTCAAGCTCACCAAGGCCAGCCTGGGGTGGGAACTCGAGCAGCCGTTCGAGTTGCCGGACAGCGCATTGGCCCATTGGCGTTGCTGCGTGGAGCGTGGCGCCATCCTGCAATCGGATTGGCAGCAGCGTTTCGATGCCTACGCGCGGGAGTACCCGCAACTCGCCCAAGAGTATGAGCGGCGGGTCAGAGGTGAGCTGCCGGATGGTTGGCAACAGCTCATCCCGTCGTTCGGAAACGACACGGGACCCATGGCGACGCGCGCCGCATCGGGTCAAGTCCTCAACGCGGTTGCCGCTGCTCTGCCGGAGTTGATCGGTGGCTCCGCCGATCTCGCCGGGTCCAACAAGACCCTGATCAAGGACGCAGCGGTGCTGAGCGGTGACAACTACGCGGGTCGTAACCTGTACTTTGGCATCCGCGAACACGGGATGGGGTCGATCGTCAACGGACTGGCATTGAACGGTGGTTTCATTCCCTATGCGGCGACCTTCCTGGTGTTCTGTGATTACATGAGGCCGCCAATCAGGTTGGCCGCATTGATGGGACTCAAGGTCATCTACGTTTTCAGCCACGACTCGATTGGCGTCGGAGAAGACGGACCCACACATCAGCCGGTCGAGATGCTTGCCACACTACGTGCCATTCCCAACCTCGCGGTCATCCGTCCGGCAGATGCAAACGAGACGGCCGAAGCCTGGCGAGTGGCGATCGAGCATCGCGCCGGTCCGGTAGCTCTATCATTGACGCGCCAGAAGGTCCCGATCCTGGACCAGTCACAGTTGGCTCCAGCCACCGGATTGGTGCGGGGAGGATACGTCCTGGTGGACGCTGCCCAAGGCTCACCGGATGCCATTCTACTCGCCAGTGGCTCTGAAGTGAGCATTGCGTTGGAAGCGCGCAAGTTGTTAGGTGAACTGGGGGTGGCCGTCAGGGTGGTGAGTATGCCGTGCCTCGAGTACTTCGCGGCACAACCCGAGTCCTATCGTCGTGAGGTACTGCCAACGCATGTTAAGGCGCGGGTCGCAGTAGAGGCTGCCCATCCCATGCCCTGGTATCGCTTGGTTGGATCGGAGGGGGAGGTAGTGGGAATCGACAGGTTCGGTGCTTCGGCTCCCGGCCCGAGGCTGTTCCAGGAACTCGGCATAACTGCCGAGAGAGTGGTCGAGAGTGTACAAGGAGTGCTGTCGCAGTGAGTGAGCGAGCAATTGATATCGCTGCCCTGAAGCGGGACGCTGCCGAGCAGGCGGTCCAGCATGTTCGCTCGGGTATGGCTGTAGGACTCGGTACGGGATCCACGGCCAAGTTTGCGGTAGAGGCGCTAGGCCGCAAACTCGAGAACGGTGAGCTGCGTGATATCGTGGGGGTGCCGACGTCAAACCAGACGCGGGCGTTAGCGGAGTCAGTTGGGATTCCATTGGTGACTTTCGAGACCCACCCGGCTCTGGACCTCACGATTGACGGTGCCGACGAGATCGATCCGCAGGGCAATCTCATAAAGGGTGGTGGCGGCGCGTTACTGCGGGAGAAGATCGTGGCCACTGCTTCGCGTAAACTCTGCATCGTGGCCGATGAGTCAAAACTGGTGGCATGCTTGGGTCAGTCTTTCCCCCTTCCCGTCGAGGTCATCGCCTTTGGCTGGCAAACCCACGAGCCGACTCTGCGTGAACTCGGGGCTCAGCCAACTCTGAGGCTGGCTGACTCCGGGGAGCCGTTCCGAACAGACGAAGGGCATTACATCATCGATTGCACCTTCGTCGGCGGCATAGGCGATCTGCATCTCGTCGACCACACGCTAACGAGCCGCCCGGGTGTGGTGGAGACGGGTCTATTCCTCGACATGTCTCCAGCGGTGATCGTAGGTCGAGGTCGTCACACTTGAGACGTTCCTTGGTGTTCGTGGTTGCAATCCTCGTTGCCGCCGCGTGTGCCCGTCTAGGACTGTGGCAGCTGGATCGACTCGACCAAAGGCGGGCCAGGAATGACGTGGTTGAGGCTCGGCTTGCCATGCGCCCGGTGGAGTTGCCGACAGAAGAAGATCCTGATTCGCTGCGATATCGCAGAGTTCTGACTCACGGAGTTTTCGATTTCGACCGTGAGCTGGTGGTGGTTGCACGGAGCAGACACGGGGTCCCTGCCGTACACGTTGTGACTCCTCTCAGGCTTCAGGGTGGCGACGCGGTGCTAGTCGAGCGGGGTCAGGCCCTCTCGCCGGATGCGCGGACCGTTGACCTGAGCGCGCTAGTCGAGTCCGCCGGGTCGAGCGTTACGGGAGTGCTCGTGTCGCTGGAGCTAGGTGACTCGGGTAGTGCTGGTTGGCCGCGCTACGTGCGCGGAGTCGATCCCACCGAGCTGCGGCGTGTCTATCCCTATCCACTGTTTCCGCTCGTGCTGCGACGTACCGTTGCTCCAGCCGATACCCCACCCGATCTGACGCCCGTTCCAGTGCCAGAACTCACCAACGGCCCCCATCTGTCGTATGCGGTCCAGTGGTTCTCCTTTGCGGCGATCGCGATCATAGGCTCGTGGTTTCTGTCTCGTAGTCTGGGGAAACGATCTGCTGCCCCCTCTGCCCCCTCTGCTCCCTCTGCCCCCTCTGCCTCCTCTGCCTCCTCTGCCTCCTCTGCCCCTTGACTTGACGTCCTAGCCGTACCACACTCGCCAGGACATTACTCACCGGTCTCTGCAACAAGGAGCCTTCCGTGATAAACCGCCGCAGTTTTCTGCAATCCATGGTGGGCGCGGCTGCCGTCGCTCCGCCAGCACTGCGCGATGACGGCCTGGCACGAATCTTCTCGGCAACATCCCTGGTGGATGGACGTTCCCCGGAGGAGGTCGCTGCCGACGAGGATTTCTGGTTCGCGATTCAGCAGGCTTTTACGGTCAATCGCAGTTTGATCCACCTGAACAACGGTGGAGTGTGTCCCAGCCCCAAGGTGGTCCAGGATGCGATGAAGCGATACCTGGACTATTCCAACCAGGCGACTTCGTACCACATGTGGGGTCATCTCGAACCAGAGGTCGAAGGCGTGAGAATCCGACTGGCACGTGTCTTTGGCTGTGATCCCGAAGAGATGGCGATCACGCGCAACGCCAGTGAAGCGTTGGAGATCTGCCAAATGGGGTTGGATCTGAAGCAAGGGGATGAGGTTCTCACGACGGGACAGGACTACCCGCGCATGCTCACAACGTGGGATCAGCGAGCAAGACGAGATGGCATTGTGGTAAAGAAGGTCTCGTTCCCGGCGCCTCCCCCCAGTATGCAGTACCTGATCGATCAGATCGAGGGCGGCATTACCTCCCGTACCAAGGTCATTCTATTCTGCCACATCACGAATCTCTCCGGTCAGATCTTCCCGGTGCGTGAGATCTGCAGAATGGCGCGTGATCGTGGGATAGAGACGATCGTGGATGGAGCGCATGCATTCGCCCATTTCCCGTTCAAACGTGATGATCTCGAGTGCGACTATTACGGCACATCGTTGCACAAGTGGCTCCTGGCTCCACATGGAACCGGATTCCTCTATGTGAAACGAGACAAGATCGAGAAACTGTGGCCACTGATGGCGGCCCCGGAATCAATGAACGGCAATATCAGGAAGTTCGAAGAGATCGGCACACATCCGGCCGCCAACCACAATGCCATCGGCGAAGCGCTCACGTTCCACAACGGGATCGGCGCGGAACGCAAGATTGCTCGAGTGCGATTCCTGCGCGATCGCTGGATGCGAAGGCTGGAGAATCAACCCGGAGTGATGCTTCACACCAGCTTTGATCCAGCCATGTCAGGTGGCTTGGCCAATGTTGGGATCGAGGGAATCAAACCCGGCGATCTCAGCGCACATCTCTGGAAAACGCAAAAGATCATCGTGACACCGATAGGCCACGAGGCGTGCCCCGGAATCAGAGTCACGCCGAACGTCTACACTACGCTGGATGAGATTGACAGGTTCTCAGAGGCAATGGAGGACGTGATCAGCAACGGAATACCCGGCTAGACAGTCAGAATAGAGAGTCGAGGGATGGGGTAGGCGGACTGTGCCGTTCGCCTACCCCGTCCGTCGGGTGGTCACCCCGCCAGATCCAACAAGCCTTCGCGCCCTACCGCACCCACAACGGTCTTGACGACCTGGCCGTGCTCGAACCTGGTAAAAAGGGGAATCGATCGTATTCCGTACCGCTGGCTCACGGTAGGAGCCCGATCGGTATCTACCTTCGCCACCAACAGCTTGCCGGCCCGCTCACGTGCTATGTCATCGAGAATCGGAGCCATCTGCCGGCAAGGGCCGCACCAATCAGCGTAGAAATCCACGATGACCGGTAACTCGGATTTCAGCACAGTTGTGTCGAAGTGTTCCTCGGCAACCTTAACCGGCCGGTCCAACAGGAATGGTCGGCCGCAATCCGCGCATCTGGGACCCTTGTCGTGTCGCTTGAAATCAACCTTGTTCAGCTTGCTGCAGAATTGG
>JBDGXD010000146.1:0-10336 GCA_039584755.1 Gemmatimonadota bacterium
GTCTCATCGAGGGTCATTGGCGTGCTTTCGCTGGAGGACGAGCATCAAGCCAACATAAGCAACGGACGAGTCGCATGTCAATCAAAAACCGTGCCCGCACACTTGCCTGTAAGTCGGCGTGTCGGTTATACTTCACGGCTCTTGAGGCGTGGACTTTTGGCAGGAGAAGAACAGTGAAAACGGGTATCCATCCTAAGTATGAGCGCACGGTGGTACAGTGTGCGTGCGGCAACACGTTCGAGACCCGATCCACGATGCCCGAAGTCCATGTGGAGATCTGCTCCCACTGCCATCCCTTCTTCACAGGCAAGCAGAAGCTGGTCGACACAGCGGGACGTGTGGAACGATTCCGTCAGCGCTATTCCAAGCAAGACAAGACGGCCGAGCGAGACCAGACGGCCGAGCGAGACCAGACGGCCGAGCAAGACCAGACGGCCGAGCAAGACCAGACGGCCGAGGCTTAGGTCGTGCAGGCGCGGCTGCAGGCCGCGCTTGACCGCGCGGCTGAAATCGAGCGGGAGTTGGCCGATCCGGCGACCGCAAGAAACCCCGACAAGCTAAAGACGCTAGGGCGTGAGCACGCCCATCTCGAGCGCATCCGTCGAGCTGCGGAGGCTTTTGGCAAGCTCGAGGATGAGTTGGCCCAAGCCCATGAGATGGCGCGCGATACGGATCCTGAGATGGCCGATCTCGCCCAGGCCGATGTTGCGACCCTAGAGCCCAGGGTCGAGGCCGCCGAGCACGAGCTGCTCGAACTGCTGGTGCCACCCGATCCGCTGGACGAACGTGACGTGATCGTAGAGATCCGTGCGGGCACGGGTGGGGACGAGGCGGCCCTGTTTGCCTCCGATCTGTTTCGCATGTACACCCGTTATGCCGAGCGCAACGGTTGGACCAAGGAGCCCGTGTCGCTGTCGGAGGGCAATGTCGGCGGTCTCAAGGAGGTGGTCTTCGCGGTGCGGGGCGGTGAGGCATACGGCAGGTTGCGGCACGAGTCCGGCGTACACCGGGTGCAGCGGGTACCGGCAACGGAGGCCCAGGGCCGGATTCACACGTCGGCTGCTACGGTGGCGGTGTTGCCGGAAGCCGAGGACGTCGACATCCAGATCGACGAGAAGGAGCTCAAGATCGATGTGTTTCGCTCGTCGGGGCCGGGCGGTCAGAGTGTGAATACGACCGATAGCGCGGTACGCATCACGCATGTGCCGACGGGATTGGTGGTGCAGTGTCAGGATCAGAAGTCCCAGCTACAGAACAAGGTGAAGGCAATGGAGGTGCTGCGGGCTCGGTTGCTCGACCGAATGGTCGCACAACAGGAGGCCGAGCGATCACGGGAACGCCGCTCCATGGTGGGGACGGGAGACCGGTCTGCCAAAATCCGCACCTACAACTTCCCCCAGAACCGGGTAACCGATCACAGGATCAACCTCACGCTGCACCGCCTGGACGAGATCCTGGATGGAGATTTGGACCCGGTGGTCGAGGCACTCAGACTGGCATACCGGGGAGAGCAGTCTGGCAGCGAGGGCTGAGATGGGCCTGACCTCTGTGGGGGACGCCCTGGGCAAGGGAGCCGAGACACTGGCGCACGCAGGGATCGCCCAACCTCGCAGAGAGGCTGCTGCTATCTGGGCGTCACTGAATGGGGCCGACCTCGGCCAGGTGTGGCTGAGCCAGGATGATACGGCCCCGGAATCGCTGGTCGGCGGATACGAAGCGGCCATCGAGCGCCGGTCGAGCGGCGAGCCGTTGGCCTATGTTGTTGGTACGGCAGGATTTAGGACTATCGAGCTAACGGTCGATCGTCGGGTGTTGATCCCCAGGCCGGAGACCGAGGGTTTGGTCGAGCGTGTATTGGCTTGGAATACGCGCCGGCATGGGGAGGAGGGCAACTGGGGCGCGGTCGCCGACGTGGGTACGGGCAGCGGTTGTGTGGCGCTGGCCCTCGCGGTGGAAGGGAAGTTCGAGCGGATCCTCGCGATCGACGCGTCGGCAGAGGCGTTGGATCTGGCCAGGCAGAACTGGGCAGCAGTTGCGCCGGACACGCCGGTTCAATTCTGTTTGGGTGACGGGCTCGGACCCGTGGGTGAGGAGTCCCTCAGTGTGGTCGTTTCGAATCCGCCCTATGTCACGCTGGCCGAGTACGACACGTTGGATCGCGGCGTGCGAGATCATGAACCCCGGAAAGCCCTGGTGTCTGGGCGCGACGGGATGGATCACATCCGCACACTTCTAACGGACGCCGCACCCCTGTTGTTGTCGGGCGGGTTATTGGCAATTGAGATAGATTCTACCAGAGCGGATCTCGCGTTGCGGTCGGCTCGCGAGGCCGGTTGGGCCGATGCGCGTGTTGAACAAGACCTCTTCGCGCATCCACGTTATCTCCTGGCTACCAAGGAGTCTTGAGTGATTGAAGAGAAGGCAGTTGAACTGGGCCGGCTGATAGGGCAAACGGAGGAGTTCAAGACGGTCAACCGCGCCCGCGACGCCATTGAAGACGTTACTGAGATCAAAGCACAGACGCAGCGGTTGGAAGCATTGGCTCAGAGGATTGAGCAGCATGTGCGGGAGCAGAAGGAGCCACCCAAGGATGCCACAGAGGAGTACGAGCAGTTGCTCTCCAGTATCCAGGCCCACCCCAAGTACCAACAACTCATATCAGCGCAATCTAACTTCGACAAGATCATGCACGTGGTGAACGAGAAGATCTTGGAGGGTATGAAGCTGGGTGTCGAGAGCTCGATCATCATACCCGGCTGAAACGAGCTAGATGCGGGGCACGTTCATAGTAATAGAAGGCTTCGACGGAGTCGGTAAGAGCACGCTGGCGCGTCGCCTGGCTGAGAGATTACGCGGCCAGGGCTACGAAGTGCTCGAAGTACGTGAGCCGGGAGGCACTCCCTTGGCCGAATCAGCCAGGGCCGCGGTGTTGGATCCGCGGCTGGAAGCGACACCAGTGGCCGAGTTGTTTCTCATCCTGGCCGCGCGGGCGGACCTGGTGAGTCGAGTCATCCGGCCGGCCTTGGAGCAGGGTGTCGTAGTGCTGAGTGACCGCTTCGATCTGTCGACCGAGGCATATCAGGTTGTTGGGAGACAGCTGCCGCGTGATGCCGTAGTGGGTGCCAACCGTCTCGCCACGGGAGGCCTCAGTCCTGACATCACGCTGGTGCTCGACGCGCCGACTGAGATTGCGTTGTCGCGCCGCGCTTCGAAGGCGGCTGCACTTGATCGGATCGAGCAGATGACCGACGACGTGCGAATGCGGGTCGCGGCGGCATTTCGCGAGGCTTCCGGTACGGGTGTCGTGCATCTCGACGCGACCCAGTCGGTGGATGACGTGGAACTCGCAGCTTGGGAGGCCGTTCATGCCTGTCTTCGTGGAACTCGAGAGATATCAGCGGGTTGAATCCCGGCACCGGTTTATCACCTGCTAAGAGGAGATTGTCGATGTTAGGTCGGCGGGTTCAGGTTGTTGCAGTCGTAAGTGTGGTCTCTCTCATGTCCGGTGGATGGTTGCTGCAGCAGGGCGTGACGAGGGCGGGAACCACGTACGAGAAGGCACGCATGTTCCAGGACGTGCTGGCGCATATCGCCGAGCATTCGGTGGATACGCTCACTGAGTCCCAGCTCTACGACATGGCGATAGACGGTTTGATCGTACAACTCGATGACCCGTACGCCAGTTTTCTGCGACCAGATGACGTCGAGCAACTGCGCGAACGTACGACCGGCCAGTACGGTGGCCTCGGTATGCAGATCGATGTGCGTGATGGCTGGATCACTATCATTGCACCGATGGCCGACACGCCGGCTGAAGAGGTAGGCATAGAGTCGGGTGACAGAATCGTTGAGGTCGAGGGAGTGTCGACGTTCGGCTGGAGGAATGACAAGGCCGTGTCCGAACTGCGCGGCGAGCCAGGATCGACCGTACAGATCTCGATTCAGCGGCCGGGAGTACCGGAGCCATTCGATGTCACGCTCACACGAGCGGTCATTCAGATTAGGTCGGTGCAAGCAGCAATGATGTTGCGGTCCGGTGTGGGATTCGTGTCGCTGGCGTACACCACCATCGGCGAGACGGTTGTGCAGGAACTGAAGGAAGCTATCACCGAGCTGCGAGACCAGGGTGCACACTCGTTGATACTCGACCTGCGCAACAACCCTGGCGGCTTGCTCGATCAAGGGATCGCGCTGACCGATTTGTTTCTCGATCGCGATCAAGTCGTGGCCGATACCCGCGGTCGCAATGGACCCGCAACCGAAACTTACACGACTCGCAACGAACAGCAGTGGCCCGACATGCCCCTGGTGGTACTGGTCAATGGAGGATCTGCCAGTGCCGCCGAGATCATTGCCGGTGCGTTGCAGGACCACGATCGAGCTGTGATCCTCGGCACACCGACCTTTGGCAAGGGCTTGGTGCAAACCATTTTTCCATTCGGTCCGAACAACGCGCTACAGATTACCACCGGCCGGTGGTACACACCGAATGGACGCACCATCCAGCGACCGATACGGCGGGTGGGTGAATCACTCCAAATCGTGGGAGCGCTGGAAGAACAGCTGGAAGACCTTTCGGGCGACAGCACCGTGACCCAAGCCAGCGATGTCTTCTACACGGACGCCGGTCGGCCGGTAATCGGTGGCGGCGGCATCAGGCCGGATGTCACGGTGAGAGCCGACACACTCACCGAAGGTGAGCAACAGTTCTGGCGTGAACTCGGTTCGGATATCCCAGTGTTCCGTGGTGTCGTCACGAGCTACGCCCTGGAATTGAAAGCGGAGGGACTCGTTGCCGATCGTGATTTCCAGGCAACCGCGGCGATGCGCAACGAGTTGGTGGGCCGCGTCCGAGAGGGCGGCATCGACTTGCCCCAGTCGGTCTTTGATGGAGCGCGCGACATGCTCGACAGCCAACTGGAGTATGAGGTCACGCGCTATGTGTTCGGGCGGGACGTCGAAGCGATGCGCCAGACGGCCGACGACGTACAGGTAATGCGGGCGTTGGCATTGCTGGATGACACACCCACAATCGAGGAGCTGTTCGCCCGGGCGGCTCAGGAGTCTGGGGCCGAGGGCGACGAACAGAACCAGTGACCACCGTAGGAATCGTGGGAGCGGGTCGGGCCGGCGCCGGCCTCGCTATGGCACTCTCGAGAGTGGGGTATCAAGTACGGCTGCACGGCTCCCGACCAAGAGATCTTCCGTCTACAGTCGATTACACGCATGGCGGCCCGCCGCCCTGGCTTGCCGAAGTAGATGCCGTCTTGCTTGCAGTACCCGACGACGTGCTGGCGGACGTAGCGAACGAGCTTGCGTGCGACGGACGGGTTGGTGAGGGCCAAGTGATACTGCACCTTTCCGGTGTGCTGGACGCAGGCGTGCTGGCCCCGCTGCAGTCGTGTGGCTGCCCTGTTGGGTCGTTGCATCCGCTACAATCTTTGAGCGAGGCCGAGACCGCAGCGGACAGACTGAAAGGAGCTGCTGCGGCAGTCGAGGGTGACACCGGGGCGATCGCGGTGGCAGAAGAGTTAGCCACTGCTCTTGGCATGAAGCCGCTCCGCGTACCGGCTGCAGCCAAGCCACTGTACCATGCTGCAGCTGTATTCGCCTCCAACTACATCGTGGTGGTCGCCGCGGCCGCACAGCGGTTGCTGGAGTGCGCCGGCCTGACCGGTGAGGACGCGCGTGAGGCGCTCATCCCGATCATCAGGGGTACTGTAGAGAACATAGTGCGTGCCGGTGCCCGTTCAGCTCTTACCGGTCCTGTAGCGCGGGGTGATAGTGCGACCGTTCGCAAGCATCTGGACGTCCTACCACCGGAGGAAGCGGCGCTTTACCGTGCACTGGGTCGCGCCGCCCTCAGCGTAGCGCAGCTCGGCGAGGCCGAGCGCGTTGCGGTAGAGCGGGAGCTGGAGGCTTGACCATGGGTGCGAGGGGGCCAATCGATGGAGACCCGGTGAGACAACAACCGGGACACGACTCCACTCGAGAGTCGCAGATACGTCAGGCCACAGAGGAGGATTTGCCCGTCATCCTCGAGTTGCTCGAGGAGTGCCGCCTGCCGACTGACGACGTCCCTGCCATTGTTGGCAGCTTTTTCACAGCGCAGGCAGACGCGATTGTAGTTGGAGTGGTCGCGTTGGAGCGTTTCGCGAAAGTCGGTCTGCTCCGTTCACTGGCCGTGCCACCACGGTTTCGCAAACACGGTATCGGCCTGCAGCTTTGTGATCACGTGATTGACACGGCGAGAGCACAGGGACTCGCGGACGTGTATCTGTTGACTACCGATGCTGACGGATATTTTAACCACCTGGGATTTCATCTGGTCGACCGCACTGGGGCGCCGGAAGCAATAAGGGCGACGAGGCAGTTCCGAGAACTCTGCCCCGATTCAGCGAAGCTGATGCACCGCGGTGTCGACAGACCAGAACCGAAATCACGGCTGAGTGAGGAATAGCGCAATGACTACTGTTCGCAGACGTTGGTTCGAACGCAGTTTCGAACTCGGCCTTCCCGCCGAGGCCTTCCCGGACATCCTGGAACGAGTACGGGGAACGCCAGCCCGATTGGAGGAGAGGGTCCGGGTTCTCACACCCGACGAGTTCAATGCGATACTGGACGATACTTGGTCGATTCAGGAGAACGTCGGTCACTTGCTGGACCTGGAATCGCTGTGGACCGGCCGGCTCGACGATCTCGAGTCGGGTGCTGCGGAGCTACGTCCGGCCGACCCGGAGAATCGCAAGACTGACGAAGCATGCCACAACGAACGGGACGCGGAAGACTTGCTGGGCGAGTTCAGGGAGGCTCGCGCGGCGACGGTCGCGCGGCTGGAGGAACTGTCGGGCGAAGTGATTCAACACACGGCTTTGCACCCGCGCCTGCAGCAGCCGATGAGTGTGGTGGATCTCTTCTTCTTTGTGGCCGAGCATGACGATCACCACCTGGCCCGCATTAGCGAGATCATTCGCTCGGTGGTGTAATCGTCTGGAGTCGTGATGAAACCAGAACCCGTCAAGCCGACCGTACCCTTTGACGTACTCGAGAAGGTCGACATCAGAGTGGGTACGATCGAGTCCGTTGAGGACGTGCCTCAGTCCGGCAAGCTCATGCGCTTGCACGTCGACTTTGGAGACATGAAACGCACCATACTCGCCGGCATCAAGCGAGAGCGGGGCAATCCTGGCGAGATCGCGGGGAAACAGGCACTGTTTGTGGTCAATCTCGAACCGCGTCGCATGGCGGGAGAGGTGTCTGAAGGCATGCTGTTCGACATAGGCTACCCCGACGGTATCGTGCCGGTACTCGCGGTGCCGGAGACTCCTGTGCCCAACGGCGCCCGGATGGGGTAGCCGGGCAGTTCCCCAACACGACCGAGAGATGGGACAATGAAAGCCGCCAGAATGCGTCCCACGTTTTCGGTCAAACTCGTGCTCTCGGCCGGCGAGGCGATCGGCAGGATCCGGACTGAAATCGCCGATTCCAACCTGAACAGCATATCGGCAGGTCGCTCCGCCGAGTTTCGTGTAGCAGAAACTGAGCGACGTTTCTGGTCACCCCACCTCTCGGTTCACTTGCAGGATACCGCTGACGGCTCGCTCCTCCGCGGTCGTTTCTCACCGCGGCCGGAGATCTGGACGATGTTCATGTTCGTCTACTCCGTCATGACTTTCGCCATCTTGTTTGGGGCGGCACTCGGGTATGTACAGTGGGCCATGGGAGACTCACCTTGGGGATTCTACGCGGTTCCGATTGGTGCCGTCGTGATAGTGCTACTTCACGCCGCAAGCCTGCTGGGCCAGCGACTCAGCTCCGATCAGACAGAACAGCTGCGAGAGGAACTGGATTCGCTGCTGCAGAAGATCTCCGACTCACCAGTGGCGGAAGCTAGATCGGGTACGACCGAGGCATGAACTCCAAGAGCATCAGCGCCTATGACGTTGCGGCACGCGTTGCCACGTACGATGCCGACATGGAGGTGATGCACCCCAATCGCACGCGAATGGTGGATGTTGCTCTCGAGTTCTTGCCCCTGGCCAGATATACCGAGATACGTGTGCTCGAGCTCGGGTGCGGAACCGGGTATCTCACACAGCGTCTGCTCACCGCGTACCCCATTGCCCGAGTCGTGGCGGTCGACGGGGCCCAGTCGATGGTCGAACTCGCGTCGAGCAGATTGGGCGCTCTGAATGAGCGGGTTGACTCTTGTGTGGGAGATTTCCGCGAACTCGATCGACTGGTCCAGCCAGATCCACTTTTCGACGCGGTGTTATCTTCATACGCGCTGCATCACTTGGACCGTGACGATAAGCTGCAGGTCCTGGTGGCCGGCTCATCGCGCTTGAAGCCAGGTGGCTGGTTCATCAACGCCGATCTGATCGAGAGTGACAGTGCTGAGGTTGAAGACCGGTTCCAGCAACTGCGTGTAGCCGGGATCGTGCGACGGGCGGCTGCGGACGACGGACGGTTCTCGAGCCCGTCGGCCACCCAGCAGTATCTGGATGAACTCGAAGCGAAGGAACACGATCAGCCGTTGAAGTTGTTACAGGACTTGGAGGTGCTCCGGAGCGCAGGTCTCGAACATGTCTGTGTTCTCTGGTTGGAGTATCGGGAAGCGGTGGTGGCGGGGCGCAAGCCAACGATGTAACCCAAGGGGATGGCACAATGAGTCACAGGTTCGGATTCCAGGAAGCTGAAAACCTCATCGTGATAGTATTCGACGGTGAGATCGCAGCTGAGGAAGAGGTCCAAGCCGTGTTGGACGTGGTGGGCGATGCCAGGATGAAGCCCAACTTCAAGATACTGGTGGACAAGACCAACGCTCAGATGAAGGTGACTCCCGCCGATGTCCGGCCGCAAGTAGAGTTGATTCGCAGAAATCTCGAGAAGTTCGGCAAGGCTCGCGTGGCCAACGTAGTGTCACGCGACCACGACTACGGCATGACCCGGATGCTCGAACTGACATCACAGGATGAATTGCCACACGATTTCAGCGTGTTTCGCAATATTGACGCAGCCTGCGAATGGCTGGACATAGATCCGGCAGCCGTGGAGTGGCCTGAGTCCTGACGATACCTCAGACAGACCCAAGGAATCCATCCTATGCCTCGTGAGCCGTTTGACGAGTACGCCGAGCAGTATGATGCGTGGTTTCTGCTGAACCGCAACGTGCTGGATTCGGAGGTGTTGCTGCTGAGACACTTTCTGTCCAATCCCGGAAAAGCACTGAGTGTAGGTTGCGGTAGTGGGTTGTTCGAACATCTGCTTCGCACGGAGCACGCCATCGAGATCACACACGGAGTCGAGCCGGCCGGTGGAATGGCGGAAATTGCCGCAAAGCGAGGACTGGATGTACGGAACGGCAGTGCGGAGAGCCTGCCATACGACGATGTAGAATTCGACACTGTGCTCTTCAACGGTACTCCCAGCTATATCGCTAACCTCGAGCAGGCGTTCCAGGAAGCGCATCGGGTGTTGCGACCCGGCGGTGCCATAGTGGTGGCCGATGTTCCGGCGGAGAGTTCCTACGGGTTGCTGTACCCGTTCGCCGCAGTCCGCGGGACCTGGGACGACCCGTACCTCAAGAAGGTCGCACCCGAGAATCCCTACCCGGTGGAGTTTGCCGCTGCAGCCAACTGGCGGACGACGGAGGAGAAGAAGAACCTTCTCGTCACAACAGGGTTCGAGGCTCTGGAGTTTGCCCAGACACTCACGCTGCACCCCAAGTTCTCCAACGATACAGTGGAACAACCTGTAGAAGGCTACGATAGGGGTGACTATGTCGCGATCCGGGCGAGAAGGCCATAGTGGACTCGATGTCCAGATGACCGCCGGACGATCGCTGCCCGAACGCGATGCCATGCGGGTACTGGATCGGGCGCAAGAGATCGCACTTGCAGCGAGCGGTGCAGACGAACTCACCAGAGAACACTTGAAGCAGGCGGCTGATGAAGTCGGTCTGGATGGTGCAGCAGTGGAGCAAGCGCTGTATGAGCTGAGTCACACCAAACACAGGAGTGCCATTGCGTGGCTCGGCGCGCAGACCCGGTTCGTGAGCTTCGAGACGGTTGCAGGAACTCTCTCCGCCGCGCAGCTGGGAGCACTCGGCGAGATGATCAAGCGGCACACCGGCGAAGTCGTTCCGGAGGCCCAGGTGGGGGGAACGAAGCGGCGTTGGAGCACTATGGAGGATGTCACCGTCGAGGTGTCACCTAGCAGTGCTGGTACGTCGATTGCCGTGGCCACCGATCGAGGCCAGGATGTCGTATCCTCCGGCGTCGTGTTCGGCACACTGGGGTTCGTGATGACCATTGTGGTGACCGAGCTGCTGGGG